>NHDJ01000123.1 GCA_002167265.1 Verrucomicrobia bacterium TMED56 | reverse complement strand
CCTGATTTTATTCCCGATGTTTTTTATTATTTTAAGGGAATTTTTATTTTCAAAAAACTATTACTTTAGGCTTATATCTGCTGGATGCCTTGTATACATCGGATATTCCTGTGTGGACCTTCCAAACAAATCATTTGCAAACTTACTTTTGTTTTCACTTACATTTGGATTTTTATTGGGATACAGGAAACTATCCCTCAATCGGAGTTCTGTTGTAAATTGACCTTGATTTTAACTTTCATGATGAATTACAATATATATCCGTTATGAAGCGTAAGTTTTGCCCTCAACTATTTTTACTTTTTTTAAGTTTTCCTTACTCATTTCTTATAAGTGAAAATAATGGACAAAGAAGATTTTCTTCAACTTTTTTAGGATTCGACCAGAACCAAACTTTAATATCTGCAGTTGATGACTCATTTCAGGGAGGTGACTTTAACGGAAGTTTGAAGTCAAATTTGGAAAACTTTTACGGGAATATGACGGGTGGGCAATATTTAGCCGCTTATGACTATACTCTTAATTATTTATTGGATGCTAAGGACCGTAATCAAACCGGCGCCAATTCAATTTCTGATGATGCCCTTACCGATGCTGTTGGAGTTGCTTCAGAAACACTTTTCAAAGCTGCATCAAACAACGGAGCAGTAGATAATACCTTCCTCAAGAATGCCAGCAGAATTTTATTGGAAAACTTCATAACTGACCCGCTTGGACTTCAAGGATTAAATACTGGTGTATCTGATCGTGTGAACAAACTTTCCAAGCAGTTTTTTTCATCCATCAGTGCTTTGAGCGGACAAAATGACCTTGCGGACGGAATCTCTTCATTTTACCACTCAGTCTTATCACTTTATCTGACTGGTAATGCAAATGGCGTTGATTTTAATCAAACGGATTTCACCCCAGGTGTTGAACTTGTAACTAAAAACGACTTAGTAGAAAGTGAAATCATGAAATTTGGAGGAGTCCCTCAATTTTATAATTTTGACCCGCTGAAAACCAATATTGTAAATAATGCTGCCTTGGGTCTATCTCAGTCGTTTCTTGAAGCACACTATTCAAGCCAAAATCAATCCGACGCTAATGCATCAGTTTCATTAAATGTCTTAAGCGAATCTATTTTAAGGGGAGTCTATGAGTTTGCAGTTGATATTGGTGCTGAGAATGAAGACTTCATTCTGGAAATTTTAAAATCAACTACATCCGGAGTTTCAACTGGATCGACAGGAGTGTTTTTTTCTGATCCTAATCTTGCAATATCAGGTCAAGCAATTGATTTGTCTGAGGAACTTTCTTATTCACTCTCAAATTATGGTATAAAGCTTGCCTCAGAAAATAATTTAGCTGGGATTGAATATAATGATATTGCAGAAGCAATCTCCTTTGGCGTTGCAATGGGAGCTCACTCGGAAACTGCAATCAACAAGATAACTCCACAACTTTCAAATCCTTATAATATGAGAAAGCTACTCTCTAAGGCTTTGTCCGCGGGATCTTCGCAAGGTGCCCTAACAGCGATCGCTAATCTTTCAGCTAATGATGTCAATGTTGGTTGGGAGGAAATTAAAATGGTATCAAGTCAGTCAGCAAAAGGCTCGATGGTGGCAAATGTAGCAAATGTAATTTATTTTGGAGAGGATGAAGAGTTACTTCCNATCATTAACTTTTCTGCACAGGGAGCATCTTACGGAGCAACCAGCACACTGGCTTTAAATAATGTTGAAAAGCCGCAAGGATTGACCGAGGATTTAACCGTGGAAATTGCCCGTACAAGTTCTCACGGTTCATCCCTTGGGGCTACTTTTACAACTGTTGGTATAAAAGGAGGAAATCCTGTTACTAATGAAAACGACAATATTAGTAATAAGACTGTTCAAGCAGTTGCATACGGGGCTACAATTGGATCCATTTTGGGTGCGTCGGAAAGTGGAAATGGGGATCCAATAATAGTTAAGCAAGCGGCCAAGCAGGGAGTCACTGAGGGCTCGTTAATAGGATCCGGTTTTGCAACCGACTACAGAGAAACTTTTTTCGTAGATAATGACATTGATGATATGGAGTTGGCCGCTAAGAAAAATATGATTACCTCGATTACTAGGTTGAATGCGGATGCGTCTTTGGAAGCAATGAATTCTCTTGCCACAAAAAAGGTGAAAACCAGTAGCCGGGATATGCTTCTGCTGATTCGAAAATTTAATATCAGCCCGAACACAACCAACCCAGCAACAATTTTTCAAAGACCAACCAAGAAAAAGTCCGCAGACGACTTTCCATTTGAGGATAAATTTCCGGCAGCCACNCCAATTTAGATCATTCATACTCGCCATTTCCATAACTTGAGATATTAAAAAGAGTTATGAATATGAGCACTTCGGAAATTGGGTTGGTAGGNCTAGCAGTAATGGGTCAAAATTTAGCCCTCAATATTGCAGATCATGGGTTTAAGATATCGGTTTACAATCGTACCTTTTCAAAGACCAAAGCTTTTTTAGAGACAAATTCAAGCACTTCTAACTTGGATGGCTTTCAAGAACTCAAAGATTTTGTTGGTTCACTCAGTCGGCCAAGAAAGATAATTATTATGGTTCAAGCAGGTCGTGCCACAGATGCAGTGATAGACTCGCTATTACCTTTTTTGGACATGGGAGACATTATTATCGATGGCGGAAATGCGAAATGGACTGATTCAATCGATAGAGAGAAAAAATTAAACGATAAAGGTTTGCATTTCGTGGGTTCTGGTGTGAGTGGAGGAGAGGAAGGAGCACGCTTTGGACCTTCCTTGATGCCGGGTTGTAGTTTAGAGGCGTGGGAGGAAATTAAAGAAATTTGGACATCAATTTCTGCTAAAGTGGATGATGGGACAGGGAAACCAATCGAAGGTTCAACTCCCGGGAATCCAGTTTCTGGCGGAACATCTTGCACCTCATACATTGGCACAGATGGAGCCGGTCATTATGTGAAGATGNTTCATAATGGGATCGAATATGGGGATATGCAGATGATTTGTGAGTCGTACCACATATTATCTNAAGTAGGAAAGTTAACTGCCTTTCAGATAGGAGAAATCTTCGAGGAATGGAATTGTGGAATACTGGACTCTTTTTTGATTGAGATTACAGCTGACATTCTGAAACAATCAGACCCTCGGACTGATCTTCCATTTGTCGAAATCGTTTTGGATNCAGCAGGACAAAAGGGAACGGGTAAATGGACCTCGGTGAATGCATTAGACATGGGAGTTCCTGCTCCTACTGTTGCCGAGGCCGTTTTCGCACGTTGTTTGAGCGCAGTAAAGGAAGAGAGAATAGAAGCTTCAAAAATATTGGATGCACCTTTGAGTAATGCCTATGAAGGAAGCACTGAAGATTTGGTAGAGTCTGTGAGGGATGCTCTTTATTGCTCCAAAATATGTTCTTATGCACAGGGATTTCAACTAATGAGAGAGGCGCAGAAGGAGTATGACTGGAAATTAAATTTTGGTGAAATTGCTCAAATTTGGAGAGGGGGATGCATCATCAGAGCAGCCTTTCTTCAAAAAATTACTGAGGCGTACGAGCGAGACCCTGAATTGTCAAATTTACTTATGGACCAGTACTTTAGAGATTGCATTCATAAATATCAGGAAAATTGGAGAAATGTCATTTGTCTTGGTACTATTCATGGTATTCCAATGCCCACATTCTCTTCGGCTCTTTCTTATTACGATGGCTATCGCACAGCTAGATTGCCTCAGAATTTGTTGCAAGCCCAGCGCGATTATTTTGGTGCACATACATATGAAAGAACTGATGATGAAAGAGGTAAATTTTTTCACATTGACTGGTTGCATCCCGAGCGCCCTGAACAACCAGCTTAGTACCCTAACTTTCCTGAGAAGATTTCAAATAAATTGATCGGATAGTTTGATAGTCGTTTTCTTTTTGCGAAGAAAGGACTGTGTGATCAAAGTGACATGCATATTGTAGTTCGTGCTCAGCGGTCTTAAGTCTTTTACTTATTTCCTTCAAATTATCCGAGCCCCTGTTTAGTAGCCTAGCTTTAAGCTCTTCAATGCTATTTGGCTTGATGAAGATAGAAATAAGTTTTTGACCCAGATTTTGAAAATCGCAGATTTTTTTCCTCAAGCTTTCTGCGCCTTTAACATCAATATTTATCAAAATATCTTTTCCGTCTTGCAATTTTTGAGTGACCGCAGACTTGCTTGTGCCGTAGTAGTTCTCATGAATAATCTCATGTTCTAAAAAGTTACCATTCTGCAAATTTTCCTCAAAATTATTTTTTGAAATAAAAAAATAATCAATACCATCAGTTTCTCCTATTCTAGGTGCCCTTGTTGTTGTCGTTACCACTCTTGAAAGGCTGTTTTTAAACTCATCAAGTAATCGATTGCAAATTGTTGTCTTTCCAACTCCTGCAGGACCTGAAATGACTATTAATAGAGCCATTTAGAGAGAAAATGATATTCCGAGCATTAGTAAGCCCGTAATCAAAATAATGGATTTCAAAATTATAACTCTTTGAGTTTTTTGACCTAGCCAATTAAAAAAATCTCGAAAACGGTATGGCCATGCCCCCAAATACAGTGACAGGATTATCAAGATGTAAATAACTGATACTAAGAATAATCGGCTTGGTGGGTCTTGCAACCATGCAGCGTCTAGTACCTCTCTAGAATAGAATAAGCAAATTATGCATAATGCACGAACTGAAAGAAAGTCTTTAACCAGGGCAAAAGATCCAAAATAAATGAACACTGCAACCATGGCTATTACCAATTTATAATTTCCAAAATCAGCTTCAGATAGATTTAAAACATATCGAAAAATAAACCATCCAAGTGCTACAGTTAGAAGAATTACGGAGGCTTTATTTGATCGAGAAAAGGTTAGCATGTATTCGGAAAATTTACTCTTTTGTACCCAAGCAAAAAGACCCAAAAATGATATAATCAAAGATGTTGTTAAAGAAAATTGAAATAAGGTCATGATGTTTGCTTAAATTAAGGCTCCTTTAAGGATAGTGCTGGAAACATCTTTGATAGTTACTGTAACTATTTTACCTATCAAATCTTGATTGCCAGGAAAAATAACTTTTCGATAACATTCGGTACGTCCCATTAGGTCTCCCCTCCCCTTCCGGGCGTTGGATTCTATCAAAACTTTCATTCTAGAATTTAGCAATTTCAAATTAGAATTATATGACTGTTNTTCCAAAAGTTTTAAAAGCAATTGGTTTCTTTCCTCTTTAATTTTTTGCGGTACTTGATCATCCATTTTTGAAGCAGGAGTTCCTGACCTTTCACTGTACTTAAATATGAATGCCATTTCGAAATTAGCCTGTTTAAATGCATTTATAGTTTCAAGGAATTCCGTTTCCGTCTCTCCCGGATAGCCAACAATTACATCCGTACTCAGACGAATTCCTGGAGACACAGTCCTTAGCGAATCTACAATGGATAAAAACCTATTTTTGGAATATGGTCTGTTCATAGACTTGAGAATCTTGTCAGACCCACTTTGCATCGGAAGATGTGCATACTTACATAACTTCGGGAGTCTGCCAAAAGATTCTATCAAGTCGGAGCCATATGAAGTAGGGTGTGGGGATGTAAAACGAATTCTGTCAATCCCTTCAATTTGGTGAATTTTTTCTAAAAGTTGAACAAATGGGGTTTTCCCATTTTTTTTGCTGAACACACCTCTTCCATAGGCGTTTACAATCTGGCCTAAAAGGGTAACTTCACGGACTCCTCTATCGCATAGTTTTTTTATCTCATCACAGATATCCTCCATTTCTCTGTATCTTTCTTTGCCCCTAGTTTTGGGAACAATGCAGAAGGAGCAATTCATGTTGCAACCTTGCATGATTGATACAAAGGCGGAGACTTGATTTAGGTTGGAAGATAAATGTTGATTGATAGTATTTTGNGAACCGAATTCCTCATCTATCGAAATTAAGGGTTCACTTGTAGAATGGTTTTTTTCTGAGGAAATTTTGTCCAAAAATTCAGATACACGATGAAATTTTTGAGTTCCTACTATCAAATCAACGCCTGGTATTTTACCGCTTAATTCCGATCCACGGTTTTGAGCCATGCAACCCATAATTCCTAAAGTCGGTTTTTTTTCAGATTTCGAACTAGTAAGAACTTGAACAGCTTTACCGATGGCCTTTTGTTCTGCCTGTTCTCGTACGCTACAGGTGTTGAGAAGAACAACATCAGCATTTTTTTCGCTTTCTACCAATTCATAGCCGTTTTTCACGAGGTCGTGAGCTACGGACTCAGAATCTCGCTCATTCATTTGGCAACCATATGTCTTAATGAACACCCTTTTCATGCAAATTGCATTTCTAAAGTATTAGGGAACAGGGTCAATGTTGAACAAAATCCATTAGTTGCATTAAGTCGTCTATTATTTTTCTTTTGGAAGTTGCAAGAGTTGATGGAGAGTTGTGACCTTTAGAAAAAAGCAATGTTGGACAACCAATATAATCACCAACCTGTGAATCATGGAGCGTGTCACCAACTAAAAGAATTTCCTGAGGTTGAAGGTTAAGTTTAGAAGTTAATTTTAGTGCGGTACCTACTTTACCTTGTGCCTGGATATTGTTAGTACCATTAACGCTGTAGAAATACTTATTAAGCCCGAGTTCTGAAACAAAAGATGCCACATCATTTTGATGACCAGCACTTAAGATTGATTGTTTAAGATTTAGATCATTTATTTTGCGAAGAACTTTTTCCGCATGAGGTTGTAATGAACATTGTTTCCACAAATCCTTATAATTAGAAATGAACATTTTAGATAAGAGATTAAATTCCTTACCTTCATGCGGCAGTCCAATTGATTTATAAAATCCTGAAACGGGAAAATAAAAATTATTTCTATAAAAATTAACACTTATACTTGATTTCGACCGAATGGTTAGGAAATTATTCAAAATTTTAACGCAAAGAGAAGTGTCATTAATTAGGGTGCCGTTCCAATCCCAAAGGATATGCTTGATATTCATCGGAAAAAATTGAAGTAAGGATTAGAGCTCTTATTTGAATATATCTTTGCCAAAAAAATATAAAACGACTTGATTACCTTACTAATGATTACAGAGTGAAATCAGAAAAGGTAAAAAATGGCAAAGCAAACAAAGAATATTTCAACAAGTAAAGGTACTAACGCTGATCTTGACTTAGCAGTTCAAGGTATAAACAAAAAGTTTGGCGAAGGTGCGCTTATGAGGCTAGGAGATGCCACGAAGATGAATGTATCTGTTATCTCGAGTGGTTCATTGGCTATCGATTTGGCTCTCGGAGCCGGAGGTTTACCAAGAGGTAGGATCGTAGAAATATATGGTCCAGAATCATCTGGGAAAACAACATTTTGTTTAAGTGTTATTGCTGAGGCACAAAGAAATGGAGGCAATGCAGTGTTTGTTGATGTAGAACATGCACTAGACCCTAGATATGCAAAAATTGTTGGGGTTGACTTGGACAACCTTATGGTTTCACAACCTGAGAGTGGAGAAGATGCCCTAAACATAACTGAAACGCTTATACGCTCGGGTGCAATAGATGTTATAGTAGTTGATTCAGTTGCGGCACTAGTTTCTCGACAAGAACTTGATGGCCAAATGGGAGATACCACCGTGGGTTTACAGGCAAGAATGATGAGTCAAGCCATGAGAAGACTTACTGCAGCAATTGCCAAAACTAATTGTGTTTGTATTTTCACAAATCAAATTCGAGAAAAAATAGGTGTGATGTTTGGTAGTCCTGAAACAACACCCGGAGGAAGAGCACTCAAATTCTTTTGCTCNATAAGAATGGACATTAGNAGAATTGGGCANATTAAGGAACCAAACGGTACTGTTACCGGATCGCGTACCCGCTTAAAAATTGTAAAAAACAAAATTGCGCCTCCATTCACTGCATGCGAATTTGACATAATGTACGACGAAGGAATTTCNAGAACAGGCTCCATCATCGACTTGGGCCTAGAACACAAAATCCTNGATAAAAAAGGGGCTTGGATTTCTTATGAGGGAAATTTAGTTGGTCAAGGAAGAGAGGCATCAAAACAAGCATTAGCTGAAGACAATAAGCTCATGAAAACCATAACGGATGCGATTCTGGAAAAGGTAGAGGTTTCCGTGGGTGCAGTGTTAGCACAAAGTCAAGATGATGATTCTGATTGAAATAAATAGATCGATCTAATGACTGACACAATCGTCGCACAAGCGACTCCAGAGGGTATCTCTGCTTTAGCTGTTATTAGAGTCAGTGGCAATTTAACAAGAGGTTTGTTACTAGAAGCATGCAACCTCCCCCACCCTACTCCGAGGCATGCTTACTACAAAAGATATCTAGATTTGAATGGAAATTCTCCGGATCAAATAATTGTAACATATTTCGAATCTGGAAAGTCATTTACATCAGAATCTTCAATTGAAATAATTTGCCATGGTAATCCGATTATCGTAAACGAAATCATAAGTGATTTGTTGGCAAGGGGTTGTAGAATTGCTGACCCAGGGGAATTTACATTTAGAGCATATCAGAACGGTAAAATTGACCTTATTCAAGCAGAGGCTATTGCAGAACTTATATCCGCCAAAAGTAGAAGAGCACTGGAATTAGCTAATAAAAACCTCAATGGTAATCTGACTGAAACGATCAGGGAAATACAACAAAACATACTTATTCAACAAGCAGAAATCGAGGCTTTTATAGATTTTCCAGAGGATGATTTAGGTGAAGAACAGAATTCGAAAATAATTATTGAATTAGATTTAATCCAATCAAAGATTATCAATTTGATAAAAATTTCAAAGAGAATAGACATATTTAATAGAAAGTTAAATGTGGCTCTAATCGGTCCCCCAAATGCCGGAAAAAGTTCCATATTTAACAAAATTGTTGGCAGTGAAAGAGCTATCGTAGATATAAATCCAGGCACAACCAGAGATTTTATAAATCACACTGTTAATTTGGAAGACCTTGAATTTGAATTATATGATACAGCAGGAATTCGAGAAAACGCAAAGGACATAGAAAAGATAGGAATTAGAAAATCTGAAGAAATTCTTAGGATTGCTGATTTAATTGTGATGGTACTTGATGCTTCACAACCCTACCCTACTAAATTTGAAAAACAAATTGAAGAAATTATTTCTACAGAAAAAGTTTTAATCGTTCTTAATAAAAATGATTTACAACAAAAGTTGAATAGTCAAAGCCTCCCTAATATTTTAAAGGATATGATATATACATCTACCAATAATTATGAATCAATAGAAAAATTAATAGGCGAAATTAAAGTCAAACTACATAAAAATTTTGAAATTAAAAAGGAATATAATGTATCAGTTAATCTTCGACAATCAAATTTACTCAAACTTGCTTTAATCCCTTTGAAGTCTTGTATTGCAAAATTAAATAATCAGATAGAGATCGAGTTATGTGTACCTGATTTAAAAGAATCGATTGATAAATTAAGTGAAATAGCCGGAGAAAAGAATAATGAAGACATGTTGGATGTTCTTTTCTCTAGTTTTTGTATCGGCAAATGAACATCAGCAAAAATATATCGTCAAATTTCGACGTTATAATATGTGGAGCCGGACACGCCGGTTGCGAAGCTGCACTTGCATCTTCAAGAATTGGAGCCAAGACTTTAATTTTAACTGGTAATTTAGATACAATTGCTCAAATGAGTTGTAATCCTGCGATAGGTGGACAAGCAAAAGGTCAAATCGTGCGAGAAATTGACGCTCTTGGTGGAGAAATGGCCCTTAATACAGATTTTACTGGTATTCAATTCAAGTTATTAAATACTTCAAAAGGTCCTGCGGTACAAGCCCCAAGAGCACAGTGTGACAAGAAGAAGTATCAGTTAAGAATGAAACATGTTCTTGAACAGTCCAACAACCTTTCCATTTTTCAAACACTTGTTGTCGGACTTATTGTCAAAAATGGAAAATGTATCGGCGTAAAAACTTCCCTCGACATTGATTT
>NHDJ01000122.1 GCA_002167265.1 Verrucomicrobia bacterium TMED56 | reverse complement strand
GAGTTCGCAAAATTGGTAATAAACTCAATCGGGAACCTGCGATAATGATGGATGTAAAAGGACCCGAAATCAGAACTGGTTACTTACATAATGAAGTAGAACTTAAAAAAGGAGACAGATTGGATTTGGTTTTTTGTGCACAGCCCAATCCTCCTTTGAAAGATGGAATTTGGCAGGTCGAGGTGAATTATGACAAACTTCCGGAACATATAAAATCAGGAGACACAGTACTATTGGACAATGGATTAATACCTCTTTTGGTTGATGAGTCTTCTTCTGACATTATCATTTGCCAGGTTTTACAAGACTCCACGCTTAAAAGTCGTAGGCATGTTAATCTTCCGGGAATTGAAACTGGTCTACCGTCACTGACCGAAAAAGACAGGCGGGATTCAATGATTGGAATAAAATGTGAACACGATTTTTTTGCCCTCTCTTTTACCCGTGATGCAGATTCTATTGATTTATTTAGAAGCTTTTTAAGAGAAAACGGTTCAGATGCCCAGATCATAGCAAAAATTGAAGACCAAAAAGGAGTTAAAAATATTGAAGAAATCATTCAAGCATCTGATGCCATAATGGTTGCTCGAGGAGACTTAGGAATAGAATGCGCTTTTGAAGACTTACCAATTATCCAGAGGAAAGCCGTTGGATCTTGTTTAGCAGCAGGTAAACCAGTAATCATNGCAACTCATATGCTGGAATCAATGATCGAATCTCCCGTTCCCACCAGAGCAGAAATCAGTGATGTCGCAAACGCAGTTAACGAAGGGACTGATTGCATAATGCTAAGCGGTGAGACAACAACTGGAAAGTNTCCTTTGGAGTGTGTCCAATTGCTCACTCGAATAGCCTCNAGAATGGAAGAGGAGATTCAACCTGGACTCACCGAAAACTTAAAATTATTCCGTCCAAAGGCAAAGATGCTCCGTTCAGCTGCTATGCTTGCCATGAGGATGAAAAATTCTGCTGTCTTAGTTTTTACAAGAAGTGGAGATCTCGCTGCAAAACTTGGAGCCCTTCGACCAAATGGTGCACCTCTTTTTGCATTTACTGATGTTCGAGGCTTGCATAGGCGACTTCGCCTTATTTGGGGGATCGAACCTTTTTTAATGGAATTTTCTGATGATCCTGAAATTACGGTACAAAATGCAATTCAAAGATTACAAGATGACGGATGGATTGAAGAAGGCGACCAGTTAGTAACTGTAACAAATGCGTTTGCTCATAATAAAGTAGTTGAGAGTATACAATTACGAGAAGTAGAAATTGTGCATTAAAAGGCTGACTTTATTCGAGAGAAAATGAAAGGAGAACACAAAACTAGCATCAAGCATCCAAAATATGGAATTAGAGAACCAATCCAAGGATTGACCATTCCACGGGTGCCAACAGCATCAAAAAGGATACTCAGAATATAAAACAAAACAATTCCAATTAGAATAATGACTGTAAGTTCTTTNGTGGAATATGAGACTTTTCTAGCCATTAATAAAAGAGCAATCATTGTAACTAATATTCCGCATCCATAACTCACTGAAAGTTTCGCGAATTGGTAACTGAATGGGGCCAAAAAGTGAGAGCCTTTGTTTGGATACCAATCAATGATTTTCCTTAGATCCACTAATGACATTAAGTTAGGTTTGTTTTGGATCAAAATATGCGGAACTGGATTTTCTTTAAATTCTCGTAATTTGAGCCTTTGAAAAGTGATCTTCCGTAGTGGGGAGTTAACACTTCTCGCCTCATCCGCAAAAAATGAATCATCTGCGTTAACCCAATCAATCATACCTAAATCGATATTCGGTATGGGAATTCCCCGATTTGTTAGATATCCCCACCAGACTCCATTATAAAAAGTCCAACCGGAAGATTCATCCCACTTTGCTTGTTTGCATCTCATTCTCAGACAACTTTCGCCTAATTGATTATGAAGATAATACTGAAGTTCGGCACCCACAAGCTTCTCATGATCAAAAGAACCAAAATACCATGTACCGTTTTGCTGGTCATTCATTTGAAAAGCAACTGCCTTATTTGCAGGCGAATGAATGGTCTCTCTGGAACTTGAAAACTTGTGAATTAAAGTTCCAGTAACCACACTTGAAAGTACGCTTAAAAGTAAAATAGAGGAAGTGATCCAGTAGGGGGAAATAGAACAACCTTGTAAATTAGACCACTCTCGGTCTTTTTCAAAAAAAAAGAAGGTTAGAATGGTAGAACAAAAACAGGCNAGNGGATTGATCCAAGGCAAAAAAGGCAAAATAGTCTTTTTGAAAAATATATTCGGTTGAGTAACCAGTAATTCAAACATCTTACCATAATCCTCAGAAAGGGTAAAAATTAGAAGTAGGGAAATAAAAAAAAGAAAGCAAAAAACGAATTGCGAAATCCACGCCCTCGCCCAGCACAAAATGATAATCCTTGGGAATTTATTCATCTAAACTAAAGATTTATATGCAGATTCTTGCTTGCCCCAACAAAATAAAAACCCCTAGGGTAAAAGGCTTTAATAACTTTAAGGAATGCATTTTTTAAAAAAAAGAATTTTTTGTGGTCTTTCATTCATTTTTTCACAAATTTCAATATTCGCGGAACAAGAAATAAAGCATTCCACAATACAGGATAAAATCGATACTTTCTTTGGAGATTATGTGGTTAGCCCTTTGGCATCTATTCTCTTCTGGCCAATACCTGGTATCCAAATGCCTCTCGTGGTTGCCTGGTTGTTAACGGGGGCACTTTTTTTTACATTAAGAACTAGGTTCGTGAATATAAGACTATTCTGGCATGCAATAAAACTTGTTTGCGGAAAGTACGACAATCCAGACCAAAAAGGCGAAGTCACACACTTTCAAGCACTGACAACTGCACTTTCTGCAACCGTTGGTTTAGGGAATATTGCTGGAGTCGCAATTGCTATAGGTATGGGTGGACCAGGGGCTACTTTCTGGATTATTCTTGTCGGGTTTCTGGGAATGTCCTCAAAATTCACCGAATGTACTCTTGGGCAAATTTATCGTAAAGTCAGAAAAGATGGTAGAATTATGGGCGGAGCCATGCACTACCTTTCGGACGGTTTAAAGGAAAAAAACCTGACCGGACTAGGGGGCTTTCTTGCCGGGCTTTTTTGTCTTTTGTGCATTGGTGGATCGTTCGGTGGAGGAAATGCATTTCAGGTTGTTCAATCTCTTGGGTTAATTAAATCAGTCATACCACTTCTGCATGAGTCATCTTGGATATATGGATTAATAATGTCGATTCTCGTTGGTCTTGTCATTATTGGAGGAATTCAAAAAATTGCCAAAGTGGCTTCACTTATAGTTCCCTTGATGTGTTGTATTTACCTGATCGCCTGTTTGGTAATTTTAGGTTTTCACATTGAAAAAATTCTTCCTGCTATCTCTCTGATTTTCAAACAGGCATTCTCTCCTGATGCTGCTTTTGGAGGTTTTATCGGAGTATTAATTATTGGGGTAAAACGAGCGGTTTTCTCCAACGAAGCTGGCATTGGTTCAGCTGCTATCGCACACTCTGCGGCTAAAGTTTCCAACCCTGTAGAGGAAGGGATCGTTTCATTGCTGGAACCTTTTATCGACACAATTGTGGTTTGTACAATCACTGCTCTTGTAATTATTATAACCGGTGCTTATTTAGATCCTGCGAACGCAGAAATAATTGCTCAGAATCAAGGAGGAGCACTTACTTCTGCTGCTATGGGCAGCGTTATTCCTTGGTTTCCATATGTTCTGTCAGTAGCTGTTTTCCTTTTTGCATTTTCAACTATGATTTCATGGTCATATTATGGAGAAAGGTGCTGGGCATATCTTTTTGGAGATGAATCATCAATTTATTATAAAATCATCTTTTTAATTTTTACTTTCTTAGGTTCCGTAATAACCGCAACAAACATTCTAGAATTTTCAGACCTAATGATTCTTGGTATGTCTTTTCCTAATATACTGGGTTTATTTATTTTAAGCGGACTGGTAAAAAAATCTCTCCTTGATTATGAATCGATTACTTTTCCTTCAAAATAATTTGACAAATATGCTTTGATATAAGATTTGTTGAAGTAGCCCCCCTCAATAAAATGGAAGATGATACCGTAAACATTTCTGATTCAGACGAAGCTAAAGCGTCAACTTCAAGATTACTTAAGGCAATTGAAAACTGGGCAGGTAAAGAATCCCAGAAATCTGAGCTTGGACTCACAGGTTTTGCAGCTGCTTTATCATCCCAAATAATTGCATTCGAAAGGTTTTCTGAAAAAGATTGTAGATTATGTTCGGGTTTACTTGGATCGATATCCAAGGTCAAACAACACATAGACAAAGAACATAAGAAATTTGATTCTGAAATCGATAAGATGCATATTAAGTTCGCCCAAGAGATGGAGGAACTGGACTTGAAAATTATTCGTGATCGTAAGGAATTTAAAAACTACCTCATTTCTTTAATCTATGCTGAGGAATACAACAAACTCCGTCTTTCCGTTTCCAACATTTATAATTTGCTTGAAGCTAAATCCAAATTCGAGGACATTCAAGATTTGGAAAACCAAATTAATGAACTAAAGCATCAACTTGCTCTTGCCAGTCAAAAATCTTCTTCCTAATTTAAAAGCTATTTCATTATAACGCTTTTAACCCCCAAAATAACCAAAACGGGATACTGATTACACCAAATCCCATGGTTACGATTATCGACTGCATTGCAGTAGCTTTATCTTGCATGTAGTTACTCACTATAACTACTGCAAATATCCCCGCAGGCATTGCACCTTGTACGACAAGTATCTCTTTCATCCAGATCATGTTTTCTGGAAAATAACCCCATATCAAATATCCAATTGTTAGTGAAGGGAAAATAATATTCCTAACAAGTACTGAGGATATTTCAATTTTATAACCACTCGAAAACCGGAAACCTTTTAATAACTGATAAAAGTTTCCCCCGATAAGTATTAATCCGATTGGAATACAGCACATACCAAGTGCTTTTATTACCTCCCACAAAAAATCAGGTAATAGTCCTTTGCCTCCTGCTTCTTGTAATAACATACCTAATACCACAGTGATTGCAGGTGGATTAAGTAGACCCCTTATACTAAGTCTACTTGAAGTTAGAACTAAAATACCAAAAGTCCAAATGGCTATTTCAACACCTAAATTAAACAAGATGATCTGCACAACAATCGATTCATCAAACAACGAAAGAGCAACTGGGATAGCAATGAACCCATAGTTAAAGATTCCAGAACAAAAAAGGAAGGTTCGAGTATTTTCTTCCTTAATGCCTATGCATTTTGAGACAACCCAAGCAATCGAAAATCCAGCAAGAATTGAGAAAAAGCCGAAAACTGGAGTAACGACAGTCGATTTATTCAAGGTAAGTTCAGTATCCAAAATATGAAACAAAATAAAACATGGATAAAGAATCCTTATCGTTACCATACTTAAAGATGTATCAGCCTCTGATCTTAACCAATCCAGTTTCCTTGCAAATCCACCAATCCCAAGAAGGATAAAAGGGGGAAGTATAGATAAAAGTATGTTAAAAAAACTATCCATCCGAAATTGTGATAGAATAAATGATTGAAATTAGCAATTAGAGATACGAAATAGTAGGAAGCAAAAGTGGTGAAGACTGAATTCTGTAACTTTCTGGATCAAGTAGCCTTGACGCAAAATTTTTTGAAATAATTATCTAAAGAAGTGAAAATTTATTTATGTGCAATAGTTCTCTCTCTTTTCATTGGGTCAAAAATTGAATGCAGGGAAAAAATTTTGCTTGAATCCTCTAAAACCGTTCAGTCCACAAAAAAAAGTGCTGATTTGGTCGAAAAAAAAACAAATTGGAAAGACTTCACTTACAATTCGGTAGAAGAGAAGTTATTTTGGCAAGCTATACCAGAATGGCCTAAAGTAAAAACCTTCGAATTACAGCGACTTGGGGAGAAAGGAGTAGCAATAGATGAGAAAAGTACGGATGGATATAATGGTTATGCGAAGTGCAGACATTTCATCAAAAACCGCGAGGTAAGAACCATTTATCATTTCAAAAACGGATGGATAACCCGTTCGAAATCATGGTACCATAATGGTCTGCAACAGTCAGAAATAAATTACTTTAAAGGGAAGAGAGTATCGGGAGAAATTTGGCTTGAAAATGGAAAGACAATAACAATTGATTATGATTCCATCTCCAAGCCTGAGAAATCCGAAGACGCTCATTAGACCATGATAGATTGATTGATCAAAATAGATATTAAAATTTGATTCAATCTATACTCATAAAATAAATTGAATAAGCATATATATTAAAACGATTAATCCTAGAGCCTTAAACCACATATTCAACCGTTCCTGGTTTGAAGCAGTTCCAAAAACTCCACTCAATTTAGCCTCCTCTATTTTAACAGTATTACATACAGGACATGTAATACTGTCATTAGCGTACCATTCAAAATCACATTTTTTACATATTTTGAACTCACTCATTGAATCAAAAAATTTTACCCATAGAAGACTAATTCCTATTAATTGGTGCAAGAGGAGTTGGTCTTATAAATCTTGATTTATATTCTCTCTTAGGAGCTTCATTTTTAGTATTGGATTCTAGATAATCGAGAATAAAATCATCCATTAAACTTTTGATACTCTCCAGGAAGTTCACCTTCGTAGTTACACCATGAACCGTGTAATTACCCTGAAAAGGTATATACGAATCTCCCATGAGCTTGGAATCTCCTAGATAGAATGCAGTAAACTTTACCAATTGTATACTAACATGAAAACTTGTACCAATCGCATTTCCTCCATCTGTTTTAATATCACTAGCAGAAACCTTGACATAGATAAAATCTGGAGTGTAGCCTGCGGGGTAACGGTTTCCAACTTTAAGATTTGGGTCATAAGTCAGCATTTTGATTTTAAGTGCCTTTTCGACATCCTCTTTGGTCAAACTTTCAAAATTATCCTCTATTTCCTCAACAAGAAGAGAGAGTACACGATGATCACCCTTAACCTCGAGACCATCATATATTTTGGCTGATAAGGGTGTGGATATTGCAATTAAAAAAGGTGTGAGGATATACTTGTACATGTGTTTATGAATGCAAAGTTAACTCACATAGTCAATTTTGCTGTTTAAAATCTTTTAAAAATGCATTCCGAGAAAATTTATAATATTTATTATCTAATCCGCTCCTGTAATATTTTTAAGACAAAATAACCTGTTTAGTTGATTTAAAGAAAGTGAGATTTAATTCACCTTAGTTTCTGGGCAATAGTTTACTTGAAAGGTGCGTGCTATTTGTCATCCTTATGAAATAAAAGTAAGGTAAAATTTACTACTAACCCAGCTATGTAACCTAATAAATAAGCNCCGATGGCTACTCCTGCTGTAAAGCGTATTCCAAGTTGCCAATCTTCGATTATTTCTTCATGGCATTTAGGGAACTGCCAAATAAGGCAAACTAAGGCAACAGAACCAGCCAGGTAATGTATTCTCTTAAAGTTAATCATCTTCTTTCCAATCTGAATTCGGGTGTTCCATTTTTTCAATTGTCACAATTGGTGCAATTGTCAATTGGTGCAATGGGATTTAAATAGAAACCATTGAAGCGAAAACTAGGGGGGAGAAATGCTTTAAAATACCCTTACATCTCTTTTGCTTACTTTTTCCGATTATGGCTGCACCAACCCTTTTGTGACTATTTTTTTAGTCACTTGCACCTATTTTTTGGGGGAGCAAAGTATCTTCATTGGGCTTGTGAAAGTGAATGGAGTCCTTTTAGGTACTTCTCATGAAACGGTTGCGGAGTCAGAAGATGAAACGGTTGCGGAGCCAGAGGATGATATGTGTATTGTGCCTTTGCGTGTCCGCTGGCTTCACCGCTTGGTTCTTCTACGACCAACAAAAAACAGGGGACGACTTTTACGAGAGGCGTGAAACATTCGCGTCTGATCCTTTGGGGTGGCTCGTAAATTATCCCTTCGTTTGGATGCCTCCAATCATATTGTTGATCAAATTTTTTCAAATCCAAGCAAAACTCGGAAATTTGCGTGACATTGGCCCCTTCGACCGAACTGGTATCCAGTTTGATCCGATCAAGTACCCACCGGGTAAGCCTATTGGTTCGCCCAAGTCTCAAAAATCCCCAGAAAGGGGAACGGGCGACAACTCGCTTGATCATATTAATGTGAGGAAAACCAAACCTGAACCAAGAAAGCCAAAAGAAGATTCTNAGGNTCNTATATCTTAGTCTTGGTATGTTCACATAGNAAACGGTGGNCGGGTCGTGTGCTTTCATCGCTTNGGACTTGAAGCAAGCCTCAGCGGTCTTTCTGGCGAGGAAGATCGGAATCATTAGGTGAGCCCCCAAGATGCAAGCCGCTCTGATGAGGATTCGCTTGATGGTTTCGGTGAATTTCGATTTACCAAAAAAATCTCCTTCTCCANCCTCATTTCGCCCATTGTAAAAAATTTTATTCGGGGGCTAATCGATATNAGGATATTCGGATCGGGNAAAGGTGACNCCGCTCCCCCCTACCCTGTTGTCATTTTGTTGTCAGTTTTTTTGCCAAAACATGCTCAAAATGGCATACTTGATGCAAATACACCACCTAGTAAACGCATCGCAAATTAAGAGCATTTAAGGCAATCAAGTCTCTGTTATTCAATGCTTTTTATCTTACTGCTACTCTCTGCAAGAATGGCGCCCCCACGAGGAATCGAACCTCGATCTACGGTTTAGGAAACCACTGTTTTATCCGTTAAACTATGGGGGCGGGTAGGCTCGCTTCGAAACGAAGAAAGAGCATTCTTACAAACCTAGCAAAATGTGCGAGCCATTAATCCAGTTCGGGTTCATATCGTCCAACTGAGAGGCATCCAAAAGAGCATTCTGCACCCGGGTCCTGATCACGTTGGGGTCAACGTTGTTGAGTAAACTCCAATCGGGGTTCGCATGAGAGGCATCGGGGACTTTTGCATCAGTCTCGAAAACCGCCTCCCAATAATCACTCATCCCATCGCCGTCCGTATCTTTTCTAAATGAAGTTAAATAAGCTCCACCGCTTCCGTCGTTGAAATAATTCTCCATTGCTCCGGAAGGATCATTCTGCAGCCCATTAATAGGGGTGGCATAGAAAGCATATTGATCATACTGCGAGCTCTCGTAGATGTAGACGTTGCGAACCCGAATGTTCGAAAGGTTTTCCCATCCATCCATTACGCGGTATTCTAGCGTTAGCATGGTTCCTCTTAGATTAGTGATTCTAGAGGCATTCGTGTCTTTGCCAGCATCGGTGAATGAATAGCCCTTTACGGGGTCAACGCTGTCGGCAATCGGGGTTTGGGCAGAGGCAGTATATCCGGAGCCATTTTTCAGGATATTCTGGAGCTGTTCGAGGGGCATCGTTTCCAAAACGCTGTAGACATGAATTTTGAGGGGTGTTTTAGTTCCTTGGAATGAGCATGTCTCCATTTCGCCGCGATCAGTAACTTTGACGAATTCGTAACCCTCCCCTATCCCATCTCCGTCCCAATCGGGGAATCCGGAGTCGACAGACCAGTTGACGTTTTCGTCTTCGCCATAGACTCCCGGATCCACAAAATCATAGGCCGCAAGAAGCATGCGATGCTCTCCTTGGGCAAAACCAGATGCATTGAACTCTTGCCCAGTAATCTCGTCGGTTTGGGTGGGTGGAGTTGGTGGCGTCCCGGTCGAGTTCGGAGCAAAGCGAAGAAAATCATGAATTACGGACTTGCCCATCATTGTCAAAGTCGGCGGAAGATTATCACCAATTTTCAATTCTCTCGTCACGGTGTTGCCAACATTTCCTGAAGAATCCGTTGCGGTTATAGTTACGACGTACCCGGGGTCGGTTCGTTTTATGGGAAAAACAATACCACTCACGGCACCTGGTGAAGGAGCATCATAACCGGTACCTCCGGGAAGGGTGTTTTGACCGTTTGGCTTGGTGATGGTTATGCTCCAAGTCAAATTAGTGTCGAAATTGTTGGCATCTTGGGCAGTCATATCGG
>NHDJ01000121.1 GCA_002167265.1 Verrucomicrobia bacterium TMED56 | reverse complement strand
AGTTTGACGATTGGAAAAGACCTATCCTGATGCAGCTTCGTGATGAGCTTGTTGACATTACTAACCAAATCACAGCCGATACTGAATTCACCATGGGATACGATATCAAAAATGCATTCCGTAAACTCGGTGACAGTGGATACCTCTCAGATGTAAGCCCAAGAGTTGAGGTGGGCGAATCTGCAAATAGGTCATACAGGTAACCAACTGAGATTGCATCATTTTCAATTTCAACTTCTGTTTCGAGTCGGTCTGTCTTGTCATTCGCTAACTTCGTCAGGTTAATAAAACTAGGGTCCATCGCCCAATTTTAGAGGTCTCTCTGTAGTTTCACTCTCATCATTTGCACTTGTCCTTCTATCAATTTTCAATCGATTAAAAATAGCGGAGCTTAAGCAAATAGGATCGGGGAAAACAAAATTCGTAAACCAGAAAAATAGTTTTACATTGATCGTTTAAGCAGATCATAAATCCCTGAGCGGGATTCCTCATTTCGCTCTACTGCAGCCTTCAATGCCTTGGTATCTCCAAGTAAGATAATTCTCCGCTTTGCCCGACTGGCTGCTACATAGAGAAGTTCACGGGTGAGCAACCTGGCATCTGCAGGGGGCAGAACTATCAGCACTGTATCGAATTCAGAGCCTTGACTTCGGTGAATTGAAGTTGCATAGCCGAGTTGGTGACTGGGCAGCCTTGAATGAGCCACTTCTCTCGTGCCTTCCTCCGCCCAAAAATAAGTACTTTTTCCGACTCTTACACCATCATCCCCGTTAAACAAACCAACCGTATAATCGTTTACCCCGATCACAACCGGACTGGGAATCAATTTACCCGATGGTAGTAAACCCTCGGCCCGTCTGTTCCAGTTTTCCACACCGTATATCCCTTGATTATGTGGACAAAGTATACGAAAATCTGCCAGTGCAGAAAGAGCCCGGTCTGGTGATTTAGAATTCGCAAGATTGTCAAAACCTTCAAGAATGAATTGGTCTATGGACGTGTCATCCAATTTATCGAACAAACTTATATGATCTGTATCGGTATGGACAAATTCCATCGCATCATTTGATCTACCGTCACGAATCGCATCGCATAGATCACCTAAAACTGAAGCCGTAGGACTTTGTGAGCGCCTGTGGTTTACCGACAATCGTACGAGGTTATCAGAAAGCTCCTTGTCTGAAACCGATGCCTTGACCAACCCGCTGAACACCGCTCCTCCATGAACGGGTGCAAGTTGATCTGCATCTCCGACCAAGACAAGCTTACTCTCTTCCCGAAGAGATGCACAAAGCTTCGCCATTAAAGGTAAATCGACCATCGAAGCCTCGTCCACAATCACCATGTCATGAGGCAAAGGATTTTGCTCATTTCGGCGAAAGTCAACTGAGCCTAATTTCGACCCCAACAGACGATGCAGGGTAGTTGATCGTGAACAATCAAATAATGCGGAACGGATGGAATCCTCTATTTCAAAAGAGTTGATCGCACTAAGAATTGACTGCCTCATTCTAAAGGCTGCTTTACCTGTGGGTGCAGCCAATGCAATTCGCGTATTTGGTTTGTTGAGTAACTGGGCCAGCAGAATACTCACGATAGTACGGGTCTTTCCTGTTCCGGGACCCCCTGTGAGTAAAAGCAAATCTTTTTGCAAAGCAGTTTGAACTGCTATCTTTTGCTGTTCGTCCAGTGAATCAAAAACTGCCATACCCAGTTGGGCAGATGATTCATTTCCCTGGTTCTCCACACGCTTCGCAAGAACCACAGCCACCTTTTTCTCATACTCGAAGAACCTGCGGAAATATAGCTTATTATCGATGGTTCGAACAAGTGGGTGAATGTCGTCCTCTCTCCCCACTGCAGGAAGAGAAGACCAGTCTTTATAGATTACTTCTGCCTGCTCCGAGACAAGGTGACTAGATCCATTTCCGGTTTGCATAACCAGTTCGCGGGCTAATTGGGCCAAGGCTGTACCCTGTTCACCATCAAATTTCCTGACAAAGAACGAATAGATAGAACCTGCCAAAGATGACAACTTCCAATCTTTTTCAATTTCCAAATTACTGTTCATGTTTTTGGGACAAGAAAGTTTTCCATCGCTTGGATTGTCTCAAAGTCTGGCAGATCAAAATAGATTCCTTGACCGGTACCAACTTTCATTCCACGAACGAACAGGTAGTAAACTCCTCCAAAGTTTCTTTCATATGAATAGTCTTCCATCCGACCACTTAAGAAGAGATGGGTTGCTAATACATACAGGTGATATTGAAGTACATAATGATGCGAGAACATTTCCTTTTCAATTTCACTGTGGCCGAAACCCTCAGGAAATCCACCAAGGATATTCGATTTCCAGTCGACAATGTAGTATTTTTCATTTGTCCTGAAAATTAAGTCCACCAGACCATTGAGGTATCCATTCTCCTCAATTCGAAGAAAATCATCTCCCTTTAGTCTACTAAGATATTTTCGCAAGACCGAACTTTTTGGAAGTGAACCAGCAAGCTCCGGAAGGAAACCCGGAACCATGGGAAAGTGAAACTCCATCTCTTCAAGGCGATCACTCCTTGCCAATTTCTTTAGACAAAAACCGGGCTCCAAATCTGTACTCATTACCTGCTCAATCATAGATAGAATTGGTGCTGTCCATCTTTGTGGATCATAATAGTAGTCCTTCAACTTTTCTCGAATTAGACTCTTCCAATTTGAGGAATCCGAAAACTCGAGATGCTCAAATACTTCATGCATGAAACTTCCTGCATTGGCTCCCGCTGGAAAATTGAATATCGGAGTCTTTTCAATCCCAAGAAAATCCTCCTGCATATCTTTTCCCTCAGCAATGCCATCGAAATCGTGCCCATTAAATCCGACCTGCCTGGATAATCCGCTGAAAGAATCCACAATCTTACCCCTGGGTAATTTGCGGGATTTGTCCCAAGTTCTTGCTTTCATCTCGGAAAAATCATCACTCGCCATAGAAGTTTGATTTCCTTCTATTTCCATTGGATTGGAAGAGAACTTCCGATAATCGAATGACTCTTTTAAACCGTTCATTAACCGCTCACCATTCTCACCGGGCAAATCATTACAGGAGCCAGTTCCAGTTGACTCCTCCGTGCAACTTTTTGAACCCCAAGATCTCATAACATTGACTTGTGCAGGAATCTGGGATTTTTCAGAAAAATCATCTGGAGCATGATAAACATAACATCGGGAAGCTGATCTGGTTAAGGCGACATAAAGAACACGGGCATCCTCCTGTTCTTCTTCCCTTTTCCATAGCGACTTGGCATCTTCATGGGCAGTCTTTTTGAGATCAACTGTAAGTTTTCCGTCTTTCCCATGATAGGTAATTTCCTTGCCGTTCTGACTTGGGGGGAAAAAATGTTCAGGGAGAAAGACAATTGGATATTCCAATCCCTTCGACTTGTGAACGGTCAATATACGAATCGAAGCAGACTGCGATTCTAGGCGGAGTTGATATTCGTCTGTTGCTGTCTCATTCTGTGCCATTTTCGTCCTTAGCCAAACGACCAAAGAGGAAGGAGATATGGGGCTGCTTGAGCTTGCTTGATGAAGGACTTCAGTAAGGTGAAGAAAATTGGTTACTCTACGCTCGCCATCTGGTCGCTTGAGATTTTTAGGAATCGCCCGGGTCGTCCTGAATAATTCACGCAGAGCTACATAAATCCCCTTCTTCCGCCAAATTTCTTGATGCTCCCTAAACAACCCAATCCAATCGTCCCATTTTTCAGGCTGATCTTGCCAGTGTTGAAAATCTTGGCTTGTCATACCAAGCAATCCGGTGGCCAGGGCTCGCTTAATCGAGCTTTCACTTCGCACATTAACCAAACCTTCCATTACCCAAAGAATTTCCCTAGCTTCCGGAGTATTGAAAAGACTGATATCTGAAAAAACAACCGTGGATAATCCCCTATTCCGAAAATACTGCCAAAGCTTGAGTGCCTGAGGATTACTCCTAACCAAAACCGCGATATCTTTTGCCTGAACCTTCTTTCCTCCAATCGTTCCCTTATTCAAAAGGTGATGAATCTCATTGGTCATATCCTTTTGAATCGCCCGCCTGATAAGTGGCACGGCAGGTTTTTTTTCTTTTACCCAATCCATTTCCCGAATAAGAAACGCAGGCTTAATTTCTCCGTCCTCCCTGTAGGTTTTTTTCTCGTCTGCTTCTCCCCCGAAATCAGGATTAACCGGAACAAAAGCAAGCTCAGGATGAAGGAAAGGATCAACAGAGTTATCAAAGAAGGCATTAATTGACCTAACTAAAGGTGTGACTGTCCGATAATTCGTATCAAGAGAATATTTCTTAGCTCGGGTGCTTTTGGCAAAGGCGAAGTATGCTTCCAAGTCTGCACCACGAAATCGATAGATTGACTGTTTGGGATCTCCAATTAGATAAAGCCAATGTTTTTCAGACTTCCCGAACAATTCCTTAAAAATCTCAAACTGTACAGGATCGGTGTCCTGAAATTCATCGATCAAAGCAGCATCAATGGATTCACTTAATCCCTCACGCAATGCTCTACCATATCTGTCCTGACTGGTTATTGCCTTGGCAGTAAGACTCAATAAGTCATCAAAAAAGAGAAGCCCTCTACTCGCTTTCCAATCATCGATCCTTTTTTCTAAATACTTTATACAGTCGACTCGAACCGCAGAGCCAAAAATATCCAAAACTGAACAAAATTGATCCGCATCCTTTGAAAAAGTCGGTTTATTCCTGTCAATAAAGTCCTTCTTGGGTTTCAGGTTCAATGCTCTAACCTGATCAAGAACTTCAATACCTGAGGGGGAAGGCTGATCATTTAACAGAGTATCATTCAGAATACTCAAATGATTCTGAAGATGGGTTTTGGCTCGTGCGTTCTTAGCGAGACAGGTAGTGACATAATCAGCATAATCCTCGCGACCTTTATTCCACGAATCCTTCAAGCAATCGAAGGCAGCAATCAAGGATAGAGCCACATCATGAGCATCTACTTTTTCATCAAAACCAAGTTCATATTTCTGAGTTCTTGGTAAGGCATTGAAAAAATCAGCCATTTCTTCGGGATTAATCTTTTTACTGGAAGAAGCGGCGGCGATCAAAGGATCAAGCGTCGCAAATTTCTCACGCCAATATTCCCGAACTCCCTCCAAAGTCATTGCTTTTGAAGCCTCTTCAAGTTTGGCATCAAAGAGCGATTGAGTCTCGAATGAATTTTCGGTGAGAACGCGGTTACAAAATCCGTGAATCGTACTGATATTGGCTTCGTCAAAGCAGGTGATCGCCAGTTTGATCCGTTGAATACATTCCTGCCTGGTTACTTCAGGCAAATCTCGCAGTCTTGAAAAAGTTGGGTCCTCTTTTTCTTTTTTCTCTTCAATCAAGGTTTCATGGGCTTCTACAAGTAGTGATCGAATCCGGTCACGTAATTCTTCTGTTGCGGTTGAGGTAAAGGTAACCGTGAGGATTTTTCCTACTTCCACTCCCTTCTCAGCTACAAGTCGCAAAAAGATACGAGCTAAAGCATATGTTTTACCCGTACCCGCACTTGCTTCCAGAAGAGTGACTCCCTTATCCAATTCGGTGACAGAACAATTGAATGAAGAAAGCTTGCTCATTCCCCTTCATTCTCTTGTTTATAAATTACCCCAAGCATAGGTCCATAGATTTCACCTGCCAATTTCTGAAAATCTGGATCCTCGAAAGGCTCTGTACGGAAACACAATTTATTCGCAGAACTCTCACTTTCAGCACCGCTATTGTATTTGCCGGGATACCACTTTACCTTTGCCTTGATCAATGCCTTCGCCAGGTGTTCATCTGCGTTACTTTGATTTCCTTCCTTGGAAAAGGGTAATTCACTCTGAAAGGCAAAAGATGACTCCGCAAAGAAAGGCAGGGGTTGGATCATTCCCCTTTTATAAAGATCAATTAAATCCTTGATCCTTTCCCGAGAGAATTCTCTCCCCACAGGTTTCATGTTGTAAGCTTTTTTCTCCGAGGAATAAAAACTTGTCTCCACTCCTTCGTGCTTACCAAATGCTGAGACAAACAAATGCCTTATCCACATTTTAAGACGATCCTTGCCCTTAATCTCATCGACACACCGATAAAGAATCTGCCTGCCATTAACGAATGGACCCATCTCTCCCTGTAATCTGATACCATTGAATTCAAGATCAAAAGTTTCTGCTTCATCTTTCTCACCTCTTAACTGGTCACCCCACTGAAGGAGGAACTTATCAACTTCCCGGTTCGCCTCATTAAACCACACCTCCCCCAAACTTCCTGGAGGAAGACTACCCCGGGCTTTTTCCAATGCAAAGAGATCTGTTTTTTCCTCCAACTCCAGAGCAATTCCCAATAACCGGTCCTTGATCACATACTGCTCCAAACCTCCCAGTCCCAAAGGCTCGTAATCGTCGGGAGGAGGATTCTCGTCAAACAGACTCATTCCCAAGCTCTGCTTAAGAAATGCCTGAGCCGGCGAAATGAAAAAGCGGATTAATTCCTCCATCTTCAATTCGGTCAAACACTCATTCAATTCTGACATTTTTCCGGATACAAAAGGAGGTGTATCCTCGTCCGGTTTCAGTAATGCTTTGGATGCCACTAAATTATCCGCGGAGAAGGAATGTTTAATTTTACCACCTATGAAATTCTCCTTTGCGAAAGGATGCAGGGTTTGAAAGCATATGAGTTCGTTTCTGGCCTTACGGTGCTTTCCATCTTTATCCCCGAAATCCACTAATTTGTCCAAGCCATCAAGTAATTCATTAACTACCACAGAGGGTGGAATTTTTTGATTTTGATGAATCGATTGCCCGACATAGCTAATGTAAAGGTGTTCAAGGGCACACCAAATCGTCTCGAGAAAAAGATAGCGGTCATCTTCTCTTGCGGAACGGTCTCCAGGTTTCCGCATGCCTGACAAGTCGAAGCTTGGACGAGAATTTTGACGGGGAAATGACCCTTCGTTCATTCCTATCATACATATCACTCTGGCATTCACACTTCTCATAGGTCGTAATCCACAAAAGGTTACGCCAGATGTGAGGAATTGTCCCTGAGATGTTCCAATAACCAGAACATTGCTCAAATGATAGCGAATAACACGCAAAGGAACCAATGACTTCGCCGCAAGTTTGGAATACTCATCCTGCAGGTCGCGAATCGCTTTCTGCACTCGCCTGCGATCCATCAAAGTTTCATTGTTTTCCGGGAAAAAAAGTTCGGTTAGTTCACTTAAATACTCAGCCCAACCTTTAAGACTTTTCTCTTTCGCTGCAACTTCCTCCAGCTTGGTCAGTGATTCCATCACCTTGAATAACTTGCCGAACCGCAAGGCATTTTCTCCCTCAATCTCATCGAAAGGTAATATTTCTTCCCAAATTCTATCGCCATTGGAACGCATGCAAAAACCTAGAGCCATGCGGTCTAAAGCATGCCGCCATGTGTGCTCATTCGAGTTGACAGAACCAAATCGCTCGCGATGTTCCCCATTTAATCCCCAATGAGCATGGCAGTCTCGTATCCAGTCACGAAAAGAATTTATATCCTCATCCTCTAGCTCGAACTTTGCCCGAAAAACAGTTGAATCCAACAAGTCTAGAACCTCTCTGTTTGTGGCTCGCCCTTCAAAGAATTCCAGTAGATTAAAAAAACAGTCTACCAGTTGACTTTCCTTTCTGGGTTCTCGATCGACAATAGAATAAGGAAAATAATCTGGCATACCTTCTTCCATACCTCCAAAAGTGGCACGCAAGTAGGGAGCATACCCCTCCGGGTCTGGCATCATAACTAAGATATCACGAGGGCGCAGGGTCGGATCATCAGCCAAACGGCGAAGCAGATAATCCCTTAACACTTCGGATTCACGCATGGGACTGTGACAACTATTTATAACGATGGACTCGTCATTATCCACTAGAGGTTTTCTCGTCTCTGGATGCCTGGAAAAAACTTCAAAGGTCCATCTTTGCAAACGGGCAAGGACCGAATCTCCAGTCGGTTCCCTGAATTTCAATGGGTGGTCATGAGCATCTCTATCCACAAGAAGATTAAAAAACTCTCTTCCCGTCTTGCCTAAGGACCCAATCAGGGGATTTCCGTGCTCTTCACTGAGGTCAGCCTCATCAACCTGTCGTTCACCCAATGACTGAGCCCTTTTCAAGGCTCTTTTTTTCCATTTTTTTTGAATACTTTTTTCTGACTCCACTTCCCCCCACATTACCGGTGCGGGTTGCAAAGCATATACACGCAAGGGACAAAATCGTCCGTAAGCGTGTAGAACATCAAGGAAAATTGGAGGCAGCGTGGAGATACCAAAGACTGACAACCTTTCTGGGAGGATACCTCTTTTCAATGGTTGATCCATCTGATTGAGTCGGTGGACTATTTCAGGTAGTGATTGCGTCGAAAAAGACTCCCGCAAAGCTTTCCAAATTATACCCTGCCATCGATTATGCGACTCGGGCAATTTCCCTGCCTGCCAATCCATAATCAACTCGG
>NHDJ01000120.1 GCA_002167265.1 Verrucomicrobia bacterium TMED56 | reverse complement strand
AGCTAAATTATGAGCCTTACCCTTCGTCCTCAATCAGAATGTAAATATGACCTGATCTCCCTTGGAGAAATTATGCTGCGTCTTGATCCTGGAGAAGGCAGGATCCGTACGGCCAGAGAATTCAAAGCCTGGGAAGGGGGAGGGGAATACAATGTGGCCCGTGGGCTACGAAGATGTTTTGGTCTGAGAACCGCGGTCGCTACTGCCTTTGCTGATAATGAGATCGGACGGTTAATTGAAGATTTTATTATGCAAGGAGGGGTTGATACCTCACTTATCAAATGGTCGCCATACGATGGACTTGGAAGAGAAGTAAGGAACGGACTCAATTTCACTGAACGTGGTTTTGGGATTCGCGGGGCCGTTGGAGTGCCTGATCGCGGACTCACTGCATCAAGCCAGCTAAAGCCGGGCGACTTTGATTGGGACGATATTTTCGGCAAACAAGGGGTTCGCTGGTTTCACACAGGAGGAATCTTTGCGGCACTCTCTGAATCCACGGCAGAAATTACGGCCGAAGCCGTCCAGTCGGCTCAAAAATATGGCACGGTGGTATCCTATGATTTAAATTACCGCCCATCCCTATGGAAATCAATCGGCGGAATTCAAAAGGCCCAGGAGGTCAACCGGGCAATCGCACGAAATGTGGATGTCATGATTGGTAACGAGGAAGATTTTACCGCATGCCTGGGCTTCGAAGTCGAAGGTGTGGACGAAAACATTTCCAATATCGAAGTCGATAAGTTCAAGAATATGATTAACCAAGTTGTAGCCGAATTCACCAACTTCAAGGCAACCGCCACGACTCTTAGAAGTGTAAAAACTGCAACGATTAATGATTGGGGAGCGATCTGTTGGGAAAACGGTAGTTTTCATGAGTCTACTCATCGACCAGATCTGGAAATTATGGACAGGGTAGGCGGGGGTGATAGCTTTGCATCCGGATTAATTTATGGCTTCCTTCAAGGGCACGATGGAGACAAGGCGGTCAATTATGGGGCAGCCCATGGAGCCTTGGCTATGACCACCCCTGGAGACACTTCGATGGCAACCCTGAATGATGTAGAAAAGATCATCAGCGGGGGAGGGGCAAGAGTCGTACGTTGAGAAAAGCTGCTAACATATAATAATCATGAACGAATTATTTAATATCTCTGAAAAAGTAATTGTCGTTACTGGAGCCACTGGAATTCTAGCCGGTGGCGCTGCTAAATATCTCCAAAGAAACGGTGCGAAGGTAGTCTACCTTGGTAGGAATCAGGATAGAGTAAATCAAGCGCTGTCCGAAGGGAAAAATATTTCAGCGGATTGTATGGGCTTGACTTGTGATGTCCTTGACGAAGAAGCTTTAGAGAAAGGGTATGCAAGCGTAATCAATAAATTTGGCAGGATTGATGCCCTGGTGAATGGAGCTGGCGGAAATATGCCTGGTGCCACCATTGGACCTGATAAAGAAATCTTTGATCTTAACCTTGAGGATTACAGCAAAGTAATGGATTTAAATCTTAAAGGTACAGTAGTACCAACCTTGGTCTTTGCAAAGGCTTTTAAGGAACAAGGAGATGGTTGCATTATCAATTTCTCATCGATGTCCTCCACTCAGGCTCTCACCCGTGTACTTGGCTACTCCAACGCGAAGGCTGCCATTGACAACTTTACACGCTGGATGGCCACTGAGATGGCCTTAAAGTACGGTGACAAAGTTAGAGTAAATGCAGTTGCACCTGGATTCTTCATTTCCAGGCAAAATAAAGCACTTTTGACCAATGAAGATGGTACTTTCACTGAGCGCGGACAGCAGGTAATCAACAAGACTCCCTTCAGGCGATTTGGAAATCAGGAAGAAGTTTACGGAGCCATTCATTACCTATTATCTGATGCGTCTTCTTTCGTAACTGGTTCTGTCCTTTCAGTTGATGGGGGCTTTTCATGCTTTTGTGGAGTGTAAAAAATAAACGCATAAGCTCGGCATGATGATGAAAGCCAAGTATCTTTCTACCTCTGACTTGGCAAAAAAAACTGGGACATCAAGGCAGGTCATTTCCGCTATTATCAATGAAAGCTGGAAGGAAAAACGTATCTCCCAAGCCACCTATGAAAGGATTAGAAAAGCCATGGATGACCTTGGTTTCGTGCCGAATCGTACAGCTATATCCTTACGCAAGAAAAAGGAGGCAAGGGTTGGGCTTTTATGCCATGGTCCTCTCTACTCTCATACTTCCACCGCTTTAGAAAAACTGAATCACTACTTTCTGGACTCAGAAAAATCAGTGGAAATCCATATGAGTGGATCCGGAGGTCTCGGTCACGCAATCAGAGAAATGATGGGGCACAGGGTTGATAATATAATTATTCTGCTCAGTCCTATGCTTCCAAATTTTGGAGAAAATGACTTACAGGATAATTCCCTGATAAGACTTCTTCGAGCAGTACCTCATTTCATTTATAACTTCCCTTTTCATGTTCACCCAAAAGAAGTTGCTGACAGTCTAATCAATTGCGGAAGTCACTTAATAGGCTTTTCCAGGGCAAAGGCTTATGTTCCTTTTATGGAACATTTACTTGATAAAAAAATCAATCGAGTACTCATAGACGAAAAAATATTTTCTCTCATCAACAAGAGCACAGAAACAAAGAGAATGTGTGCTCGCATAGGGGAAATAAACACCTACCCAAATCCACAAGGAGGTAATTTAGAGGTAAATCCATTTATTCTAGGCACGAAGGTCGCCAACGATCTCCTGTCCGATATCAAAAGAAATAATTATGATTACATCGTAACCTCTTCGGATGGAATTGCTCAGGGAATGGCTCATGTGCTGACCAAGCATAATGTAAAGGTACCTGATGATTTAAAGATACTTGGTTTTGATAAAATTGACTCTATGGACTTCCATCATTTCCCGACTTCAACGATAGAAGTCCCTGTTGGGGATATGATTAGTACCTTAATCAGTCTACTGGAAAACCCATTGCGGATTAATAAGTCTCACATCTGTGAAACTAAACTACATTTACACTAGGCTATTTATTCTAAGCTAAGTCTGATGACCGAAAGTGCGTTTGAATGCTTTAGTCATAACCAGTAAATCATCCTTATAAGATCAATAAATCATTCCCTATCGATGCATTATGGGTGAATTGTGCAGTATTAATTTTATTTTTGTGCAAATATATATTAAACAGAAGCTTATGAAAAAAATATTAATATTGAAAAATTTGTCATAGTACATATTCAGTATATATCTTTTATTAAAATTGAAAACGGGCTTTCAATTTAGATCATTTAATATTTTGCAGGATGGATGTAATTTCAAATTGTGTTATGCTAATTCAACGCACCTATGTTTCTCAAATCTTTCATCAAAAAAAGATTTTTAAAGCACTATGTACAACAGGTATTCGACCAACCTGTAAGGATATTAGCACTAAATGAAAAAAAAGTCCGTCTCCACGCAACAAGTTAACAAAACTGAAAATTCTTCAAAAAGAAGTGAAAACTTCAGTACAGCTAATATCACTTCCGTTAACTCACATTCTGTTTTCGATAGATTCGGATTAGATCGTATTCTCTACTCAGTTATTGCAGTTATTATTTTCTTTTCGGGACTTTATGTAGGCACCAAGTATTTACCAGCTGGAATTAACAAGGAAAATTCCTCTTACCACTCAAATTCACAAACACAAAATAGAAAGAGTGGGATTCAACGGACGACCACTCAAAGTTTTTCAGAACCTGAAGATTTCTTTCCAGCNGCTGAGTTCAGGAAGCAGTCCGCTATTCTCATAGGTTGCCAGAACAATTTAAACAAGAGTCCTCAACTCTATATTGATATTGCACAAGCTGTGAATAGAAAAGTGCCCCTCATTGGAATTGTTCCGACGGAAATACAAGCTCTAGATGGTGCTGCAATTATGAAGCAAAATGGATTACATCCNGATGCTATGCGCTTTTTAGTCATTCCGTCGAACTCAATATGGATTCGTGACTACGCCCCTTTTATTTTACGTTATGATCATGGAAAAGCTCTTTTAATAGACGGTAAATATCAAACCCGCAACATGCGGGAGAAAAGGGCNCAGGATGATTTTTTTGCTATGGAATTAGGGTATACTATGGACCTGCCTGTGAGATCCATCCCGCTTCTAATGGAGGGAGGCAACATACTTAGTAACGGAGACGGTATGATGTTAACAAGTGGTAAAACCATTGCAATGAATGAACATAACGGAAACTTCTCACCGAAACAAATNATGACTATGTTCAATGACTACATGGGAGCACGGAGCGTTTACTCATTTGCCCCATTGGTTGATGAACCTAATGGTCATATCGATATGTTTGTGACTTTAGTTGACAAAAATATAGCTGTTGTTGGACAATTGACACCCGGNGTAGATCCNGAAAGCAGTGCTCACCTCGATGAAACCGCCAATACGCTGGCATCGCTTAACACAACGGTTGGACCAATGAAAGTGGTAAGGATTCCCATGCCACCAAAATCGGGCTCAGACTGGCGATCTTACACCAATGTAATTATGGCAAACAAGTTATTACTTATGCCATCTTTCAGTGATGTGGATCCTTCTATTGAAGACAAGGCTGAATCAGTTTACCGATCTGTGCTTCCCTCCGACTGGGATATCCAAAGAATAAATTGCGACAAACTGGTACCGCTTAATGGGCAATTACATTGTATAAGTTACAATATTCCAAGTTTCGTCAATATTGATAGCTTACTCAACCGCTCAATCACTTATACTCAGAATTTAGCTGATTGATTCCTTCCNATTACTACGGATGTTGCAATTAAAAAAGATCCAATCAAAAGTTTGGATATAACCTCGANATTAAGGGATTTAGCTTCTCCGAAGAAAAAAAGTGAAATAACTACGGCTGCAGGTACTACTACATTATTAAATGCCGCCAAAGTACCGGGATTACTTTTAGATGCGCCTTTATTCCACAGGAAAAAACCCAATCCCGAAGCCACAAAACCCAAATACAAAATTGAATACCATTGAGCTCTGATAAGTTCAAGCTTCTCCCAGTTGGTAAAGAACAAACTGAAAAACCCAACACAAACAACGCCTCCTATTGTCAACCAGGCAAAAACCGAGCGATCATTAGTTTTTGGATTTTCCTTTTTCCAGTCCCGATAGGCAACCTGACCATAAGCAAAGCAAATTCCCGCTACCTGCATCAATCCAAATCCTAACCAAAAATCTCCTGTCGGTAGAGATTCAGCCTTTATCACAAAAGCACCCGCTATTGAAAAAAAAGCTGCTACAAAATATCGAAAACAAAAATTTCTCTGTCTTAAGTTATGGATCAAAACAACATACAATGGAGTTAGGATTGAAAAAATTGCGATCAAGTGGGATGGAAGGTACTTAAAAGCACTCATGTAGCAGGTATACATTAACCCAAACTGAATTGCTCCAATTAGCATGAGTCGCAAGCGGTCNTAGCAAATCGTCTCCNTGATTCGCAGAAAAGGGAGGAAGAGAAGAGTGGCACACCCAAGTCGAAATGTGGCAACAAAAAATGAATCAACACCCGAAAGCGTATTTCCAATTAAGCCAAAAGAAAAAGCCCACAGCAGCGAGACTATTGCTAAAAAAAACATTCAGCTAGTTTTAGACGAACCTATGTTTTATGAGATCATTGTATCCATCAAGGGATTACCAACTGTAGGTAAAACCAAGGGAGAATTGATCTCCTCGACCAGGGGTTCCCGGAATATCCTGAAAGTTTTCATCCCATGGTTTTTCATAAGCAGCAAATATCTCTAATTCATTCATTTGGGCAGGATAATAACTGGCAGCGAAGTGACTGTATAATGCGCTTTTAGGACCTTTCCTTAGAGGGTTTTCTCTCTGATCACGCCACTCGTTATCGATTCGTATCTCAAATGAATCATGGGGGAGCCAAATTAATCCTAATGTTGCCCGGTGATTGGGGTAGTTTAGGGCATAAAAACTGCCGTCTATTAAAAGATTACCGTAATNCTCATCTTTATTAAGGTAAGCGTAACTTGCAATTGCTTGAACACGATTCCATTGACGGGATGCTATACACTCTAATCCAGAAGTTTCAATATCGACATTTTGTGCGGATCGAGCACCTGTTCCTACATANGCCCAATCAACTAAATCATCATCCCATCTGTAAAAGAGTGCTACACTCATACTCCAAGTTATTCTTTCCATTTGATATCCAAACTCTAAATTTCTAGAGCTTTCGTGATTTAAATTATGGTTACTCCGAAAAAGACCACTATTTTCACTACCTCCAATAGCACCATATCCTGGAAATTGAACCGCTTCAGCGTAAGAGATATAGGTTCTTTCGGAGTTGCCATCTAATCCATCCCTGATCCAACTTATCTCAGCGATTGTGGACATTGTTGATTTGTCTCTGCTTGTATCATCCCAAGATATTCCGCCTTTAAAAGTTAAACTCTCCTTGGCGTCAATCAACAGTCTATATTCAGGTAAAAGACTTACCTTGTAATAATTTCGATTGGTAAAAGTTCCGTTCTCAAGAGAACTCGATTCAATTTCATCCGAGGTTATTTGTATCCCATAATTCAAGGCAACTCTNTCATCGAATGTATGTAAGCCTGAAACTCCAACCGAACTCACCATTGAATCATGTACAAAATTTTGATTTGGCGAAAAACGGTTAAATAAATAATGATCACTATTTTCTCGGTGATAAGCGGTTATTTCAAAAGAACTACCTTCACCATATTTTCTGTCATGATTTAGAATAAAAAGGCTGGTCTTAATATTTTCGGATTCATATGGATTGAATGCAGTGTAAAGATCGCCTGTATACATCCCGTACAAGCCAAACAATTTATGCTGATAACCAGCAAATATGTCCGTCTGCGAATCCGGTCCCAAAAACTGAATTCTTGCTGAGGTCCGATCAAAAGCGTGATCACCAAATGGGATTGTTCCATCACTTTCTGATCGGGAGCTTTCAATTTCTGCACCCCAGGTGAAATCTTTTGATTCTCCGTAGGTTCCAGTTGAAGCTTGATGAATGCGCTCGAAATTCAAATCATGATCTCCGCCCCCAATAGTTAAACTACCACCTCTTTTGATCTCGCTCCATGAATAGGAGACAGTTCCTACACTGCTATTAAATCCTCGCAAGGCATTTTCCGTGCCGGTCAGAATCTTAGGTTCGCCAAGCATTTCAGGTGCAATGGGGATCTCGGTGGTGTAGTGCCCAGTTTGGGGGTCAAGAAGAGTAGCTGTTCCGACCTGTACACCCGTATTCTCAAAAGTCCCCCCCCGGATACTTAAATCCCCTTGTGCTTCAGCCATATTTCGGGATTGCATATCAACTCGGGGATCAAAATCAAGGTTAGCAATGGGAGTTTCGTAAGTATTAACGGGACGTTGGTTAGCTGTTTCTTGCCCAATGATAGTAAGAGATGATAAAATACTTACATTTGATGCATTGCTTTCTTTTTGAGCAAAACTCGTAGAAACAATAACGCTTAAATAGTAAACAACATAAAAGAATCGGGTTAACATTTAGCCTTTCAAACATCCTTAAGCTAATATTTCAATCGTTAACAAAAATTTTATTTAAAATTAACAATGATATTTCCATTTTTCCTATTAGTATATTAAAGAGAGAATATATCTTATGAAAAATTCCTTTCCCAATTTTGATGTAATTTATCTAGCAGGCGGATGTTTGTGGGGTGTTCAAGAATTTTTACGTTATATTCCTGGAGTTATTTCTACAGAAGCGGGCAGGGCAAATGGAACCCCTGACTCTCCGGATGGCAAGTACNATGGCTATGCCGAATGTGTAAGAACTGTTTTTGATCCGATAAAATTGANTGTCGCCCAATTGGTTGAGTACCTTTTTGAAATCATAGATCCATATAGTGTCAATAAACAGGGACCCGATACCGGCAGAAAGTATCGAACCGGAGTATACAGCCAAAGCCCTGCTCACCTGCATGAGGCCAAAGAATTTATAAAATCAAGAAAAGATGCAANCCGTATCGCGGTTGAAATCTTGCCTTTGTCTAGCTACATCCGCAGTAATAATGAACACCAGGATCGTCTAAGCCGTTATCCTGCTGAAAAATGCCATATTCGTAAAGAACTCCTCCATAAATACAAAAACCTCCATAGACTTTAGTTAATGAAATCCTTTAGTGATCAAAACATCAGGATTAATTTCATACGCAAACAGTTGGTTGTACTTTACTGAAAAGGCACCTAGTCAAAACGACTAGCTATCCTAATCAATGGCCTTGCCGAGACCCCAAATATACAGCAGGAACATCCAACTAAAATTCTATTTATATGCGGATTTCATTTTCCAAAAGGAAAGGTAGTCTACCAATAGATCCGACTCACCGGAAAAAAGGTAAATTTGGTCTTTTATTTTTGAACCTGCCGGTCTCTTCTTATCGGCCATCACAACTTGTCTCTCATTTGCGAAAACTTCGATCAAGCATGCATCCACAAAAATCCGCAAGGATAATGGTTCGTCTGACTTAAGGGTAAAGTCACCGTTCTGGTCCCCCACCTCAAGGAGATTTTTCTCCCGGTTTACCTTTATTCGCAATCCATCTTGTCCCTCCTCATTACAGAGGACATCAATTCCAAAACTACTTACACCTGTATGTTTGATAACTAATTCGATTTCACAGTGATCTCCCTTCATCCCATTAATTAGCAATGAAGAATTTTTCTTCACTTGAATCATACTCTCTTCTTTCTTTTCGTAGCGAAGAGTTTCCAGTTCCTTGATTGGGCGGAACCGCATTTGACCATTGGAATCCAAACTCATTTCAGTGGGAAGAGATTGTGTGCCTCGGTGGTCTTTGCCGTTCCCATTGATAAACCAACTCCAGTTCACTCTTCGTCCATCCGGGGTATGCAACGATTCAGGGGCAAAATACCTGCGACTGTTTCCTCCAATCACCGCGTGATACTCCGGTAAATACTGTTCATCTTTAAAGTCACCAATGAAATATCGGCAGCCTAGCCGGTGGCTTATGCAGGTAAGGACCCATTTATCACCCAGCTTAAAAAAATTGGGGCATGAAATGTCTTCCTCCTTTTTGACTCCAAGCTTTTCCTCGTCAAAATCAGGGTGAAGAAGTTCGCCGATGTGCTCCCAGTCCTTAAGGTTTTCTGACTTCATAATAAGTGGGGACTGATGACTACTTCGTCCGTTCAATCCGTAATACAGGCCATCCATGATCCAAACATCGGGGTCGAAATAGGGCTCATTCACCATCAGTTTACCCGTCTTATCGATGGGAATCATGACTTCGGGTTCGCTCCACTTATCAAGATCGTCATCGAGTGCATGTTGTATCCAATTTCGATTGGAACCCCAACCGCAGTAGGCATGGGCAGGTGTTCCATCCTTGGTAATAAAGGCGGTGCCGCTGAACATACCGTGTCGGTTGACCTGTGGGACAAGCACAGTGGGGTGCCATTTCCATCGAACCATGTCGGTACTTGAAACATGAGCATAGGAAATGCCGGCTCGGTTTCTATAAATGTAGTGGAGATGATACCGACCTTTGTAGTGGATTGCGGAATTTGGGTCATAGGGAGCACCAAGGTCAACATCTGGATGAAATAGATGAAAAATGGGCCAGTTATCGGGCGGGTCATTAGGCATCTTTGGAGTTTCCGGAACATAGGGCTCATCGAGAAGGGGTACCTGACTGCCTCTTCTCGCGATCGCCATGGATTTTGCCGCAATCAAAACCGCACCTCTGTGAAGCATCAGTTTTCCATTTTCAACTTTGGCCCCGATTCTCAATTCATGATGGGGAAAGCGACCAGTTTGCTCGGATGCATCGTCTTCAAAGTTCCACCAGGCATAAGGCTCAATCTCCGATACTTCATTAGGAATCAATCCCTTAATTTCACTTTGAGTTAATGCTTTGGTATAGATTCGAGCATCCTCAATCATTCCGGAAATTCCTCCTCCTCCGCCCATGTGCCTTTTGCCAAAAACGGCAAAATCATTTTGAGTGCTAAGTAAATCAATGTTATTGGCCGCGTAGGAAGCATAAAGAGTGCCATCGCGGTAAATGGAAATGAGATCTTTTTGATAAACAATTGCAACCTGAACCAAGGAACCTACCTCTGCATCCCAGTTAGGGTATTTTTCCTGATTATTCTCTGATCTTTTCCAGTTGTCACTTCCGGCCATCCACTTATCGTCCATTTTTTCTGCAAACACAATTCCGTCAAACTCGTTCCCTTCTTGTATGGTCAGGATTGATCCAGCATGAATGTTTCTGTCTTCTATAATAACCCAAGAAATAAGCGTCTTTTCAACATCTGCAGAAACCGATGTGAGAATTGCGTGAGAACTAAAATAAAAACAGATAAAGTATAAGTTAGTTAATATTTTCATATTTGGCTAGATATCCGTATTTGGAAAGACCGCAAGATTTAAAATATTATATAATATGCGTTATTTTCATAATAAATCATTTCCATCTAAAAAATATAATCTTCGATTAATTTACCACCGCCTAGGTATCCGAAAGTTACAGACTCCTGGGAAAGTTATCTTGGATTGGCAGGTTAATTCGGATAAGAACATCCACTCAGTACGATTCGCCAAAGGCTTTGACTAACATTCTCCGAAAAACGGGTCTAAACGGGTCGAATTCTGTCAAAAACGGCTTAGTCAAAAATGAGCCTAAGAACCGCTTAGAACCTGCATCATTACAGGGAAAATTCCCCAAAAGGGTCTTTGAAACTTTGGTGGAGGTGGCGGGAATCGAACCCGCGTCCCGCAATCTTTCCGATTCGGCGTCTACATGTGTAGTTCTCTTGTTAATTTAGGATTAAAGAAGGAAGGAACACCTTTTAACCCGAGGTTATCTTCTGCCATTTAGCCTCCGATAGACAACCAAACGCTCCGAGGTTTTACCTGCTTTTTAACGCCCCGACTACCCAGCAGGTGTCAGTAGACTGTCGACGTCGCAGAACTATGCTGCGAGAGCTTCGAGCTCAGGCTCGAAGTTAACGATATTATTTTCGCCATTTAATGGTTTGAAGCATTTTTTACGAGGCCAAGCGTCATCCTCGACACGCGACCGGATTTTCCACATTGCAGTCGAATCCGGAACACCCCCAACAAAATTTCAAAGAACATGCAAAATATATGAGAAGATTCAGTTTGGGTCAAGTAGCAGGATAGGAATTCCGTTGTCTAATATCATAATAAAACGATAATAAACGACGGAATGATTCCTAATAATACAACCCAAATTGCAGAACCTGAATTTTTCAATCGGGAAATAAGTTGGCTCGCTTTTAATGAGAGGGTTCTGGATCAGGCATTCTCTGAAAAGTATCCTCTTTTGGAAAGAACCCGCTTTTTATCATTTGTTAGTTCAAATTTAGACCAATTTTATGAAATTCGTGTGGCGGGGTTGATGCAAAAAGTGGACGCAGGAATAACCCGTAAAAGCTTAGATGGCAGTCAACCCAGGGAACTTCTTGATGAAGTCAGGCATAGAGCGCACAACATGGCTCAAAGAGAATATCAATGTTGGAGAGA
>NHDJ01000119.1 GCA_002167265.1 Verrucomicrobia bacterium TMED56 | reverse complement strand
TATCACCTGGTCAGCGGAACGGGAGACGGGAACAACAGTCTGTTTTTGATGGATATAAACGGAACCTTGAAGACGGGGACATCGTTTGATTATGAAATGTACCCGAGCCTGAGCATCCGGGTGGCGGCAGTGGATGAGCACAACGCATCGGTGGAGGGAGCATTCACCGTGACGGTGATTGATGTGAATGAAACGGTTCCCAACCAGGCACCGGTTGGGTTGTCTCATGTGGGATCCCTGACGGTTGCGGAGAACGAACCGGTGGGAACNGTGGTGGATGTCTTTGTTGCCCAGGATCCTGACGGGGATGCCCTGAGNTATNACCTGNTCAGCGGAACGGGAGACGGGAACAACAGTCTGTTTTTGATGGATGTGAATGGAACNTTGAAGACGNNGACATCGTTTGANTATGAAATGNACCCGNGCCTGAGCATCCGGGTGGCGGCGGTGGATGAGCNCAACGCATCGGTGGAGGGTGCGTTTACTGTTTTGGTGATAGATGAAATTGAGCCAAATTTACCACCTGAGAATCTTCGCACGGTTGGCACTTTGCAAGTGATGGAAAACCAACCGGTTGGGACGGTCGTGGGTGAATTCAATGCGACTGATCCGGAGGGCAGGGAATTAATCTACATGCTGACAAATGGTGCGGGAGAGATAAATAACCCGATGTTTTCAATGGAGGTAAACGGAACTTTGAGAACGGCAGAGGTTTTGGACTACGAATCAAATGCATTTCTTTCCATCCGAGTGGCAGTCATGGATGAAGAATATGAGATGATTTCAGACAGTTTTGTAATTCAGATTCTTGATGAATATGAAGATGTCGAAGGTCTTGCACCCGTGGAATTAAATTCTACCACTCCCCTGGAAATCCTTGAAAACGAACCGACGGGTAAAATAGTCGGCAATTTCCANGCGGTCGATCCTGAAGGTGGTTCACTGTTTTTCTTTTTAATGAACACNGACAGTGGACTGGATAATTCAAAGTTTTTAATGGAATCAAACGGAACCCTGCGAAGCGCAGAAGTTTTCGATTATGAGTCCGAGCAAAATTTGCTGATCAGGGTCGGTGTTTTAAATGATGCCAATGTTTTGTCATCCAATATTTTTGAAGTTTTTATTTTGGATGAAGATGATTCGATTACAAATATGCCCCCCGTTGAACTCGATGCACTTTCCACCTTGAGTATAGTGGAAAATGAACCAGCGGGCACATTGATTGGAGAATTTAATGCCACCGATCCGGAGGGTGGAAATCTTTTCTATTTTCTGGTTTCCGGAAATGGAGACGGAAATAATTCTCTGTTTGAACTCAGTTCGACAGGAATCCTCAGAAGTAATCAGATCTTTGATCACGAGTCGTACCCGAACCTTTTTTTACGTGTGGGGGTGATGGACGACCAAAATCAAATTACTGCGAAGGCATTTGAGGTTCAGGTGTTGGATGGAAATGAAACGGCCCCAAATCTTCCACCATCCGGTCTGGAGAGTAGTACTGAGTTGAGGATTGAAGAGGAACAACCCATCGGTTCGCTGGTGGGCGAATTTAACGCCTCGGATCCGGAGAGTGATCAACTGACCTATTATCTGGCGGCGGGGGAGGGAGATACTGATAATTTAATGTTCACCGTTAGTGCGGATGGAATTCTTCGAACGGGGGAAATCCTCCGGCATGATGGGAATCAAACATTTCTTTCGATTCGAGTGGGTGCACGGGATGAATTAGCAGGATCAATTGAAGCGATCTTTTCTGTAGTTGTTCTGGAAATTGAGGATAATCAGACGACAGAACCCTTTTATTTTGATGCAACGAGTTTGCAGGTTTTCGAGAATTCTCCNGTTGGATCACCTATCGGTAATTTTTATGCGACCAGTGGAGTAAACCCGGGAGCAAAAGTGGAGTATTTGCTTAATGATAAAACTGAACTTTTTGAGATTGAAGAAAACGGAACCCTGAAAACGCGGGTGGTTTTTGACTTTGAGGACTTGAATCAAACAGAGCTGCCCATTGAAGTTCTGGCCCGAAGTGAATTAAATCAAATCGCACTGAGGAGTTTTACCGTGGAAATTATGGATGCAAATGATTCCGACAATTTGGACGGCAATGAATTNGACTTTAACGCAACCAATTTGGTCATTCTGGAAAACGCTCAGGTTGGGACGAGGGTAGGGCGCTTTTTTGCGGTGGGTGAGTGGACCAACTCTGTCGTTCATTTTTCCCTTACAGATTCAAATTCCCTTTTTGAAATCGATGACTTTGGCTACCTGAGAACCCGGGTCAATCTGGATTACGACCGCTTTCAATATTATAATCTCAGAACTGAAGTGACTGCCAGAAATGAAAGCAATCAGACTAAAGTGAGGGCGTTCGATGTGGTTATGCTCGATGTAAACTATGAACCGGATGAAATCTATCTCGAAGGCGGGAACGTGGTGAATGAAGGAGCCGGGCAAAATCAGTTTGTGGGAAATCTAAAAGTAAGAGATGAAGATGAATACGATGTTCATGAATTACAGTTGGTCCACGGGCAGGGTTCCGAAGCGAATGAATTTTTCCGAATTGAGGATAATGGAACACTTCGCTTCATAAGTTCNGGAAATTTGGATGGTGGACAGGATTTAAATATTCGGGTGCGGGCAACGGATCCCGGAGGGGCGTTTATAGAAAANACATTNACTGTAAGNTACGAGATGGATAACGGAGATTCCGTAATTCTTTTAACGGAGGGGGCTGATATCGGAGGCGGGTGGAAAAGAGCNGGCTGGTTTGGATATTATTTTGGAATGTTTCATCCATGGATACATCATGANAATTTGGGTTGGATTTTTGTCGAGCAAAGAGGAGAGAGCGATGTTTGGCTGTTCCGTGAGGGACTGGGATGGGCGTGGACGAGTGCGGAATTCTTTCCTTTTCTCTATCTGATCGATNGAAGAGAATGGACTTATCTGGACCGCACTGCGTTTCCCGCGAGGATGTTTGATTATACTTACATGGAATGGTTCAACTTGGATCTTCCCTATGAAATATCCGTAATGGTTGAGCCTCAAGTGGGGGGAACGATCCGGGGACAGGGAAGTTACTTCCGTTGGGAGATGGTCACTTTGCAAGCAGTTGCGGATCCGGGCTTTGAGTTTGCCGGATGGACCGGTGAATTTGAGGGAATGGGAGCAACTCTGGAATTCGAGGTACACCGGAATATCAACCTGAAAGCTTCATTCGTTCCAATTCTTGACCCAAGNGGAGGGTCTTCGGGTTCGATCCGTTCGATCAACGACTANGTTGAGTCCCTTGATCATCTGACGCCTCAGGAAAAGAAGGATGCNATGGCCAAGATTTTGATCTTTGGTCGNTTTTGATTTTTCTTGCCCAATCCATGAGCAATTAAGAAACTTAAGTCCTTGCCTAAATTCGATCATTTAAAGCCCATCTGTTTAACGCTCCTTCTCCTGGTCTGCGCTGGTTCTTTGTTTTCTCAAACCGGGAGGTATTACAATGAGGACATGCGCAAATATCCGGAGCTTAGTTTTGAACAAATCAATCAGTCGATTGACAAGAGCATGATGACCTATGGTGAACGGATTCAAGAGATCCGGGAAAAAATTGATCAGACCGAACGCAGACCGGTACCTGCAAGTTCGATCACTCTTCCGCCGTCGATAGCTGAACGGCTACCGAAACGGACAGTTCCGAAGAGGGATCCGATCATTGAAAGGTACCGAACCAAGGCACTGATTGATCCAATTACTGAAAATTACAGAGCCAGAGAGATTCCGAAAGTTGATATTTCCCCGCAGCCAAACAATCGTAGTTTCCGCCCGGCTTACCAAAGGACAGAATCGTCGGGATCCATGGATACGGGAAGTGATTTTGTTGAACCGTTTCCTGAAAAATCTGAAAATCCGTCTAATTCTGCCCCTTCTCAATCAAGAAAATTTAAAGGTTCAAAAATTGCCAGAACTGGAATTTACATACTCCCCTTTGCAGGCATGCAAATTTCGGAAAAGTACGAGTGGGGATCCTCTGCCGGCCCCATCGGTCTCCAGCAGGAACTGGGTTACGGGGGAGGTCTTAGGATTGGGAAAAAGTGGACCCGTTTTTTTATGGAGGCAGAGCTTGGATATTCCAAGAATCCACTGGATGGATTTGAAGGAGAAGTACTCTTCCCGTCCGGGCTTTTTGAGGCAGGAGAGGCGACCGTTCTTAACGGATTGCTAAATTTTGGACTTAATTTGCCGACGGGGGAAAACTTTGGGTTTGAATTGGGTTGCGGTATCGGCTACGGCGAGCAGGAAGTGGACTTGGATTTGGGCACCTTTGCGGTGAGTGAAAAGAACGCGGTGTTTTCCTATCAATTACTTGCAGAATTTTACCATCAGGTATCCGATAAATTCCTGTGGGGCTTGCGTTACCGATGGGTCAATCTTGATGAAATGGACAGTTTTTCCAAACGCAGTATTCATACATTCGAAGTTTCCGGTGGATATAATTTCTAGTGCTCGATTAATCTCTTCAATGAGGCTCTTTTGTCTGTTGCTTGGCGCTACTTGTTCAGGGTTGAAGAGGGTGGGAGATGCGATATTCTGGTTGCTAAATTGTAATATTTCACAAGGATTGTGCAGGGGTTGATCATAATGAACAAGTTATCAGATACTGGGGATGGACGAAACCATCGTTTCGCGTCCGTTAATTGGTTTTTCCCCTGTGCTCTATTTTTGCAGAACCTCCTGCCATTTTTTGTTGCAAACTCCTCTCCAACAACAGGATCTGTAAATATTTCAGGAACTTTTGAAGTGGGGCAGACTTTGAGTGTGAGTAATACATTAACAGATGCCAATGGGATGGGTACTGTAAGCTACGAATGGCTCAGGGATGGCAAGAAAATCAAACAGAATTACAAGAATAAAGGTTCGGGTGTCCAATTTGGCGGGTTGAAAAATGCAAGTCATTTTGCTGTTTCTCCTGACGGAAAACATGCTTATGTTCTAGGAGATAAAAAACTAACTGTTTACGACAGGAATACAAGCACTGGGATTTTGGAGGCTTCGAATTCTTACGCTGACGGATGGGGTGGAGTGGACGGTTTGAAAGGAGCCGCTTGCATATCCATTTCCTCGGACGGAAACTTTGCCTATGTCACGGGGGGGCTTGACAATTCGATAAGTTGGTTTTCCAGAAGTTCAATAACTGGATATCTGACTTATATTATGACAATCTACGACACCGACGCTGGTGTGGACGGATTATATTCGCCGCAAAGAGTGGAATTATCTCCCGACAACAACTTTGCGTATGTGACTGCCGACGGGGACAATTCGGTAAGTTGGTTTTCTCGAGATGGAGTCAGTGGTGCCCTCACTTATGTTGCCACTCTTAAGGATGGAGTGGGTGGGGCGGACGGATTGGAGGGTGCCAAGTGCATCACATTCTCATCGGATGGTAACTTTGCCTACATTACCGGATACCATGAACATACCATCAGTTGGTTTTCTCGCGATGCGGCAACGGGAGCCCTCACATATGTGGGAAAAATTACCGACGGTGATAATGCGGGCTCCGTGGACGGTCTGATGTATCCGGTGGATGTGATCCTTTCTCCCAGTGGAAATCATGCCTTTGTCACATCCCTGCAGGATGATGCAGTCAGTTGGTTTTCCCGAAATTCTGGAACCGGGGCGTTGACTTATGCCGGGATGGTGAAAGACGGAGTGAGCGGGTCGGAAGGATTGGATGGTGCTTATGGGCTAAATATTTCCGCGGATGGAAAATTTATTTATGTTTCTGGGTCACAGGAAAATTCGGTCGCCTGGTATGATTGCAATTCCAGTACCGGGGCGTTGAGTTTTTCGGGTGTTTTACGAGACGATTTGGGAGGTGTGGATGGTCTGGATGGAGCACAGATAGTAACTTTTTCTCCAGACGGAAATTTTACATACATTACCGGTTACGATGATCACGCCATCAGTTGGTACGAAAGAAATGCAAGCTCGGGTGCACTTGTTTTTACAGGATTATCTCAAAAAACCAACGGTCTCGATGGCTTGGACGGTGCGAATGGAATAGCACTTTCCCCAGATGGTAATCATGCCTATGCGGTTGGGTTTGATGATGATTCAGTCAGTTGGTTCGATAGAAATGTGCAGTCAGGTTATTTGAGCTACGGTGGAGTCTTGAAAGACGGAATGGATGGAGTGGACGGTCTAAATTACGCCAACAGTGTTTCACTTTCCTCGGATGGGAATCATGTCTATGCAACCGGAAATATTGACGATGCGGTTAGTTGGTTTGATAGAAATGCGACAACGGGAGCATTGAATTTTGGCGGTGTGTTGAAAGATGGAGATAACGGTGGCCTAGTTGATGGTTTAGATGGAGTACATTCCGTTTCGTTTTCAAATGATGGAAAGCATGTATATATATCAGGAACTGTGGACGATGCGGTAAGCTGGTATGAAAGAAATGCGACTACGGGAGCATTGGCTTTTATTGGAGTTTTAAAGGATGGAGACAACGGCGGATTGGTGGATGGGTTGGATGGTGCAAGCTGGCTTTCTCTTTCCAGTAATGGGAAGCATGCTTATGTTACAGGGAAAGAAGATGACGCGGTGAGTTGGTATGATCGAAATGCGAGCACGGGAGCATTGACTTTTATTGGAGTTTTAAAGGATGGAGACAACGGCGGATTGGTGGATGGGTTGGATGGAGCAGGCCATCTCAAAATCACTTTGGATGATAGGCATATATATGTCTGCGGCGAAATTTCTGATGCAATAAGTTGGTATGATCGAAACGCCACCACAGGATCATTGACTTTTGGTGGGGTATTGAAGGGTACATCCAACGGCGGTACAGTTAATGGCTTGGATGGTGCCAAGTCAGTTACAATTTCAAATGATGGAAACTGGGTTTANGTCAGTGCTAAAGATGAAGATTCAATAAGCTGGTTTTCACGTGACACAAGCAATGGAAATCTAACCTTTCATGGACTATTGAGGAATGAGAATGACGGGGTGAAAAAATTGGATGGGGTAAACGATATTGTTTTATCCGCTGATGGAAAATATCTTTATGCAACTGCTTTTAATGATGATGCAGTAAGCTGGTTCCCAGTGGATGGTGGGACGGGAGCGCTTACCCATGAAGAGGCTAACCAATCGACCTATCTCTTAACATCCGCAGATGCCAGAGCNTATATTAAAGTCTATGCCAGCCATGTAGATCTGGCTGGAAANGCAGAGACTGTAGGTAGTGGAGATTATCCGGTCGCCAACTCCGTTCCCATGAATTTGACCCACGGGACTTTAACGATAGACGAGAACCAACCCACAGGGACGATGATGGGGCACTTTTCCGCAACTGATGCGGATGGGGATCAACTTACCTATTCGATGACATCCGGACTGTATGATACGCACAACGGATATTTTTCGATGGATAGTAATGGTACCCTGCGCANTGTCGGGGCGATGGATTTTGAGGGAATAAACCAGGGAAGTTCGCTGATGGTTCGGGTAAAGGTATCCGATGGATATGGAGGTGAAATCGAAAATCATGGAATGATTACCTTCAATGATCTTAATGAGATACCCAGTGGATCCGTGGACATTGCCGGGAACGCGGAGTATGGGCAAACTCTAACCGCGAGCAACACGCTGAGTGATCCGGATGGTTCGATCTTTTCACTTTCCTANAAGTGGTACCAATATGGAGGACCATACACAGGGGCAAATTCCCTTAAAAACGGGGCAACCATAAATTTGGACCAGAGTAAGATCGGTATGCAACTGGTGGCGGTGGCAACCTACTCAGCGGGAGGATTTAATAACGATACTGTGGTCTCATCCCCGACGATTGTGATCAATGGACCACCCGCGGATTTGAACAGCACCGGGCCTTTGTCGGTGTCTGAAAATGGAGGAGCCGGAATACTGGGGCAGTTCGCTTCCACGGATCCAAACGGTGATCCNGTAACTTATTCCCTGGTATCAGGAAACGGAGATGCCAATAATTCAATGTTTCAACTGGACTCAAATGGGACGCTGTCCATCAACTCGGGGGTCGATTTTGAAGCAAATCCGGTCCTGTATCTTAGGGTGCAGGCAGCGGACGACAAGAATTCGACAACGGAGATGGAGTTCACTGTGTCCGTGAATAATTTAAATGAAAATCCAACCGGAGTGGTGACGATTTCGGGAACCGCAGAGGTCGGGCAGACCCTCACTTCTCTGAATACTATATCTGATCCGGATGGGGTGGGTAGCGTGACCTATGACTGGTTGCTGGACGGAAACCTGCTATCCTCAGGAGCGAGTCTGGCACTGGATCAGTCAATGGCGGGCGGNGTCATTACAGTACAGGGAAGCTACATAGATGGCGGGGGATTTCCGGAAATGGTAAGTTCAAATCCCACTGTAGCGGTCAACTCTCCACCTTCCACGTTGGGAGCGGTTGCAGCTTTGCAAATCGATGAGAACAGTCTGTCGGGTACGCAGGTGGGAGTTTTCATTGCGGTTGATTTGGATGGGGACGGACTTGCTTATTCTTTGGTAAGTGGTGCTGGGGATGACCATAATTCGCTTTTTCAACTGGATACTAATGGAACTCTGACCGCAAGCTTTGTGCCGGATTATGAAAGTACGGTTTCGTATTCGATACGCGTGAGGGTGGAGGACGGGCGGGGTGGATCGATGGAGGAATCGTTTTCTGTACAGGTTAATAATCTGGATGAAAATCCGGTGGGAACGGTTGCGGTCACGGGCAATCCATTGCTTGGAGATACACTCACGGTGACGGATACAATAAATGATCCGGATGGAATGGGATCGGTGGTGTACGGNTGGTACAAACAGGGAGATTCCTATGTGAGTGGAAACCGGTTGGCNACGGGTTCAAGTTACCTTCTTGGGTCTGAGGCGGTAAACTATCAATTGACGGCGGTCGCCCATTACACGGACGGGGGAGGTTTTTCCGANGAGGTGGTTTCCACGGTAACCAATTTGGTGAACGGTCCACCCGTGGGACTCGCTAGCCCGGGCGCCTTGGAAATTCAGGAAAATCAAAATTCCGGGTCCTATGCCGGGGAATTTAATGCCAGTGATCCCAATGGTGACCTGATAAGCTATACTTTGGTAAGTGGTGCGGGAGACACCAACAATTCCGTCTTCTCCATGGATGTCAACGGAACCCTGATCACTTCAATGCCGATTGATTATGAATCCTGCCAGTCCATGAACATAAGGGTAAGGGCAGAGGATACAAGAGGGGGGGCAATGGAAGGCACATTTACCGTGCAGGTGATTAATTTGGATGAGGCACCCACGGGGTCGGTTTTGGTATCAGGAAATCCGATGCTTGGAGATACACTCACGGTGACGGATACAATAAGTGATCCGGATGGAATGGGAGTAATTTCCTATGGGTGGTACAAGCAGGGGGACAATCATGTGGCGGGGAATCGTCTGGCGACAGGTTCGAGTTACACATTAGGCATGGAAGCAGTGAACTTTCAGTTGCAAGCGGTTGCCCATTACACGGATGGGGGAGGGTATGCTGAGGAAGTGGTTTCCTCCCTGACGGGTCTGGTAAACGGGCCGCCACAGGGACTGGATAGCACAACCGGACTTTCAGTAGTTGAAAATCAGGCGGCAAACTCGGTGGTCGGGGTGTTGAATGCGACTGATCCGAATGGAGATGTTATCTCTTACTCGCTGGTAAACGGAGTGGGTGATGACAATAATTCAATCCTACAGTTGGATGCGAATGGAAGTGTCCGAATGCTTAACTCATTGGACTATGAACTGACCCCGACTCTTTCCATACGGGCAAGGGCGGAGGATGGCAAAGGGGGGGCGGTGGAATCCGCGATCACGATCCCGGTAGGTAATGTGATTGAAGACTTGGACGGGGATGGAGTGGAAGATTTTTATGATCCTGATGATGATGGAGACGGCTTCAGTGATTTGGTGGAATTGGCTTATCCATCGGACCCGAATGATCCGAATTCGCTGGCCACGCAAAACCCCTATGACTTGGAAGCTTTGAATGATTTCATAATTATCAAGGACCAGCCACAGGGAACGGTGATCGGAGGATTTGCCGCCAAGGAACCGGACGGGGAATCGGTTAGTTTCTCTTTGAGTGATGGGAATGATTCTTCAACTGTTCTAGTGGATGCGAATGGAACTCTGAAAGTTGGAAATGCTTCTGCTCAGCTCGAAACTGGGGTCGTAAAAATAATGATAAAGGCGAGTGATCCGTGGGGTGCCTTTGTGGAAAAGGAATTTGAGGTGATGGTGTTCAGTAATCCCGCCGATGCGGTCACGGGATATTTGCCTCTGGAGGAGAGCGTGCCGGTTGGAACGGAAGTCGGAAGTTTTGCAACGGTTGAAGAAGAAAATGCCAGCTCATATTCCTATGACCAGGTACTTGTGGGAGGAGTTGGAGACGCGGCATTTGAGATCAGTCCGGACGGCTTGTTGAAAGTGGCTCAAACTCTGGATTATGAAACCGTGAGTACGATGTTTGTGGGAGTCAGGGTAACGGATGCAGGAGGTGATATGAGGGTGCAATACTTTGGGGTGAATTTGATCAATGAGACGAAGCCTGTGATCGATGCATTTGCACCAGTTGCATCTTCCAATACTGAGATTCGGATGAGTGGTGAAATTTTGGATACCGGTAGTATTGCCGGTGTAAGCGAAGTTGGATTTCTAATCTCAAACTCTCCAATTTTGGAATTTAACCAGACCGGAGTATCAAAAGTAGCGGTCAATCTTGATGGAAATGGTACCACTTTTCAATGGTCCCACCAGATCCTTAATCATGAGAAAATATATTTTCGTGCTTATGGCGAGAGTCTGGAAGGAGTGGCACTGTCCCTGGAGGAAACTTTTCTTCCGGACCCGGGATTTCAGCCAGCTGCAGACCTCAATGCCATAAAGATTACGGATAAAAGTGGATGGTGGGAAAGCCCGTGGTTTGGCACTTTTTACGGGGATCCGGAAAATGGATGGATTTATCACTCCTCCCTTGGTTGGGCTTATGCGATACAAAGTCCGGTCCGCGGGGTTTGGCTATGGTGCAATGAACTGGATTGGTTGTGGACGGATCAACAGGTGCATCCGTTCTTCTATTCCATTTCCAAGGCAAACTGGTTCTACATGGCGGTGGAGTCTTCAGACAGCACATTGTTTTTTGATTATCTTAATAATGACTGGTTTCTTCGCAGGCCGGATTCAACCGAACCGAAGCGAAAATGAAGAAGTTTTCAATGATCACACAAAGAATTTCTTGGTTGCTACTATGGTCCTTTGTCCTTGGTAATGCCAGTCTTTCCCGGGCTGAAAATAAATCCGCGGGAACGGTGCTTATCGTGGAAGTTGCCGGTGAAATCAGATTTGAGAAAAATGATGGTTCGAATGCTGCCAAGAACGATTTTAAGATAGGTTCAGTCCTGCCTGTTGGGTATTTTGCGATTACCGGACAGGGTGGTTCATTGGTCTGCTTGCTGAGTAACGGCACGCTTTTGACGGTGAGGGAAAATTCAAGGATCCGGATCACATCTTTTGAACAGGAGGCTTTTGATCCGTCTGGAATGACCATGGAAAAACTTGATAAGGAACCCAGCTCTTCGAAAGTTCTTTTGGATTTGAATGTAGGGTCGATGGTGGTGAAAACCAAAAAGTTAAGCAGGGAATCAATCCTTGATATAGAATCCCCTGTGGGAACGGCTGGAATTCGGGGGACTGAATTTCAATTGGGCTTTAGTGAAACGGCCGGTGTGGAATTGGATGTCACGGAGTCAACGGTTGCCTTTACACCCAAGGGAGGAGAAGCCCAAATGGTCACGCAGGGCAGTGGGTTGTCAGTTTCGATCACCGGACAGGTGGTCGCACNTCCNCTCAATCCGGTGGTGGCGCAGCAAATTAATGTGCTTTCAGAGAAGGCGACTAATTTGACGGAATCAGTGGACTTTGAAAAGTCTGGACTGGGAGCGGTTGAGTCGAAGCAGGACAATTCCCCGGCTGTCGATAAGGAAACCCTCGAGGAAATTGAGAAAAGACAGGAGCAGGAAGCAGTGGAAGAACAGGGCTCCGGAAATGAGCCATCTGAAAGTATGCAGGGAGCAGTCGATCGGGGAGAGGTTCAGGAATCTGCTCCGAATACTTCCGCCACCGTTCCCACTGAAAGTGTACCCGCCAACGAAAGTGTCAGGGAACAAATCCAGGGAACTTTTTCCATCAAATCAACCGTTNCTTCCAATGAAGAGCAACGGGCGGATATGGAACAAAATGATGATGACATTGATCAAGCGGTTCTCGCTGCTCTCAATCTGAACCCTTCATCTTCGGATGAGAGCCGACCTGATTTGGAACCGGGTGATGATGATATTGATCAGGCGGTTCTGAGTTCATTAAATCTGGATAACGGTAAAAACAGGAATTCTGAGGAGTCTATTGATGAAAGGGGGCAGGAGGATACGCAAAATTCCGGTGAAACGACAACCTCACAGGTCACGAACTCAGTCGAAACAAGCGGAAGCGGACAAGGTCAAAATATTCAGCGGACTCAAAATAACCCTTTGCCGGTGAGTTCAACGGTTGTGGAAAATAACGCAAATATGCAACTTGTTAGAAAGACTGGAATAGTGAGTGAATTTTCTAATGAAGTCGCAAGTTTTGGACTCGATGTGGATCAGACCGTAAAGTTTGAAGGTCTTTCAACCAGTGTTCGAAAAAGCCTGCTCGGAGCAGAAGTCGATGAGGTGCAAGAGATTTTATCCAATGAGGATTTCCGGGATGATCAGATTGAGAAACTGGTCACGCTGTCAAGTGAAGTGAGAAAAGAAATTTTAGTTTTTGAGAACAGTACACAGAGCATGCTTCTGGATCTGGATCTGGATGAGGAGTTGCTTTCCGAGACAATTGTGAAATTAGCCGCCTTGCCCCCGCCACAAGATATCACCGCACCGGACGATGATCAGTTTTTGNAAACCGTGGATTCATCCCTGACTGGGGGTAACTNAAAGTCACTCGAGAAATTGTCAGAGCAGGCAGAGCAAAGCAGTTATTCTGGGGATTCGGGTGCCGTGAGCTCGAGTATTTCTTTGCTGAGGGATTATGAAACGGGCGTGGAGGATCCTGCATTCTATTCTTCCCTGTCAGANTTTTTGATCGATCCGATGCAATCTGAAATGCAGGCCCTTTATTCGGAATTGGAGATGGATGGTCTAGTGTTTGGTACCGAGGGTAAGGTTTACGGGGGAGAGAATTTGATTGTTCGCCAAAATGCAAATGCTTTGAATCCATTTTTTGGGAGTGGTTCAACAAACCTAATCTTGAGCGCATCCGACACGCTGAGCATAGTCGGTGATTTTGAATTTCCCCTGCCTTCCGGGGAGGGCACAAGAATTGTGCTTATGTCAGGCGATGGAGAATTTTCCAATATTTCCAGACTCAGGGCTGATCGCTCGGATTTGATCATTTCCACTAGGGCAGAATTAATACTGCATGACTTGCAGATCGATGCGGGGGATGAATTGGCCATTCGCGGGATGCGCAATGTACGGATTGAGAATGCTTCGCTGAATGCCTCNGAACTCGCAACCATCAAAGCAAGAAGGGATTTGGAGGTGAATGGACTTTCATTTAANAGTGACCTTCCAAGAATCGTTATGGAAGCGACTACCATTCGCTTGAGAAATGTTGATTTCCCCGCCTTTTCCAATGTGCAACTCAATAGCCTGAAAGGACCAATTGATACGAAGTATCCGAACTTTGGAACTTCCATACCGTCTTCTGCTCAAATCGGACGAGTCAATTTCATAGAAAATATAAAAGTCGGTGGAAATCCTGTTATGGACCGGGCAAATTTCGATTATTTTGGCAATAATATTTCTATCGGGATCATCAACCGTCCATGACCTTTTTCCTTTCTGCCAATTTGAGCGTATTGAACACAACCTTCTGATTCGTAATGCTTACCGCCAGTTTTTTGATCGTCGTTGGCTCGTTCGGTTCAATTGATGCGAATCTTACCCAACCGAAGGCACATTCAAAATATCATTCGAATTTAGGGGAGCAGAAGATTGTTGAAGACCTTAANGTAAATGATTGGATTGGAATCACCCCGGATCAAATAGACCCGAACATAGCACCATTGGGTTCATTGCGGGAATTCTCGATACGAAAAAAGAAAAACTCAGAGGGGAAAGAAATTGTGCGAATTCCTCCAAAAGTAGAGTCGCAAGCACAGAAAACAAGACGCTTTAAAAATTGGATTGGGTCGACCCCGTTACAAATACAACCNGGTATCATGCCCCTGGGTAGGGCATCGAATTTTCGGTTTGAATATCAGGAACAGTTGAAAATGAACCTATCTCTGTATGCAAGTTCCCGTCCTTATTGGACAAACAATGCACTGAGACTTTCAGACAATGAGTTAAGTTCAATGATCTGGGAAAACTCCGTGGGTGGATCGCTTGAGGCTGAACCGATTGTTCAAAATGACTACCTAAGCCTAATTCCCAGCCTGGATTTGAATNTGCAGTTTGCAGATTATCAGGAAGAATTATTTAGCGATTTGCTGAGCTACAGGTACGCATCCGTACGCATGGGGATGAGGATGGAACTGCCCAGGGACTTTACCGCCGGTTTTGGACTGGATTACAATATTTTACACGGTTTGGAAGAGGGCAATAAAATGTTTGATGCGATCACTCCTTCGGTGAGTGTATCCAAAGTTTTTACNGTGAATGAACAGACATTTTTCTTTGCCAGTTCCTCCCTAAGGTATGCATTTACCGANCGGATAATCAATTTCCAGGCNGAAGGAGTTTTTCCAGATGATGGCGATAATCTGCAGATGAATCTCGGACTTTCTTTGGTTAAATTATTTGGGGAAAATGGTGACTTTCGACTGATGCCAAGTATTGGATGTACCTTATCGAGATATTTGAAGAATGAGCAAAAAGGACGATTGGATGTTGTTCCCTATCTTTCTGTTAGTTTGGGTTGGCAACCCATAGAGTGGTTCGGTATTGAACTGAGCGGAACCTTCTCGGGTTTGTCAACGAATTCGAAAGGCAGGACTTTGCTTGGCAGTTCATCGAGGTATCGGGCGATGGAGGGAGGAATATCCTTGTCTGCATACAAGCTGTTCTGATTACCTGAAATCTTTGAATTTGTAGGTTTGACCAAGAAGCTTACTTTCTTTTAGTATTTTTTTTATGCGATGGGCTATACTACTTTTTTTGGCTGTTTTTCATCAAAATCAATTTGTTTTTGGAAATGTCAGCCATCTCTTGGTGGTAGAACAGGGGGATGGAGCAGTGACGGTGGATCCATTGCTTGGTACCCGTCA
>NHDJ01000118.1 GCA_002167265.1 Verrucomicrobia bacterium TMED56 | reverse complement strand
CAGAATTCAGACCTTAAAGGATCAATCAGTAAATACAAGAGATGCAGAAAGTTCTTACGCGACCGCTCCCGTCATAGCATTTGATCCTGAGACAGGGAAAAGAATGGTTCTGCTCAACTATGGTAAATCCTTAAGGATGGCAGATGCGGCAAGCATGCCGATGACAATATTCCTAGTAGGATTTGAAACTGGGTTATCTTTTCCGGAACGTGAACTTTTTACCTTTGAGGGATGGAGGATGATTCAAAGCGGAAGCTGGGGACTGAGGCGATGGAGCGACAATAATCCACAATTGAACACAACTGTTTCCTCGAGCGTGAAATCTCTGATTGGATGGACTGTTTCAAGATATGGTTATGAGATCAGGGCAAACGGTGAAGTGGTAGCAAGCGATGTGTCTGGGAATTGGCGGCCAGAGGCTTTGTTTGATCGAATAAATGGAGATACTGAACTTATGTTAGGAGAAGTCCTCTTCTTTCCCAGAATTTTGGAACTTGTTGAAAAGCAAAAAATCGAGGGGTATCTGGCAGATCAATGGGGGATGCAAAACTTGTTGTCAGAAGGTCACCCATACATACAAAATAAACCTTTGGGCAGGTCAGGGTTTGTATTTAGCGGAGTTCCCCAGGAAGCAGGAATCTTCGAAATATCGGTTAACGCCAGTAATCAATGGGGGCAGACCAGTGATACTTTCAGCTTGGAAGTTCAGGCCAAACCTCCACGGGCCCAAACTTCAGATGCGACTCAAATCGGTTCAACATCCGCCAGATTGCAGGCAAATGTGTTTGATCTTGGCGGTATGGACAGTAACTTAAGTTTCCTTTGGGGAACGGATTCAAATCTTTCTGTCTACACTGAATCTGTCGACATAAATGTTTCAACCGCAGGATTCTCATCTATTTTATTAAATGGGTTAACTCCATCCTCCACTTATTACTACAGAGCCAAGCTGGTAAATTCCGGAGGACAATCAAATGGTGACGCCGTTTCCATCAGTCCCATTCACTCTTGGGAATTAAATGACACAAGTTTAATGGCAATGGATGGTTCAGGTTTGACGGACGGGGTTATTACAGGTGCTAATTCAATATTAGATCCTGAAAAAGGCAGAGTCCTAAGCTTTGACGGAAATAACGATTTTGTGAATCTTGGGGATCTTGATGAGATGGATCAGATTGACCGTTTTACGGTNTCATTATGGTTCAAAAGAAACTCGGACAACTCAGCACAAGCTACGAATCATGGAATTGATAATGTTTTGATCGCACAGTCCAGCCGGTCCAACAACGACAACCTTGAAATTGGTTCGCAGGGGACCAACCTTGAAATATATATAGATTCAGGAACCGCAGCAACTGATCAAACNGTCCGGGTAGATGCAGGAATTGTAAATGGGAACTGGTACCATCTGGCTTTGGTGTATGGGTCGGAATTGTCAGTTTTCCTGAACGGTGTTAAGGTGAACACCTGGACGCAGTATAATGGTCGNCTTGAAAGTAGTGGAACTTCACCATTATCGATCGGAGTGGCACGACCGAACGGTCAAATGTGGGGTGATTTTTCAGGCGAGATGCATCGAGTCCAATTGTTTGACAATGCCCTNTCTTCCAATGAGGTACAATTGCTTGCTGGCTTGGGGGCAATTCGAACCTTCAGCACCGGAGATCAGGCCGTGCCACCCATCGTTGTGACACGTCCAGCCACTTCCGTCACAGATTCCAATGCCACTTTATCCTATGAGCTTGTCTCTTATGATGGAACCCAACCGGAAATTATTATTTACTGGGGANGGTTTGATCATGGTGAGGACGCCGGTTTGTGGGATAATTCCCAGAGTCTTGGAACAAGAGGGGCAGGAACTGGAACATTGGATATAGGTGGCTTTCAGTCTGGCGATACTGTGTTCTATCAAGTTCAGGCAAAAGGATCCGCTTATTCAGATTGGGCCGACCAAAGTGGTCGTTTACGCATGGTTTCCCTTCCCTCTATTACTGCCCATACCGCCACTAATCAAACGAAGACTTCGGCACTTTTGCACGGTGAGGTTATGAGCAATGGTGGAGAACCAGCGCTTGTTCTATTGAGTGAACCTTTGGTCTCACGAGATCTCATTGCTCATTGGAGGTTTGATGAAGGACAAGGAACTGAAGCCTATGACTCGACCGGATTTTCTCCAGTCGGGCAGGTTTTCGGGGGAGCAACTTGGACGGAAGGAATGGGTGGACAGTTTGGGACGGCTTTGAAATTTGATGGAGGTAACTTGGCATATGTTGAAGTTGGTGATTTTCGCATCGAAGGGGCAGCTAGTTTCTCGGGTTGGGCATACAAAGAAAACTTAGGTAACTTTCAACGTATGTTTGATTTTGGAAATGGGGCTGGCAGCCATAATCTTCTACTTTGCAATCGGTGGACAACGAATCAGGCAGAGTGGAGTATTAGACGCGGAGGTACAAACCGTTCCCTCATCGTTCAGGATTTTTGGTCAGTAAATGAGTGGCAGCATATTGTTGCCACAGTCGATGACTCGGGATTGATGAAATTATACAGTAACTCTGAATTAAAGGGATCCTATTTGGGACATGTCCCTCAAGGAGTTACCCGTACTCAACAATTTTTCGGAAAAAGTAATTGGAGTAACGACTCGTACTTTCTTGGTTTGATGGATGATTTAAGGGTGTATGACCGAGCGATTACTCAGGATGAGGTGGAACAAATTTACGGAGGTGATCTGGAGCAAACGCTTACATTCGGGGGTGAGGATCCACAGGTAACTCTTTTCTGGGGTGATGAAGATGCAGGAAAAACTTCTGCCTTAAGTCAATCCTCCAGTGGTTGGGATAATGCGGTAGACTTAAGTGTGCGAACTTTGGGGCGTTTTGAACACGCTCTGAGTGGTTTGGAAAGTGGGAAAATCTTTTTTTACCGGATCATGGCAAATAATTCGGCAGGCTCAGCCTGGTCAGATCTTTCTACTTTTTCTACTGGTGATTTTGACTTTGGTTACGACTCGATCGCGGGTGGTGAGATGCTATTGTGGTTGGATGGTTCAGATATTGATGCAGATGGTGATCCAAGTAACGAACCCTATGGCGGTAAAGTTGACTTTTGGAGAGATAAGTCTGGTGCCTCCCGCAATGCTGGAAATGGAAATGGACCAGACCTCCAAATTAATCGTTGGAATGGACTGACAACTCTAAAGTTCGATGGTAACAGCCAATACCTTAGGGTTCAGGATTCAGCAGTTTTTGATTTTGGTGAGGACGGAACGATTTTTATCGTCGCACAGGGACACAACACAGGATCATGGCGCCCCATTATATCGAAGCGGGGAGAAAACAGTCTTGGGTGGCAATTCCGAAAAGTGAATACTGATTTTACTGCCTTCACCCTGAGGGGGACATCAGATTGGGATGACCGTTCCGGTGGCACTCCTTTTAACGGAGATCCACATGTGTGGGCAATGCGNAAATCTGAAGTCAGGAAAGCCCAATGGGCAGATGGTAATCTTGAATTTCAGGTACTTGATACTGGAGCTGTGACCCCTGCACCTGATGATGATCTAGTAATTGGAGCACGCAGTCAAAATGGTTCGATTGTATCCCATGCCAACATAGAACTTGGTGAAGTAATTATTTATGATTCAGCCCTTACTGATGAAGATGTTAAGCGAGTGCAGGGCTATTTGGCCCACAAGTGGGGATTGTCCGATGCCATGCCAAGTTCTCATGCATACAAGCAAAGTAAGCCGTTGTTTGAAAATCGGCCAGAACTTGATTTGTCCTCTCCCTATGCTCTGGTGGTAAACGAAGCCATAGATATCGACCTCTTGGCGAACAGGATGATTGACCAGGTTACTGCCATCAACCTGCCCCCAGGATTGAATCTTGATTCAGTTTCGAGGAAGATTCAAGGAGTTCCAAGTTCAGTAGGCATTTTTGAAACAGATTTTGAGACTTCCAATGCGGCTGGTTCAATCAGTAAGAAAGTTATTTTTAATGTGAAAGATTTCTCTCCCTGGATTTACGCCACTGATATTTCTTTTCCGGGTTACAGTGAAATTTATAAGGTGGCGGATTTTCCTGTTTACTTGGANTTAAATACATCCATTCCTGGATTTAGTTATGAGCAGTTCGCATCCTTCCATGGTCATGATTTGCGCTTTTTAAGTTCGGATGGCAAAACGGAATTGTCATATGAACCGATTGAATGGAATCGTGAAGGAACTTCTTCTTTCTGGGTGCTTTTAAATGAATTAGATGACAACACTTCAATTCGGGCAATTTGGGGAAATCCAAATTATCAGGAGCAACCGGCATATTGTCGCGATGGTAGTGTTTGGAAAAAATACCGAGCTGTTTGGCACATGGATGGAGATGATCCCAGTTTGGTTCGGGATTCCAGGTCAAGTTATCACGCTATCCCTCATAATTTTGAAGAACTGCGGGCGGTTGGGGTAATCGGTAAGGCGGTCAATTTTGATGGGGTAAATGATTACATCGATCTTCCCTTAGGTTCACACCCACCTGAAGGTACAGAGCAGTTGACGATTTCCTTCTGGACGCACGGAAACTTTCCCACCCTCACAAATTCCACACTTTTTGAGTCTGGTTCAGCCCCGGGCAGACATCTCAATGTTCATTTCCCATGGTCGAATTCTCGATTTTATTGGGATGCGGGAACTGGAAACCANTATGACCGCATTGAAAAAGAGGATTCCAACTACCTAGGAGCGTGGATTTATTGGACGCTTCAAAAAGATGCTGACCTGGGAATCATGCGGATTTACAAAAATGGTGAACTTTTTATGGAGGGTTTTAACAAGACCCGTCCGATGGGTGGACCTGTTGAACATTTTAGGCTTGGCTCGGCCAGACTTGGAGGAGCTTGGTGGAATGGTTGGGTGGATGAATTCCGAATTGGTCTTTTTATGGAGTCTGCAGAATCNATTCGGGCATCCTATGAAAGTCAGCGTCCAGACTCNCCCGGCAACTTCAATTCAGTATCTGCCGTGGAAGGTCCACCGGTTATTTTAACGAATCAGGTTGGTGAGGGATTTGCCAACGACCCTGCCCGTCCACTGTCTTACTTCATTTCAGTTTTTCCATCCGCAAGTACTTTTTCAGCAGTTGGTCTACCTGCTGGTGTAAGTNTGANTGCGACGACCGGTGAGATTAGCGGAATTCCCCTACAAGGGGGATCATATAAAATTACAGTAACTGCATCTAATGCGTTTGGGCAGAGTCAAGACATATTAACCCTTAAGGTTTCCGAAGTAAGTGCATTTTCTCACTCATTGGAACTAAGTTTGTCGGGATATTCAGGATCTGAAGTTTTGAAAGACTTTCCCATGCTTGTCCGCATGGATCAGTCCATGGATGCAAACTTTAGTTTGAACAGCTTTGCATCTACTGATTGCAACGACTTAAGGTTTTTCGATGAAATGGGAAGGGATCTTTCCTATGAGGTTGAGTCCATTGATTTTGAGCAAAATCAACTTCTTGTTTGGGTCAGGGTTGCTGAATTAGAAAGCACTAAATCTATCTTTGCATATTGGGGGGACCCCGAACTGTCTGACACGCCCCCGGAATCCTCAACTGACGGATCCACTTGGAGTGCCGGTTATCGTGGAGTATGGCACTTGCGTCCGATGAGTGTAACCGACACGTTAACGGATTCCTCATTCTATCGAAACCATGCCACAAATGTTGGTGGTGTGACTGCTCCAATCGGGAAATTTGGCTCCGGGCGATTATTGCAGGGAGGTGGTGATCAGTATGTCAAAATCCCGAGGTCTTATTCTTTGAATCCATTGGGACTTGAAAGCTATTCCTATTCGATGTGGGCCAATTTGGAAAATCAACCAGACACTGAGGCGATAGACAGCTTTTTTGCGATCGGATATGAAGAAGTTCCAAATGATCGGTACTTTAATGATATCAATCTTTTGACCGATCTTGTCCCGAGTGGTTCCCGAATCTATAAAAATGGTCCGAGACAGGGTTTATATTTGAGTGGAGATGCGGATTTCAGGCAGGCAAATATCGGTATTAACCGTAATGATAATTATATGACTCTTTTCATGAGTATGTTTCATCCACCTGAAGATGGAGCTTACAGATTTCGATGCACAAATACGGATAATCGTGCCACGATCTGGTTGGACAAGGACCGGGATGGCGTTTTCGAGATTACCGGAGACAACGGAACTGAAAAGCTTGGAAATAACATTATTAACTTTACGAGTGACTTGGTACAACTGAGCAGTTCGGGCGAACCCTACAAAATTGCGGTTGCTCATGGAGAATGGGGTGGCGGTTCAAGGATTCGACCCTGGATCATGACTCCTAGTGACGATACTTGGCAAATTATTGATCCTAGTGACCCTGCACAAGCCGGCTTTTGGAGAGTCCCCTTCGACTCATCCATCGACGATCAATTGAGTGCCTACACCTTTTTTAAGCATGGGGGTGTATCCTCCATGGATTTACAGTCTGGGAAATTTGGCTTTACCCACCCCTTTGAAAATTCCTCATTATCAAGCACTAGTTCAGTTACTTTATCTAATCAAACCTGGTACCATTTACATAAACAAGTTGATCCGTTCAATGGTTTGGCAAAACTTTTCGTCAATGGTTCAGTTGAGATATCCGAAAGCTTTGATCCGTCTCTTTCCATTGATGAAGCAATTGAATCTGAGTGGATTATTGGTTCTGGTACGATCACAAGTTCGGTGGATGAGATTCGCATTGCTAATAAAGTCCGTACTGAAGACTGGATACAGGCTGTTTATAATAACCAAAAGGACAATCCATTGTTTCCAACTTCCCCGAATGCATTGCTTGGTTCTCCTAGTTTTACATCTGCCAATCAGTTTACAGTTCCAGCAGAAAAACCGTTTTCCCATATGGCTCAGGCAACAGGTTCGCCGAGTGCCTATGTAGGTAGTGGTTTACCCAGCGGACTGCTACTCAATCCTTCTGATGGTAACTTGTCTGGAGTGCCAGCAACTGCCGGAACTTATTCACCCAATCTTCGGGCCGTTTATGCCGATGGGTCACAAGCCTATCAATCCTATCAAATTGATGTTCTCGCGGGACCACCGGAAGTTTCACTTTCCAGTCCGCAATCGGGGGGGGCTTCAAGTTTACAAATCCCATTTGAAGTCCTCGCAACTGGAGGTGATGATCCGATTGTCTGGGTTTTGGCAGATACGGTTGATCAGGGCACAAATCTCTACAAGTGGAAGTATCGATTTGATCTTGGCCCGCAAGGTCTGGGAACATCCTCCGCAATCATTGGTGGACTTGCCCCTGATCAGGTGTACTATGTAAGGTTGTACGCTTTCAATTCTGCGGGTATTGATTGGACAGGAAAAGAGTTTTTTGTTCGCAAGCAACCGGAGACCTCCAACCTCCCCTTAGGTTTATCGATGTGGTTTGATGCTACCGATGTCTCCGCTACTGGAACAGCACCGAATTCTGGAATGGAAATCTCCACCTGGGTAGATAAGTCAGGGAATGATCGGCACATGAACATTGTAAACGGTAATCCATCCATCGCTCTGGACGGTTTTGAGAAAAAACCGGTTGTTGATTTTGATGGCAATGATCAGTTGGTTTCCACCTACGACTTTAGAGGAACAGATTTAGGGATCTGGAGGAATGGAGGTTATACGGCATTTGGCGTGTCAAGATATACGGGCGGGAAAAATAATCGTGTGATTACTTCCGTCGGTCAAAACTGGTTGATGGGACATCATGGGAATCGTAACTCCCGCTTTTATTTTAATGGATGGATTCATACGGGTGGAGCAGCCGATACCGAATTTCACATCTGGGAAATCAAACAGGAGGGACGAAGTCATAATGGAAACCCCTACAGCACCGTCTACACGGACGGAATTGAGTTAGCCAATAATCAAAATTCAAATAACTATTGGTTCCATCCGGGGCAGTTATCCTTTGGTGCCTACGCCAACATGGCGGAAGCATCAAGCTGTCAAGTTGCTGAGTTCCTTATGTTTACAGGACTGATGGAGGATGATGACCGTTTTCTTGTTGAAGGTTATTTAAGCCACAAATGGGGAATTGAACTGCCCACCAATCATCCTTGGGTCGGTGACCAACCGACCTT
>NHDJ01000117.1 GCA_002167265.1 Verrucomicrobia bacterium TMED56 | reverse complement strand
TTCGTGTTAGTCTGAATGATTTGGTTAAAGACTTTGTTTCTCAAGTAAATGAAATTTACAACCCAACAGATGAACCAGGCGGATACATTTTTGGTTTTGACGCTTTTTTAACAAGACCCGTTAGAGGACCAAATACTTTCATTGAAGAAACTTATGGATTATACGGGAAAGAGGGTAATGGTGAATTGAATCTTTTTGAGGAGGAAGTAAGCATGACTTTGCCTTACGCGGAGAATGATACTTTCACCATAGTTCAGAGTAGTAATATCCTTCCAAAAGAATTGGAACAGGGTTGGGATTTGGAAAATTCCGGAATTGCCTGGTTTAGGGGAGGAAATAATTTTGGACTTCAGATTGAAGATGTTGGTGTACAATCAAACTTCTATGCGTCTGCTCGAAGAATGCAGCATACCACAATTGATTACGATTCAACCTATCCCGGTGAGGATAAGTTGCTTACCCCTAGCAGCCCAAATAATGATGACGGAAGATTTTGGTTGAGGGGATACGAGGATATTCCCTTTCGCATTGAAGACGGTTCAGAAATGTACATTCAAGGAGATAACTTTAAATTCGATGCAGTCTTGTCGAATGATTGGAATCTGGCTTCTGCGTTGAGAGTTGATGATGGACTTAATGCTCAAAATATCAAAAGTTCTGAAGACCTGCCTGAGGGAGCCAATGACACTGCTTTCAGAATAAGCAAGCTTGGAGATGGTGAATTTACAGAAATTATTTCAGTAATAAACGCTGATTTGGGTAATGAAATGGGAGACTTAAACGACAATTTAGAGCATCAAGAATCAATTGAAAATCTGCTACTGGATCAAAGAAGAGCGGTGAGTTCTGTTTCTATTGATGAAGAAGTAGCCGATCTGATGCAGTTTCAGCGTTCTTTTCAAGCATCATCCAGGGTGTTAAATACCCTCGACAAAATGCTCGAATTAGTTGTAATGGGGCTCGTTAAATAATGCGAATTCCTAATCTAAGTGTATCCGACAGCATCACGAGAACTATTCGTGACCTCGAGCTCAAAAGATTTGAGTTGGATCAACAGATTTCGACTGGACAGAAAATCAAGTATCCTGAAGATGACGGTTTACGAGTTGGGAAGTTGATTAATCTAGAGTCGGAAAAATCGAAACTTTCACAATATAAAAGAAACTCTTCTCAAGCTAAAGAGTTTTTGAATGCTGGACATTTGAATCTGGACCATTTGCGGCAACTCAATCAAAGAGCAGTTGAAATTGCCAGAGTGGCAGGGACGGAACTAAATCAGTCTGCAGCCGAGACTTACGGGCATGAAATTTCTGAACTTGTGGAAGAAGCCTTGAATCGGATCAATGCTTCGCATCGAGGAACTTCCTTGTTTGCAGGGAATGAATTAAAACCCAATTTTGGCAATACAGAAGTTATCATTGGGAATGAGCTCAAAACATCTATTTCCTTGAATGATAGCCTGGTGGGAACTGCAAGTGCAGACGGTAACCGAATACTTGCTGAGGGTGAGCATGTTGTCTTTCAGTTAAATGGTCGTGAATATGTCGTAGAAGCAACCAAGGATGGCTTGACCACATCAAAAATAAGCGAAATTGTGCGTGATCTTGTGAACAATGACACTGGATCACTGGATCAGTCTCCAAGACTTCCAGACCCGATTTCGCCAGACCCGGACTTCCCTTGGTATAGAGCCTATGTTCGGGGGGGTGAATCTCCAAATGTAAGAAATTCAAATGCTAATTTGACTTCAAAGATTTCCAATAACGGAGATCTTTTGTTTTATGGAACGGTTGGTGAAAAATATCATTCTTCAGTAAGTTACATCTCCCAGTGGAATCCATCTACTTACTTTCCTGAACAAGTCGAAGATAAGATAGCCCAAAAGACTGCGGTGAGGTACCCGGGCGTTGATTTTAAGGATTTGACCGAGCAAGAAAAGGAAGTTGTCAGGAACGAAGTTTTTGAAGTCGGTTCTCAGTCTTTCGATCAAACTCAATTTCAGATTTCTTTGGACAGCAAAGCTATTCAAAAATACAGAGCTGAGTATTCTTCAAGACTAGTGCCGGTTGATGTTAAAGGGTGGTCAGACTTGGATGTAAGTGACCAAGATATAGTTTGGAAGGATGCTTATGATGAATTTTATAATAATGGTGATCTAGTTTTCAATTTGTCAGATGCTGAAGTTCAGTCTCTAACTGGTGAAGCCCTCAAAGGTGGCGATTACTCATTTGTTTATTATCAGGATACTTCCGATTCCCTCCTTCCCATGACGGGTTACCTAAAACCGATGGAATTGAATTCGGATGGAGTTTGGAGGCGATCTTCCTCTCCAACTAATGATGACATTCGCATCTCGGATTTGGCGAATTTTTATGTTTCTGGAACAAAATATGGACAACCTGTAGATGAGTTCGACAGTTTAATGGTGGATGACTATGTCATACAAAATAGATGGCAACCCGTTGGTGCTGCTCCTGTAATGAATTGGAGTCGTGATGTTTCGGTGGAATCTGAGTCAATTCAAGGATCCTCGACATTAAATATAGAGCACGCTGATCCATGGAAACGACTGTCCCAATATGAATTAGGTGAGTTAGTCATGCATGATGGTAACCTTTGGGAGTCTCAAATAGATACCAATTTCAATAGGAAACCAGGTTTGGAAGGTAATTACTGGAAGCAATTGCCTTCCGATTACGATACAAATAGAGAAGACTGGAATCTATCTTCCACCGCAACTGAGAATAGGATTTATTTTTTATCTCCCGACGGGAGACTCTTTGATGAACAACTTGATGCACAATTTCACACAGAAGACATACTTCTTGAGTCCAAGACTTATGAAAACTCTATTGCTGACCTGACCTTAGACGCGGCAGCACTTGTTAAACAGATTGTTTATCCTGTTTCCCGTTTCGCAGTGGAGGGGTCTGAGTCCTCAGCCACCACTGTATTTGATCAAGCCAGTCAAAAATATCGCATTGTGGCAGCTGGTAAGGATGGTGAAATAATTAATGGACAATATGTCAAAGGAGATATCATAGATTCGACTGTTGATCCTTCTGCTCTGACGAATGGTGCAGTTGTCCTGCATGAGGGAAGATATTTCCTAGTTACAGATGAAACGAATTTGGACTCAAATGCTTGGAACTCATTATCTGCAACAAATCTTGAAGGAGGAGGACTTTTCTTATTGCCAAACGGTTTACCCAAAAAAGGCCTCGAAAAAGTTTTGATGGATAACAGCACAGTTTCCGGCAAAAAAGGCGATATTCTATTTCACAGGTCATATGACACCAACAACAACAATTTGCCAATTGATCGCTACTATGTGGCAAAGGACGATTATAATGGAGAGTCAGTATTAGCAGGTAACATTTTCTTTGAAGAGGTAAATGCTTCGGTTACTGATCAAGGTTCGGCCTGGTCTTCCAACGATACTTATGACTCGGGTGAAATTGTCTTTTACAAGGGTTCCTATTATCAATCTAGACAGGATAATTTAAAAAGTATTATCACAGTTGAAGATGAGTTAGGTAATTTTCAAGGTCAGTTCGCAGTCTTTCCCGACGATGAGTTTTATTTAAATGAAAATGGACAATCCGTCAAAAATACTTTTTGGGCAAAACTTACTGAAGAGGGTGATTTAAACCATGTTTTAAGTTTTAAGATTGATAATCAAAATCAACCTGCTGTTCGACTGCCTGCAGCAGGTACTAGTGGAGTCCAAGCGTCAGCCGAAGCAGTTGTTGATGCAAACGGAGAAGTGGTCGGCTTACGCGTTGCCGATCGTGGTCAATACTTTTTTGGTTCATCAACATCTTCTAGTACCATTCACTCTGACTTCCAAAATGTGGAGGTTGACCTTGCGGATGGAAGTGTGCTAAGTGCTAAGATTATTTGGCAGGAAGATAATACGAATGGCTCTTATTTTGTTTCTGGTTTTGAGGGCCTAACGATTTCTTCTGGTCAGAATAATGTATCCTCTACCACTCCCAAAACAGGGGATACTTTCTCATTTGCTACTGGTGTAAAAACATTTTTGGATCATCGTGATCAAGATGGAAATCTTTTGAACGTTAGTTACCTTGGTGGAGCTAAAAATTCTAGTGCTACCGTAGGTTCTGATGCTGATTTAAGTTTTCTCTTGGATGCTTCTGAGGATGGCACTAAGAATCTTGCTGATGTCGTTAAGTCCTTGATTGACTTAAGAACTGGATTATCGAATTCCACATCATCTGATTTTGCCGATGAAGTTTTTGCGGCTGAGAAAAAGCTTTCTTCTTTAGAAGATGATATTGTAAATAAGATGGGTGAATTAACTGCTTCTATGGTAAGGATCGAATCTGTTAATTCACATGACGAAGAATATTCCATGTCAATTGATAAGCAGATTTCGAATGACTTGGAAATCGATCTTTCAGAAGCCATCATGAGGTTGACGAGGATATCTACTTCTTACCAAGCGGCTATGCAGGTAGGGTCCCAGATGCTTAACAATTCTCTACTTAACTATCTTTAATCTTTATTCATCGTTATGAAGTTAAAGCTCGACGAAGACTCAAGTAATCCAGAAATTGGCAGTGCCGAATCGAGGAATCACCTGAGTTTACCACAAGGTCTCTTTGGTTTTTCTGATCTTAGGGAAATGGAGTTGGTTTTTGACCAAGAGGAACTTCCTTTTATGTGGCTTAGAGAGGATAAGAAAGATGGGTTAGCTTTTATTGTGCTTGAACCTGGTGGAATTATTCCAGATTACTCTGTTGAAATTACTGATTCTGATGTTGGGGTTCTCGGCGTTTCTGGTCCAGAAGATACTATGATTCTTAACATAGTCACTCTTTCTCCAGACCAACCAGGGATCATATCGCTTAATCTTGTAGGTCCGATAATCGTAAACAGATTATCCCTAGTGGCAAAGCAATGCATCATCAACAATCACGAGGAATATTCGGCTCGCCATGTTCTCGACCTGAACAATGAGGGTTCCTAATGAATAAGTTTTTTGCTATATGCTTGTTTTGTCCCGAAAAGTAGACCAAGCGATCAGCATTGGGGATCAGATAGAAATCTCAATCACAAAGATTGAAGGAGATTCTGTGAAAATAGGAATTTCCGCACCACGGTCTATTTCTATTCTTAGAAAAGAAATCTTAGATGAAATGCAAAGCTCAAATATTGCAGCGGCTGTTTCTGGACCTGCCCAAGCGGCGACTAACCTGAAAAGCACTTTGGCAGCTGATTCTGCCAAGAGGTTGATTGAAAAAGTCAGGGCAAAAAGAGCAGGGCAGAAAAAAGTTTGATGCCACATTCATTGTGAGCATGTCTCCTTAATTTTTAATATGGCAACTTTTAAACCCTTCCAAGCGGTTCGACCAAAGTCAGAATATTCTCATTTGGTGGCTTCTAGACCATACGATGTCCTCAACTCATTAGAGGCAAAAAAAGAGGCTGAAGGTAATGACATATCCTTTCTTAGGGTTGTGAAACCGGAGATCGATTTACCCGTTGGTATTGATCCTTACTCGGATGCAGTTTACCAGCAGGGTGCACTAAAATACAGCGAACTAAAAGAAAGAAAGGTTCTTATACAAGACTCACAACCTTGTTTCTATATCTACAGGTTAACTATGAAAGGTCGCATGCAGACTGGAATTACTGGATGTTGTAGCTTCGAGGAATATTATGATGGAAAAATTAAAAAGCATGAATTGACCAGGACGGTTAAAGAGAATGATCGTGTAAATCATGTGGAAACAATGAACGCCAATGCTGAGCCAGTATTTTTCTCATATAGAAATAACCCTGAAATTTCTAATTTGATTGAATTAATTACTCAGGATAAGTCCGAGTATGATTTTGTCTCTGATGATGATGTTAGGCATGAGTTATGGATTGTGAAAGATTTAATTAACATAAGTTTAATTGAATCACTGTTCAGGGAAGTGCCTGCTCTTTATGTTGCAGATGGTCATCACAGAACAGCAGCTGCGGCAAGGGTTGGGAAGGAAAGAAAAGAAAATAATATCAATCACGATGGAAGTGAAGAGTATAACTATTTTCTTGCGGTTCTATTTTCTGACAAGGAGCTTGAAATCCTTGACTATAATAGAGTGGTTCGAGATTTAAATGGCCACACTCCAGAAGAATTCTTAGAGGCTTTGAGCGAAAATTTCTTGATCGAACAGGTTCCTGATAGATACAAACCTAAAAAGAAAGGTGAATTTGGACTTTTTGTTGATGCAAAATGGTTCCGACTCCAAGCCATTTCGAAAATTTCTTCTGAAAGTGTAGTAGAAAATTTGGATGTTAGTTACTTATCAGATCATGTGCTTGAACCCGTTTTAGGAATAACTGATCTTAGAAAAGATGAGAGGATTGATTTTGTTGGTGGTATACGTGGTTTGAAAGAGCTGGAAATGAGGGTGGATTCTGGAGAAATGGCAGCAGCATTTTCACTTTTCCCAGTTTCTATGAGTGAATTGCTTTCGATAGCTGATGACGGGCAAATAATGCCGCCCAAAACCACTTGGTTTGAACCCAAACTTAGGAGTGGATTATTTATCCATGAATTAGTTTAGGTCTTTAATTTTACTCTCAATTATCAATTCAGTTTGGTGTTATCATGAAACTCTTGATACTGAGTGCCAAAACAGGTGGTGGCCATGAAATGAGAGCCAAAGCTTTGGAAGAAATTTCTGATGCTATGGGCTTTGAATCTTTAATTTTAAGACCACTTGAGGATGGACCATGGATTTATCGATTCGGCTCAAATCTTTACAATTGGATACAACGGTTTTACCCGAGAACTCATCGTATCTACTTTGAATTCTTAGAATCTGCGAGTTTACATAATCGAGAGTCAGATATACTAGGCAGAAAAAAAATACTCCGGGTTGTCCGAGGATTCTCTCCCCATATAATTATTAGTGTGCATGCTCATTTGAATCATGGGTTCAAGGATTTGATCTTTTCCAATCTCTCAAAATTACCGAAATTCTTTATATTTTGCGGGGAATTAGCTGATGGGGTTGGTTTTAGTAAGCATTGGATTAACCCGAGTGCGGATCGATTTTTTGGACCATTTAAAGAGACTGTCGATGCTGCCATTTTAAGAGGCATGCCTGAAGGGAAATGTGCCGTATTAGGTCCTTTATTAAGGCGGCCTTTTTATTTGTCCCCAAGTGTAAGTTCTATTTCGAAATTCCTACTGAAGTATGGAATTTCTGATCAGCAAGAAATGGGTGTTTTGGCTACCGGCGCAAATGGAGTGAACAATCATGTAAATGCAATTGCTAGTCTATCTCAGTCTGAATTTAAAGGGCAGATTATTGCACTGTGTGGATCAAATCAGTCATTGATTTCCAAAATCCAAAAATTGCCTGTGACAACAAACTTTAAAATCATTCCGTTAGCTCATTTAAATGGAAATGAGATGTCGATTCTATTGTATTTATCTTCTTGGATATACGGAAGAGCAGGTGCAGGACTTAGTTCAGAAGCAATTGCGACCAATACGCCGATGATTTTTGACACCAGTAAAGGAATGATGCCTCAGGAAGAAAACAATTTGAACTTTTGGCGTAAAAATTGTCAAAATCTCTTAATTTCAAATTCTCCAAACCAACTTAAATATTTGTACAGGGAAATCATGCCACCATTTAAAGAAAAGTATACAGCTTGTTCAAAAAAAATTATTGATGAGATATTTAATTTTAAATTTCATTCATGAAGATTGATTCGGAAAAGGTAAGGGTATGGGCTATTGCAAGAGCATTAAATGCTGCAAATCTTATATTAGAAAAAAAAGGGAGATGTTGTTTGTACCCTTCCCTGTTGGATGGAAAAAGGGTTGGCTTTGGAAAAAAAAATCCCTTGGTTTTCTCGGAAACCAGTCTTCTTATCGCAAGTGAAGGGGGGAGGGCAATACCATGTCTCAAAAGCATCTTAGGTTCTCCGTTACTCTCGACAAAGAGAATTGCAAGACTGCTAGGAATTTCTAGACATTTAAAAAGTAATCTAGTTTCAAGACGCCAACTCGATCTTATGCTTATAGTCGGATTGGAGGTGACGGCTTGTTACATGAATTATCATTTTAAAATTCGAGGTATGTTTGAAATCGAGAGTGGACATGCTCAATTCTTTCTAAATGAAGATGGAAGTGTGCTTGCTTCTATATTAAAAAATAGCGATGAGTTATGGGTGGTTAAAAGTGGGAAAATTAATAATACTCCTAGTGTTAGGTTAGGGTTTAAAGATATTTTGACTGGAATTGAATCTTGTTTGGGTATTCTTGACCACAACAGAGCAACTGCTTTAGGTGAGTTTTTGGTAAAGGGGCGTATTCCATTAATTGATAAAATTGGTTATGCCTCACGCTTTGCATTTTCTGAACTATCTTTCTTCAAATGAATAAGAAGCGCATGACATCTGATCGGTTGTTTGACAGAGCGACTAAGGTAATTCCTGGAGGTACCTATGGTCACACTTCACCTGCTTCTTCCTTACCAAGGCATTTCCCGAGTTTTACTCGAAAAGCAAACGGTTATAAATTTGAAGATGTTGACGGTAATCAATGGATTGATTTCATGTGTGCTTATGGAGCAATCATACATGGTTATCGTGAACCATCGATTGAATCAGCGGTTGATCAAATTAGGAAGAATGGTTCTGTGTTCAATAATCCTCATGAGGTAACTGTTGAATTAGCCGAAAAACTTACTTCTCTAATTGAATTTGCAGATTGGGCTGTTTTTGCAAAAAATGGTTCCGATTTAACCACTTGGGCTATTCGAGTGGCACGGGAATTCACGAGGAAACCCTTTATTATTAAAGCTGGAAATGCCTATCATGGAGTTGATGCATGGTGTGATCCAGGAATGGGAGGACGGATTCCATCCGATCGATCGGATATTTTAGAGTTTAAGTGGAATGAATTAGGACAGCTTAAAGATTTGTTTGCCAAATTTTCGAACAAGATCGCTGGAGTGATTTTAACTCCTTATCATCATGCTTCCTTTGCTGCTTCAGAAATGCCCAACAAAGAATTTTGGCAAGGGGTTAGAACTCTATGTAATGAAAATGACGCTATTCTTATTTTGGATGATGTAAGGTGCGGATGGCGCCTCCATAGCGGGGGGTCTCATTGTTTTTTCGATTTTACACCTGATCTCTCAGTCTATTCAAAAGCCTTGGGTAACGGGTATGCAATTTCAGCATGTGTTGGTGGGGATTTTCTTAAGAAAGCTGCCTCCGATGTTTTCCTTACGGGAAGTTGTTGGAACGATGCGGTTTCTATGACTGCTGCACTTTATTCTCTTAGAATCTCTGAAGAAAGAAATGTGGCTCAAAGTGTCCTGCAAAAAGGCAAGTTTTTTTGTGAAGGTATCGAAGACATAGCAAACGATAATGGTTTTGAATTCAATATGACTGGTCCACCTTCCATGCCATATCCATGGTTCAATGGAGACGATAATTTATTTTTGATTCAAAAGTTTTGTGAGTATGCATCGCAAGAGGGCTTGTTTTTTCATCCCTATCACAATTGGTTTATTAGTAATGCGCATACACAAGATACACTCCTTGATGCCATGGAAAGAAGTCGGGAGGCTTTTGTAAATCTTAGAAAAGAGTTGGACTAATTTACTTTTCCTAAAAGGAAAGCAGTAATGAAATCCTCAGACGGATTCATGTCCAAAATGGAATCTTCTAACTGCCAGATTAATTGTTCAAGTTGAGAATAAGCGAGTTCTATAGTTTGGTGCTCGATCTTCTTTTTGGATAGCAAAATCGAAAAAACCGAGAATGTGTAATCCCCCAATACAGACGCAATTTCTTTATCTGATAATAATGTCTTCAAANCAATGGATGGATTGGATTTATTTCTATTGTGGATTGTTTTCCAAACTAAATCACAAATCCTAGTCAGTTTGATTGCTAGTTGGGTTTTTCCAAATTGGTTGATGCTTCTTGACAGATTTAAGTCTAATGGCTGAATCGGAAATGGGCTGAAATTTTCGTTAAGGGTGTCTTTGATGTTATTAAAATCATCTGGATGTATGATGTTAGTGCCTTCGAGTTTTGCTCCCCTGTCATTAAGGTTTATAATTGGTCTGATTGAAGATATCTTTTGGCAGGTTTGGGAAGTTTCCTGCCAATCTGAAAGAAATGGAGTCAGCACGGTTTCAGAAAAATTCCCGGGAATTTCATGATTGACCGATGCATTTGTCACGATTTGCTCCCTACCAGTTATTTTTGCATATCTTATCTCACCTTGACCACCTCCAGATAAATCCATTCCAACTAGAATAATTAGAGAAGGACTTAGAAAATTCGCAAATGAAATTGCGGAAAGCCCCACATTGTTTTCCGCCAAAACAGAAGTTTTCCCCACTCCTTTTTCTGAGAGCCAGTCTTCTGATATGACTCTTCCGGAAATAAATCGTACTGAATTATTCCAATTATCGCTCCAGCTTGGATTTGATTGGGTTGAAAGTATTAGGGTTCCTTTAGTAAAACCAGCGTCACAACAGGATTCGAATGTCTTCTCTGGATCAATGCTTAATACGAAGTTAGGCTTTATGCCCAACTTCTGAAGGCTTCTCAAACCACTGTCAGTTGATATTATCAAAGGTTTATCTAGTGATTTCAACAAATTGAGTGTGCAATCTAGGGATGGTCCTGCTCCGACAACAACTGCAATAGATCCAGATGCTAGATTTTTCCATTCATCAGGAATCCTATTATTTAAATAATTTGCTAAGTTTTTTATAACATGACTCTGCCTTAAGAAACCAGTTTCTTTACGCGTTTTGCGTACCCTTAATGTAGAATCAATCACACCTATCACTAAGTCTAATGCATCTAGGTATTTTTTTGCTTCATCCGAATTGGTTAGGTGGCTACATTTTACAATGGGGGAATTATCTTGATCTAGTCGGAGAAACTTTTCCACTGACTCTTTAAGATCCGAAATATTTTGATTTGCTTTTTCAAAAAATAAATTCTGATATTTGTTTAAAAGATCCGAAATGTTTAAGAGACTGATAACCAGAATACCAGTAGGAAAATTATGCATTTCATTTTTGATTATTTCATCATTTATTTCGCCAATGAAAATTGCTGATTNAGCATCAGGGACATCAGTTTGGCTTAGCCATATGTCAGAGCGATCAGATTCCATTAAGCAATGAATATCTAGTTTTTGAGGAGATGAAGCAAATTTGTTTTTCGTCGACTAATTACTGGAGTAATGTCATTGATAAATCCTAAATGCTGACTGATCGATCTATACTTATTACTGGTGGTACTGGTTCATTCGGGCAAAAATTTGTCCGCACCGTTCTTGAGCGGTACTCACCCAAAAGGCTAATTGTATATTCTCGTGACGAACTTAAACAATCGGAGATGCAAGCTGAAGATGATTTCCAGCATCCATCATTACGTTTTTTCATAGGCGATGTTCGAGATCGAGAACGACTTTATTTGGCAATGAGAGGAGTTGATTTTGTTGTGCACGCTGCTGCTTTAAAGCAAGTTCCTGCTGCTGAGTACAACCCTCATGAGTTTATTAAGACAAATGTTNATGGGGCAACCAATGTTGTAGAAGCTGCGTTGAGAGCAGGGGTTAAGAAAGTGATTGCGTTGAGTACAGACAAAGCGGTTAATCCAGTCAATTTGTATGGGGCTACTAAATTATGTTCCGATAAAGTCTTTATAGCTGCAAATAGTTATGCGGGGGATATGGGAGGAATCTTTTCTGTTGTACGGTATGGAAATGTTGTGGGAAGTCGTGGGAGCGTAGTGCCGCTTTTTGCCAAGCAAAGGGAGACTGGTGTAATCACTATAACTAACGCTGAAATGACTAGATTCCTCATCACTTTGCAGAATGGAGTAGATTTTGTTTTGGAAAGTTTGAAATCTATGGTTGGTGGCGAGCTTTTTGTGCCTAAAGTTCCAGCTTGTTCAGTTGCTGATATTGCCAATGTAGTAGCTCCTGATGCAGAATGGCGTATCGTTGGAATGAGACCGGGTGAAAAAATGCATGAAATCCTCATCCCGGAAGATGAGTCTAGAAATGTACTTGAATTCGATAATCATTTTGTTATCCAACCCATTCAAGCGTTTTGGGGTAATAAGATTGGAATTTTAGGGGGAGTGAGTTGTTCAGAAAATTTTAAGTATTCTAGCAATTGTAATTGTGAGACTTTTGGTGAAGAGGATCTGACAAAATTACTTTCTGATTTTTTACCCTGAGATTTATAATCTGACGGTACAGATAGACTGATATGCCGAATTCTCCACTCATTATAGCCGAGCTATCAGGTAATCACGGTGGTTCGCTTGACAAGGCTTTAAGGATGGTTGACCAGTCTGCTGATGCAGGAGCTGACATGGTTAAAATACAAACTTACAAGCCCGAAACAATGACGGTTAAGGGACTTGATACTCGCTTTGAAATATCAAATGGTTTGTGGCGGGGTTACCGACTGCACGATCTTTATGAGAGTGCAATGACTCCTTGGGATTGGCACAAAAAACTATCAGAAAGGGCATTGGCAAATGGTATTCCACTCTTCAGCTCTCCGTTTGACGAAACCGCTGTTCAGTTTTTGGAAGATGAAATTAATCCTCCATTATACAAAATAGCATCTTTTGAATTAAATCATTTTCCATTACTTCGTGCAGTTGCTCAGACGCGTAAACCAGTAATTGCAAGCACTGGAGTATCCTCTGAAAAAATGATTAAACAAGCTCTTGATTGTCTTAGGGAAGAGGGGTGTCCATCTGTCACCCTTCTTCATTGCGTTAGTGAATATCCTGCAAATCCAGAGGATTTTTGTTTGCATGAAATGCCAAATTTAAAAAGGCTCTTCGATACTGATTTTGGTCTTTCCGACCATTCTTCAGGACATTTGATAGCCGTTGCGGCAACTTCACTGGGGGCTGGTGTAATTGAGAAACATTTTAGCCTGGATCGTGAAGTTGAATCGATTGATGGTGCATTTTCTATGCTGCCTGAAGAGTTTAAGGAAATGGTCCATGCTGTACGGCTTACTAAAGTTGCCTTAGGGCAAGTTGGTCGTGAAAAAAAAATATCTGCCGAAGCAGCCTTTTTCAAACGTTCAATTCTTGTAAGCCAATTAGTTCATGTTGGGGAAACTCTTTCGGTTAAGAATCTCAGAATTGCGAGACCGGGCGATGGGTTGTGCCCCAGCAAATGGGATAGCGTACTGGGCAAAAAAGCAGTTAGAACTCTTCCTGTTGGACATCCTTTAAGTACTCATGACTTTAAATAATTTAATGCCAAATTTTTGAAGTGGTTAATAATTTGTGCTAATTTATAGTGTGCCAAAAGTTCCTACTCCTCATACTGTTCCGAACTTTAGAGGTTCTTCAGAGCAAAAACTCAGAAAAGCTTGCAACTGGGTATCACGTAACGACCCGGGTCGTTGTCTTACTTTGGAGGAAATTGCATCAATTATGGGAGTTACCCGCGAGCGTGTTAGGCAACTGGAAGCACAGGCATTGAAGAAATTGAGACATCCAAGCCGGGTAGCTTTTTTTAAAGAATTAAAAAAGTAATTTTTTACTGTTCTTGCAAACTTTACTTTTTCTGCTGCAGTTGACGGAATGAAAAGTTTCGAAGTAAAATTGTCTAGGGTAGATGCTTTGTTGCTTTTGAATGGGTTGCCCAAATTGGGACCCGTAAGTTTAAGAAAAATTTTACATGCGAATAATAACGATCCTTCAAATATATTTGCTTTAAGTCGTTCAAAACTTCTATCCATTGGAGGGGTTGGGTCAACCATCGCTGACACAATTCTTGACCCTTCTAATGTGAAATGGTTGCGGAAAGAAAAAGAAAGAATCGACAGTTTAGGAGTCTCTTTTTTAACCGAGGATCATATACCTTCTTTGCTGCAAGAAATCTATGATCCGCCAATCGGATTGTACTCGAGAGGTCTTTTACCAAATGGACCTTACATTGCCATTGTGGGAACTAGACAACCCAGTCTTTATGGGCAAAGAATCTGTTATGAACTTTCTAGTGGTTTAGCAAAGGCGGGTTTTTGCATAGTAAGTGGAATGGCTAGAGGTGTAGACACAGTTGCACACCAAGCGGCATTGGATGTAAAAGGTAAAACAATAGCTTTTTTAGGTAGTGGATTAGATATTATATATCCTCCAGAAAACATTAAGCTTTATCAAAATATTTCAGATAATGGTGCAGTTCTATCTGAATTTCCGTTTGGAAGAAAAGCAGATCGTAGAACCTTCCCGATGAGAAACCGTCTGGTTTCCGGAATTTCGTCCGCGGTCATTGTAGTTGAATCTGCTTTAAATGGAGGAAGTTTAATCACAGCACGTTTTGCTGCGGATCAAGGCAGGCAGGTCTTTGCTGTCCCTGGACGGGTTGACCAACCAGCCTCTGCTGGTTGTAATGAACTTATTCGTGATGGTGCCACCCTGGTAAGAAGTGCCAGAGATGTTGTAGAGGAGATTGAAGGTTCATTAATCGAGAGCATTTCATTTTCAAGGGATCATCTAACAGAAAAAGAAATTATTAGATCTAAAGATTGTAGAATGAGGATTATAAGCGAAGATGAAAAAACTGTTATGGAAGCTTTTGTGGACGGCTCTGTTTATAATGCGGAAGAGTTAGTCGAAAAAACCAAATTGAGCATTCCTAAATTAAGTGCCATACTGACATCACTAGAATTAAAGGAATTGATAAAAAAAAGGTCTGACGGCAGATTCGAAACTTTATGATTTTCAAGGAAGGTTTTGTTTGCCAATGCCGTAAAGATATTTAAGTATTATTATTGTTTAGGGGAGCCTTTTGTAAATGGCTGAGAGGCAAGAATGTGCTTGCGACCCTCTGAACCTGATGCGTAATCCGCCGAAGGGAAAACTAAGTGTCTTTTCTTCGGCTAAAATGAGTTCCTATGATAAAAAAAGTCGAAAACAAAAAACAATCTGAAGAATACGATTTTAAATGCTCTAAGCGCGTTTATATATCAAATAATTCCTCTTCTATAAAAGTGCCAATGCGAGAGGTATCCCTATCTTCAACCCAAAAGCCAGATGGGAGCCAAGAAAAAAATGAACCAGTTAGATTATATGATACTTCAGGACCATGGGGTGATTGTGACTTTCATGGGGATCACGCTGTTGGTTTGCCCAAATTGCGAAATGATTGGATCAGCCAGCGAGAAGACACAGAGGTTATAGCGGGACGGTCAGTGAAACCTTCTGATAATGGATATTTATCTGATCTGCATGATAGGAAAACCATTGAAAGAACCAACGAACTCCCAGATTTTGATCGCAGCAAGCTTTCAATTTTAAAAGCAATTAAAGGATCGCCAGTCACCCAACTTCAATACGCAAGACAAGGAATTATAACTCCTGAAATGGAGTTTGTCGCCATAAGAGAAAACATGCGATTGCAAGTGCGAAACGGTGACCTTTCTACCGATCCGAAAGAGGTAGCAAACTCTCTTTTTCATCAGCACGAAGGAAACTCTTATGGAGCGTCGATTCCGAGAGAAATTACTCCCGAGTTTGTTCGTGATGAAGTAGCCAAAGGGCGTGCAATTATTCCAGCCAACATTAATCATCCCGAACTTGAACCCATGATCATTGGCAGAAACTTTCTCGTGAAAATAAATGCAAACATCGGTAATTCCGCGGTTGCATCTTCCATTGAAGAGGAAGTTGAAAAAATGCGATGGGCGACAAAATGGGGAGCAGATACTCTGATGGATTTGTCGACAGGTAAAAACATCCACAGAACAAGGGAATGGATAATAAGAAACTGTCCAGTTCCTGTAGGTACGGTTCCCATTTATCAAGCTTTGGAAAAAGTAAATGGTAAACCAGAAGACCTGAATTGGGAAGTTTTTCGTGACACACTGATTGAACAGGCAGAGCAAGGAGTGGACTATTTTACTATACATGCGGGTGTTCTTTTGCGTTATGTACCCCTGACCAGTAACAGAATGACTGGAATAGTTAGCCGGGGTGGTTCAATTATGGCCAAGTGGTGTCTGTCGCATCATAAAGAAAATTTCCTTTACGAAAAATGGGATGAAATCTGTGAAATTATGTCCGCTTACGATGTATCTTTTTCAATTGGTGACGGTCTTCGTCCTGGATCGATTGCGGATGCAAACGACGAAGCACAATTTGCTGAGTTGAAAACTCAAGGTGAACTCACCACGAGGGCTTGGGAGTTTGGAGTTCAGGTTATGAATGAAGGACCTGGCCATGTGCCGATGCATATGATTAAAGAAAACATGGAAAAGCAGATTGAATGGTGCCATGAAGCCCCATTTTATACGCTTGGTCCTCTTACAACCGACATCGCCCCAGGCTATGACCATCTTACTAGCGGAATTGGTGCGGCAATGATCGGATGGTATGGATGCGCTATGCTTTGTTATGTTACTCCAAAAGAACATTTGGGGCTGCCTGACAGAGAGGATGTGCGAGAGGGAGTGATCGCTTACAAAATTGCAGCTCATGCTGCAGACCTTGCTAAAGGTCATCCAGCTGCTCAATTCAGAGATAATGCTCTTTCCAAGGCAAGATTTGAATTTCGTTGGGAAGACCAGTTCAATCTTTCGCTTGATCCACCCAAAGCTCGAGAATTTCATGACCAAACTTTACCCAATGAAAGTGCAAAAACTGCTCACTTTTGCTCCATGTGTGGCCCCCATTTTTGCTCAATGAAGATAAGCGATGAAGTTAGGGAATTTGCAAAATCAAAAGGACTTGAATCTCAAACTGCTCTTCAAAAAGGTATGCAGGAAAAAGCAGAGGAGTTCGTTTCCAAGGGAGGAGAAATTTACTCTTCATAATTGATTAAATGAAAATTTGTGTCAACGAGGAGTCTCATGATGTCCCGGATGGCTCTAAAATGAGCGATCTTATTAAATTCTTGTCCATCGAAGACCTTAAGGGTTGGGCAGTTGCATTGAATAATGAAGTGGTTTCATCCCAGTTATTTCCTGTGACCGAGCTCAAAACAGGGGACCATGTGATTTTGATTCAAGCAACGCAAGGAGGGTAGTTTAAATGGATGTAATATTAATTACCCAGCCCAAATTTAAACACGACGAGGCTAGCACTATAAGCATGCTTTTTGATGCTGGTCTTGAAAAGTTGCATCTTAGGAAGCCTCAGCACTCCCTGCGTGAATTGGCGTCATTTCTTGATTCACTTCCTACGAGTATGCATCCAAAAGTAGTTGTGCATCGTCATTCGGAATTATTAAATGACTTTAATTTGGGTGGGTATCACCATGCTGACGGAGAATCTAAGATAAAAAACAAAGGCAGTACCAGTAAATCTCTGCATAAACTCAAAGACTTACAGGCCATAGAAAATTCTTTTGATTACTGTTTTTTTGGTCCTGTATTCAAATCAATTTCCAAAGAAGGATATCGTCCCAATATTTCTCTTGCAGAAATCAAAAAGGTTCTAACTCAGCTTGCAGTTATTAAAGATAGACCAAAGGTCTATGCATTGGGGGGAATCCGCAGGAAAAAGATCAGAACATTGAACGAAGTCGGATTTGACGGTTTTGCTCTCCTGGGCTCTGTGTGGCGTCATAGTGACCCTGTTAAGGCGTTCATGAAATTTAATGATGAGCTTAAGAAATCGCTATCGCTTTTATCATGAATGATTGCATTTCGTCACTAAGGACTTCTTCAAGGTTAAAACCCTCTGGTATTTATTGTTTAACTTCTGATAATCTTCGGATTTCACATTCTAAACAAATTGAATTACTCTGTTTTCATGGAGTGAAGTTGATTCAACTTAGAAGCAAGACGCTCGGCTATGAAGATTTAGTAAGAGAGACCAAAATCTCAGTGGAAATTTGTAATGCGTATGGTGTTGATTTAATAGTTAACGATCATCCGGAAATTGCGGCTAAATGCGGTGCCGCTGGGGTACATCTTGGCTGCCATGATGTTTGTCCCAGACAAGCACGTAAAATGCTGGGCGATGATAGTATTGTAGGAGTAACTGTTCATAGTTTATTTGAAGCAAATGATTTGAATTTGTCTGATTGTGATTATGCAGGGCTTGGACCATTCCGCGGCACTATGACAAAGCCGGAATTAAAACCCCAGCTTTCCTTAAATAAATTTATTGAGGTAATAAGCTTACTATCACCTTTACCTGTTTATTTAATTGGGGGATTGGATGTAAATGATTTTAAAATTGCGAAAAAAATAGGCGCAACTGGGATCGCTCTTTGTTCAGCATTATTCGAAGGAGATAAGTTGTGCGAAGACTTTATTACTGAGCTAGTAGCAGAATCATTGTCCTGGCAGAAAAATTCTATGGATTTTTATAATGGAAAAAGCTAGCGAAAATTTCTTTTTGGGCGGCCAGGAATTTCAATCCAGATTATTTGTTGGTACTGGAAAATTTGAATCTGGTGAAATATTAAGCAGTGTTATTGAGCTTTCGCAGACTCAACTTGTTACGGTTGCGTTAAAGAGGTTTAATCTATCGAGCGAGGAAAAAGACTCGATCTTACCTCATATAACCAAACCAAATGTTCAAATCTTACCCAATACTTCTGGAGTTCGTGACGCAAAGGAGGCAGTTTTTGCTGCCAAAATGGCTAGGGAGGCTTTAGAAACTAATTTTCTAAAGCTCGAGATTCATCCAGATCCAAAGTATCTCATGCCAGACCCTTTGGAAACTTTGTATGCTACCGAAGAA
>NHDJ01000116.1 GCA_002167265.1 Verrucomicrobia bacterium TMED56 | reverse complement strand
AAAGATTTTAAGTACATCGTACCACAAGGTTCTCCAATGAGTGGAATAATAGCCCCAACGGACTTTTTCATTTCAGCGTGAGTAATCCTGAGCTTGCATATTTCTTCGTCCCTATCGTACACCGCAAAAACTTTGTTTTTGGCAATTCCATGCTCTTGACCTACAGGCAGTCCAAGCACACCATTTTTCAAATCTATGCTCATGTAAGTAATTTTTATAAATTCTCCTTTCTCCAGCCAGTTTCTAGAACTTTTATCGCGAAACAGGGCTTTTACCACATTTTCATAATGTTCTTTGAGATATGCAGTTTCCTCAGAATAAGCCTCCAAGTCTAAAGAAATTTGATCCGCTTCCAAAGAGGTTTGTTTAATGGCAAAAGCAATATCATCCTTTCTTTGCCGAAGTTGTGGAATTTCGATGGAAACCAACTTGCTTTCATCAATGGTATCCTGGATAGTTTTCTTCGTTCTGAGAAGCTCGAGTTTTGCTTCTTCAATACTTTTTAAAAGTGCATTATTGTCTTCTTCTATTTCTGTAATTTCAGAGTGGGCTCTTTCCATTACTAATTTCTGAGTTGCGAGCTCTTTTTCGGACTCGAACTTCTCCTCTTCCAATGCTTGATTTTTTGCTCTTTCAATTGAATAACGGCTAGCATGTTCCTTGTTCTTGTTTTTTCGCTCCTCTTCCGCTTGCTTTACTTCTGACTCGAGGGATTGAACCGATTTTATTTGAGTTTCTATAAAAGAAATTTCGTTAATTAGATGAAACGATGCAAATGCAGACGCACAAAAAGCAATAATATTTAGCAAAAGCGATATTTTTTTCATCAAGGCAAAGGAGGAATGGACGGCATACCAGCATCAACAGCAGCAGGTTCAAGTGGCAAGAATGGAATCGGTTCAACTGAATCTGCAGAAGAATTAGTTATAGGAACTTCAAGAGCAGGAATGTTTGAGATGGGCAGAAAAGGATTCATATTTTGATCTTCAGTTTCATCGCTGTTTTCTACCGGCAAATTAATCTCCGTTTGGTTGGATTCCCGCATCGTAATATATTCTTTAATTTGTTGAATTCGATTGTCCCTTTCTTCTTCCCACTGCTGGTCCCGATTTCGATCTAATTTACTCTTGTGAGTTTCAATGAGGTTTTCATCCCCTCCCTTACCTTCGATCCCGGAATGGTAATATTTGGAATTCAGTCTACCAAATGAATCTCTCGACCAACTAAGCCCAATAGTTTTGCCGTCCGCGACGGGATGCATTTCCCTCGTAATTGGGTTATACTGGTAGCGGGCATTCCAAGCATCATAAATTACCGGGTAAGAGCTATCGGTGGAAACGGTTTGACGGCAACCGACTAATGCGATTCCTACCGCTAGTGGGCATAACCAAATAGGCAATGTCTTGAGCATGATTCTAATTAAGCGCCACTTTTAGGATTTGAAAACCAAAAACGATAAGGTTTGGTTGCCCAGTATCTTCCAGCATAATCAACTCCAATACGTGGTCCTGAAAAAATTTCACTTCGAATTGCAGTTCCAGTTTCAAACCAAAGGCCATTTTTTCTATTCGCAACTCGATTATTCAAATGCCATTTAATTCCTAGTTTTTTTGTCAGTCTTCCAGGTCCATTAATCTCAGATGTACCCCTCAATAAAACTGCCGAAGGCGAGCCTTTTTCCTCTGCGACCACATTGAGCATCCAATGCATTCCATAACACAAATAAATATAAAGCAACCCTCCATCACTATACATTACTTCAGTGCGGGGCGTTCTACCTTTTGAGGCATGGCATGCCAAATCCTTTTCTCCATCGTACGCTTCCGTCTCAGTGATCGTGTGCCGGATAACTTTTCCATTTTTTAAATTCAAGCAAATATTGGTTCCCAATAAACCTTTAGCCACTTTGACTACTGGCTGTTTAAAAAAATTTCTTTTCAGAATTTCACCACTCATAAATTAATAGGTCCTATTTTTGGAATCCATCCAAATTGTAACAGGACCATCCTCGATAACACTTATCTTCATCGAGGCACCAAATTTACCACTCTGTACATCACCAAGAAAAGACTTTTGCATTGAAAGTAAAAACATATTGTACAAATTTCTAGCTTTCTCAGGCATAGCTGCTCGATTGAATGAAGGCCGGTATCCTTTTTTTAAAGTTCCCCAGAGAGTAAATTGGCTAACAAGTAAAATCCCCATTTCATTATTTACTGAAAGATTCATCTTACCTGTCTCATCATCAAAAATACGCAAGCCAAGAATTTTTTTCAGGCACCATTCTAAATCTGATTCACTGTCTTCAGCTTCAAACCCAACATAAACAAGAAGTCCTTGTTGAATTTCACCTGATTTTTTACCGTCTGCTTCAACTGAAGCGTGGAAAACCCTGCGAACCAACGATCGCATAGGGCTTTAGTCTATCACAATTTTTGGAAAACTTTGCTTATTCCTCTTCGGCAACTGCATCCATAACTTCAGCAGCAGCTTTAGCTGCAAGCGGGGTGGAAAGATATCTTTCACCGCAACTTGCTCCAATTACAACAATTCGCTTGCCCGCCATCTCTGGTTTAGCGCCTATTCTCAGAGCAGCAGTAACGGTTGCACCGGTTGAAATACCACCTAAAACACCCTCCTCCAAACTTAATTTTCGTGCCATGTCAAAAGCCTCTTCGCTGGTAACTTGGGCAACTTCATCGACAATTTCCAAATTTAGATTTTTAGGGACAAAACCAGCTCCAATTCCTTGAATCTTATGGGGTCCAGGTTTTACTTCCTCTCCGTTCAGAGTCTGAGAAATAACAGGGCTTTCAGCTGGTTCGACAGCAATTGACTTCATATTTGGATTGCGCTGCTTGATTACTTCAGAAACTCCAGTAATGGTACCTCCAGTTCCCACGCCTGCTACCAGGCAATCAACTTGCCCTTCCATACCAGACCAGATTTCCTCTGCAGTAGTCTTACGATGAATTTCAGGATTGGCTGGGTTATTAAACTGTTGAGGCATAAACGCATGTTCACCATGCTTTTCCATCAACTGGGACGCCTTCGAAATTGCTCCCCCCATGCCCTTGGGTCCAGGAGTTAAAACAATTTCAGCACCAAGCAGGCGAAGTAGCAGACGCCTCTCTTTTGACATAGTCTCAGGCATTGTCAGAATACATTTATAGCCCTTTGCAGCACAAACAAATGCAAGGGCAATACCCGTATTTCCAGATGTGGGCTCAATCACTACACTTTCATGGGTCAAGGTACCATCCTTTTCCGCAGATTCTATCATTGCTGCTCCAATCCGGTCCTTAACACTGGCCAAAGGGTTGAAAAATTCCGATTTGAGGAATATTTTTGCGTTAATCGAACTTGTTACCTGTTGAAGTTCAACAAGAGGTGTCTTTCCAATTGATTCAATGATGTTCATGTATGGTTACTTTCCTTTACTTTTGGGGCCATAACTTCTTATGGGAGCGTTACGGTTTACTTCTGCATTTTTGAGTCGATAAACGATTCTTGCCTTTTCAAGATCCTGAGTACTCATTTCCATTTTTACAATATCTCCAACAGTTATCTTGATAAAGTGCTTTCGCAACTTTCCAGATATATGTGCTAGAACTTGATGTCCATTTTCAAGTTCAGCACGAAACATTGTACTTGGCAAAACTGCGGTAATCTTACCTTCTACTTCTACGATATCTTCTTCTGACATAAATTTTGTTTCCAATCACACCATGTTGTCGCATCAAGTCAAGTATCACCTTCAGTAAATAAAGAGTTTGAATGAACCCTGCAAAATGAAAAAAGTAATTGAATGCCCTTTTCCAAGGCTTTTTCCTTCACAATTGGAAAAAAATGACATTTTTTTCATGCAAATGGCCTACAACCAGGCAATAGAAGCATGGGAGAATGATGAAGTCCCAATCGGTGCAGTCATAGTAAACAGTAATGATGAAATCATCGCTTCAGCATCTAACCAAACCCGTAAATGCAAGGACCCCACTGCTCATGCTGAGATGCTTGCCATTACCATCGCAGCCAAACAAATCGGTGACTGGCGGTTAAACGAATGCAAACTTTATGTCACTAAAGAACCTTGCCCAATGTGTGCAGGAGCGACAGTCATTTCACGCCTAAAAGAAATTCATTATGCTTTTTCTGACCCTAAGATGGGAGGTTTGGGTGGAGCGATTGCAATGCATGAAATTCCTAATTCTAATCACAAACCTATCGTAAAATCGGGTACCCTTGAGAAGGAGTGTCTTCAGTTAATGCAAATTTTTTTCCAACTTCGAAGAGTTGACAAAGCTTAGATATTAGCTTGAGAATTGTTTTTAGAAATACTGGACTTTTGTACATTGCCATTTTTCTCAAAAACTATTCAACTAAAATCCTATGTCTCATCAATTACCTTCACTTACTTACTCTGTAGATGCACTTGAGCCTCATATCGATGCTCGAACCATGGAAATCCACCATGGCAAGCATCATCAAACTTATATCAACAACCTCAATGCTGCCTTAGAAGGCAATGACAGTTTGGCAGGTAAATCTGCCGATGAACTCATAGAGGATTTGTCACAGATTCCTGAGTCCATTAGAACTGCCGTTCGCAATAATGGTGGTGGCCATTCAAATCATACTTTTTTCTGGAAAAGCATGTCCCCTGGTGGAGGCGGAATTCCTTCGGGATCCTTAAATGAGGCTATAACCGCTTCCTTTGGTAGCTTTGACGCTTTTAAAGATGCTTTTGCAAAAGCCGCACTCACTCGATTTGGCTCAGGTTGGGCATGGTTGATTAAGCAAGATACTGAGCTGAAAATAATTTCCACACCGAATCAAGACTCGCCCCTGATGGAGGGTATTGCCGAACAATGCGGCACTCCAATCATTGCACTTGATGTCTGGGAGCACGCCTACTACTTAAACTATCAAAACCGAAGACCTGATTATGTAAATGCATTTTGGAATGTAGTTGATTGGGAAAAGGCATCAGAAAACTTTGCTTAAATGTTTTAGCTTCTTTGAATCTTAAGATTTTATTTCTCCCTGTGCTTTTAATGAGCACATTTCTTTTCGGACAAGACGAAGAGACTGAAAGTGGTGCTGTTATTATTTTGCAAGCCAAGGGAAATTTTCAAGTTCTGGATTCAGAGGACAATTTATTAGCCCAAAGCCTAGAAATCGGGTCTGTTTTAAGAGAGGGGCTTAAGCTGGTTACGAAGGAGAGCGGAGAAATTTCTGTTCTTTTTTCAAATGGGACAATTTCCACTATCCAGCCAAACTCCTCATTGAATATCACATCGTTTAAGCAAGAGCCATTTGAAGCGGAAAATAGTACGGTCGGGGAATTGACCTCCGAACCAAGTGAATCTTCACTGGAACTTGAACTGGATTTCGGCACTCTTATCGTCAAAACAAAAAAGCTGGATAGAAAATCAGATTTCCAAATCAACACCCCTAGCGGAAGTGCCGGAATTAGAGGTACTGAGTTCCAGCTTAGTCAAATTCAGTCCGGACAATGCAGTTTGGATGTCGCTGACTCAGTGGTGTCGTTTACTACTCCTGATGGAACCACGACATTGACCTCAACTGGAAAGGGACTGGACATTTCAGTTAATGGTACAACTACCGAGAGAAATATCGATGTAAGAGCCAAAATTAATATTCTTACAAAAAATTCAATTGCCGAAAAAATTTCCGCCCAAATTCCCCTTGCGATTGTTAACCAAGCCATCGCGAAAGCAGCAAAACTGCTTGCAAGAATTGAAAAATCTAAGGATAGCGAAGAGGAGGACGGTGAGACAACCCTTGAGGGAAGCAATCAGCAATCAACCGCAAACAGAGATTGGCGGTCAAATACCCTCAGAAAGTTATCAAATAATCAAAGAAGTATACCTGGAACAGAAGCATCAAACTTGACCGAAGTCTTTAACTCCCGTTCACAAGCAGTTACCGTTTCTTATGAATATGATCCCGTATCCAATGAAATTATAATCCGTTTTTTCGACAAAGGAGGAACCTTGATTCAATCGACTCGCATTCCGATATTAAATGATGATCACCAAGTATTGGTAGACGCCCTGCGTCCATGGGTCACAAATTATGACAAAACTATCGACGCTGTAGCTCTTCAAGTATTCATGGACCAACTGAAACTTGGCTATTCTTACGATGAAGGGATCAATGATGCCATGCAAAGTGCAATTGGTTTCGCTAGGGTTTTTCTAACATCTGTTAATCTGTCTAATTCTCTGCCTGCGGCCAACACTTGGAATGCTGCAGATCTAGTTCAGGAGTTCTCGAATAATCCTTACGCTTATGAATTTGGACTNTTGCTTACCAAATACGGAGCACTTGGAGAAAAAAACCAGCCTGCCGATAACAAATCGATTTCATCTATTGGAAACCGTTTAATCGAAGTGATAGGTGGTCGGAATAATTTAAAAGACAAAAGTTATCTCCAAAAAATTCTAAACAAAGCTATTCAACCTGGAGAAATCATCAATGGATACACCATTGATGGTTCATTACTTGGTACAAGATCAATCGGGCAGAATGATGCTACTAAAAACCTCAGCCTTGAAGTTGACCGCGTTGTCGCTTTGGTTGGTTCGGATGTTACTGTGGAGGCAAATTCAAAACTTGACCCTTCGACACTTGACACCAACGGTAAAAACCAAGTTTTNTCAATTGCTGCAGCTAAAGATGTTATCATCAAAGGTGACCTGGAATTCGAAAACTCATTGGATTCAAAGCAAGCAATATCGATTGGAGCGGCAGATGATGTGCATTTTCGCTCAAAGTCGATTTCAGACTATTTTGATGGCGATTTTGTTGAACAATATCTCAATGATCCACAAGATCCGGTATTTTTGTCCGACCAGCAGATTACCCCGCAGAGTTCACCTGGCAAGATTACTGTAAAAAATCACGGAAAGGATTTAGGCATTGGCTCTTTTGATAAGCTGGAATTGATTGACTTGGATTTATCTACNCAAGGTCACTTAGCCGTTGGAACATTAAATGAGTTGAAAATTTTATCCACGCGATTCGACGAGAGTATCGAATTTTCTGATCAGAACATTGAAACGGTGCTTAATCTTAATAAATTTTCCGCCGGATCATCCCAGAAAAAGGGAGAAGTTTTTCTTTATGCAAATGACCGCATTGCGATCAACGGTTTGGGATTTGGGAGTGATGTAAGAGAAATTTACATGGATGCGATCACATTGGACCTTAAAAATGTTAAATTTCCAAACTCATCTGAAGTTATGCTTAAAAGCAAACTTGGATATCCCACATTTGGACATCAGGATAGAAAAGTGGGGCATGTAAATTTCATCAAAAATGTCTATCACGGTANAGATCATGTTGATTCAAGTTTTTTCTCTGCTGACCCTTCCCTTCGAGTATCCAACAAAAAAGTTGGTACGGCTCCAGCAATAAAAATANGTTCACACTCGAAATGAACTATAAACTTTTACTTTCATGAGATCTCTCTCATTTATTTTTTCCCTTGGGATTATATGTTGCTCGTATGCTTTATCTCAAAGTAAGCAAGAGAATTTCAATAGAGGACCTTTAAATGACTTTTCCAACCAAAGNTTGCAAAAAAGTAATCAAAATCGAAACCCAGAATTCATTGANAGTGATTTAGGCTTACAAAGACCGGTGGATTTAAAAGATAAAGGGTTTGGTTATCATATTGGGTTTTCCTCCAAGCTTTATCGTTCAAACAANGCAGCTTCCGCAAGCAGTGGAACCGGTAGAGTTTCCGGGGGGATTTTTGAAAATTCTTTAAACAATCTTTTTGTACTCGGAGCATATGACTTTGAAGGCACTTCATTCTCTCCCCTTTTCTCCATAGGATATTCNAAATTTTCGCATTTTGGAGACGATGANATTGACCTACTTGACTTTGATACACTACAACTCGGTCCCAATGCCTTTTNCCAGACAAGCCAAGGATGGACTTTTCGGGGTGGTCTGGGAGTAATGCTCGATTTTGCTCCTAATGATGGTATGGAAAACACTTACAGGCAATTTACACCTACCATTGCTGTTGGCAAAGGATTCTCAATAGCACAAGCCTCATCATCGCTGGAAATGTCAATTTCCTACCACTTTACAAATTCAAATCAAGTCATTGATGACTTNTTAGACCGTTTTGAGACTGGTTTACTTTGGACTATAAACTTCCCTATCAATCATTTCGAAATCAGTCCTTATCTTCGACTTGCTTACGCAAATTACTCGAATCAAAATCGAGATGATCTGATTGGATCATTAGGGATGGAATTAGCGTACAACTTTACATCCTGGTTCTCAGCAAATTTATTTTCTGGATTAAGCTTTCGGACTTCCAGTGAAGATATGTACGATTTTGGGCGTTTTGATGTTGGAGGCGGACTTAGACTCCAAGCCAAATTCTGACATTTGGTATCAGGTTTTAAGATAAATGCTTTTGCCCTTTTTAGCCGCTTCTGTGTTTTTAGGAGATTTTGGACATTCAGAATTTGAAAAAATCCCGGAATTTACGGTTTCCTCATCTCATGGAAAATCATTCATCAGCGATAGAAATAATATTTCAAAATCTCCTCAATTGATTGAAGAAACTACGAAAATTACACCTTTTTTTCCCTTCGCTCTTTTGGTTTCAACTCAATCCTACCTTGAAATTGCCGGCACAAAAAATTTCCGCCTTAGAATTGGTCAGAGTTCGGTATTGGAATTTTTATCTTCGATGGATTTCAACCTTTTGAAAGGTTCATTCTTAATTTGTCAAAATAATAGATCAAACTGGACAGTAAGTACTTCAAAAACGTCGATAGAAATTTCCGGCCAAGGTACTTGGATGATCGAAAAAACAAAATACGAGGAACTTAAATTTATTTTACTGGAAGGAGATGGCACTCTTGAAATGAATGGAACATCCATACAACTACAAGCTGGTAATATGACTTTATCTCAATCATCAGAAAACGGATTCAGTAAATTACTGGATATTGAATTGCCACTTATTCTTTCGACTTCAAGACTGATTAATAAATTTGAAA
>NHDJ01000115.1 GCA_002167265.1 Verrucomicrobia bacterium TMED56 | reverse complement strand
CAGTTTGATAATATTTCCTGGTATGGAACGGAGCATGTGGCTCCATCGATGCGGGATCCCTTGCTTGCGTACCGTAGGCTTTTTAAATCAGATGAACGGAGTGCCTATAAAAATATTACCGATTTAGTATTGGATGATGCTCGGTCATTGAAAAAAGACCTTGGGTATTCGGATCAGCAGAAATTCGGGGAATATTTTGAATCGATACGGGCAATTGAGACCCAGGTTTCGAGACTCGACGGGATGAAGGCTGAATTGAGCAAGGTTGACCTAGATGTTCCGATGGATGGTAAAATGCCCCGGGGTGAATACATTCGCCTGATGGGTGACCTAATGGTGGCCTCTTTGCAGAGTGGACTGACCAATGTGGCCACCTTTATGGTGGGCCCTGAAAGATGGGATACTCCCTATTTATTCGAGAGTTTGTTCGATAAGCCCAAAAGTCATCATATGATGTCGCACAATCAAGGAAAGTTCGTTGAGGACCTGATCAAAGTGGATCACTTCTACATGGAGCAATTTGCCTACCTTTGCGAAAAAATGAATCGGATAGAGGAGGCTAATGGTAAGACCCTGCTGGATAATATTATGTTCACTTACGGGTCCGGATTGGGAGATGGATCGACTCATCAATACAGTGCGTTACCTATTCTTGTTGCCGGTTCCGGGGGTGGTAAATTCATTACCGGTAAGCACCTGAATGTCTCGGCTAAGTCCGGACTGGTCAAAAAAGTCGGAGGTACCTACAAAACCCCTGAGGGTGGGGTGCCCTTGGCGAATCTTTGGCTTACTCAGGCAAATGCGATGGGCCTCAAACTTGATCGCTTTGCCGATAGTACCAACATAATTTCTAGCCTGCTAGCTTAAAAATTAGCTTCCGGTAGGAGTTTTATTTTTCGGTCGGTCACGAAAGTGCCGAATGGGATAAGAGTGGCGATAAAAAGGTAAGCTCCAAATTTTAAAGTCCAGTTGAACTTCTTCATACATAAAGCGAGAAGTAAGCAATAGGCAACAAAAAGAACGCCATGGGCCATGCCGGTGATCTTGACTGCCGAAGGCATGTCATAGGCATATTTTAGAGGCATAGCAATGAAGAGAAGGAGGAGGTAGGAAACTCCTTCGATATTTCCAAGTATTCGTAAAGTTTTGATCATGAATGATTAAAAAAGTTATTTTTTTCTAATAAAATAAAGACGAAACTGCATGATAATCGCAAATATAGCGGCGATCAACAATCCAAACCATATAGCCGATTTAAAACTTTGGGTAATTTCCTGCGGTAGCTTAACTATTTCTGCATGTTCGTAGACCCAATGCATGGGGATTATAGAGAGCGGATTTAAAGCTAATAACTTTAAAATTAAGTCCAAGTTTTCTTCTCCCCAACCAACGCTCAAGACAAGACTTGCGAGTAGAGGGGTAATCCAAAGCAATCCCACAAATCCCCAGAAACCGAGATTGAACCATTGTTCGCGACTTGCCTGCAGATAAATCACAGCGATGAGGAGGGTGGCAGCGGGGATGAGGAACAAAGAAAGAAAGGAAGAGCTCAGTACCCATGCATCAGAATTTAATGCCAATTTGATCAAGACTGAATAAGTAAAGAGGGTAATGATACTAAGGATCAGCATAAGGCCTAGTCCACTGCTTTCATCTGCTATTCGAGGGATTCGGGCGAGATTGAATTTTGCGATTCGCTGGATTCCTTTGAGATAAAGGTGTCGGTTGGGACAACAAATATTGATGAGGCAGAGAATAAATAGAAATGAAAGAGAGAATAAGATTCCAACTACTAAAATAAGCCCCATGAGTTTTTCTTCGCTGCCTGAGAATTCATTGGCTGACCATTCCTGCCCGATTAGTCCGCTTGCCTCGCCCTTATCAAAAAAAGTCCATAAACAGCCTAGAAGGAGAAATTGAAAAATAGAGTATATAATAAAAGCGGAGGATTTTGATAATGCCGGCAAAGCCTGATTNCTCCATTTNCGNTAACCCGTGATCAGCAGAATNAAAATGAGCAGACCNTGCATGAGNAANGTGAANGTNGTGGGCGAGATTACAAAATCAAAAAANGGAACATCCTGCCANAAATCTGCCATTCGGGNTTCATAATCAANGNGGNTCNTTTTCTGATANCCTTCTTCCCGTATGACAGGAAGNATTTTTCCAAANTANGTNGGNAGAATNGTAAGGAAAGANAGNAAAGAAATTCCTGCCTGNCCCANTCCTGGTAGCACCACATATAAACCAAGAACNACAATNCGNGANACCCATGANGCTGCNCGNGGNTTGGGNACCACNAGACCNACTGCATGTGCGGNNANGTGGTANAGAATNACTGAGCAAAAGAAAACNGAATACAATTGAATGATNTTTNCCCANGGNAGTTTNCCCACGAGGATGGNATGCNCTAGNAANGGGAGNGTGAATAAAAACATGNAGTANTCACGGGCAGGTATNCCAAATATATAGCCAANGATNTTAGANAGNGGATTCATNGGAGTCATCCGCTGNTAATCGAGNANACCNGATTCCCTTTCNTCTGCNGTAATGGAAGCAACCCNNCCNGTACCCAGNAACATTAGGTAAAANCCCTGCANGGCNAGNAGGAAAGTNAATGCNTTNCGGGCNCCGTTTACTGNTGAGCTTTCTNCCNNTACCCATNNNTTGGTTTCNGGNTCCNGGCTNTANTTTCCTTCNGANCCCTNGAGGTAGGAGGTCAGGTAAACCGTTGAACATATGATGAGGGAGAACAGCCCGGCTGCAATCAGATGTTTGGGACGAAGGTTTTCCCGGATACCTTTTAAAATAATTGGGTTCATCAGCTTTGATCAAATTCTGAGGATCCAGATTCAATTTCCAAAAACAAATCCTCCACTTTAGATTTACGGGTGGAAAAAGAAATAACTTTCATTCCATGGTCAATCATTTGAGAAAGAATCTCGGGAATTTCTTCGCGATTTCCTGAATGAGATATTTCAAAGTGAGGTTCCGATTCGTGGGTTTGTTTAAGTTCCGAAAGGGTCGGCCACTGTTCTAAGAACTCAGGAAATTGAGTCGAGGGTTCCAACAGTTCGACTTCCAGTGTTCTGGAAGATTGCTTGCGTTGGGTAATTTCTTCAATGGATCCAGAGACCACCATCTTGCCATTTCGCATGATCCCTATTTCATCACAAAGGTCCTGCAGTTCAGTGAGTACATGGGAGGAAACGAGAATGGTTTTTCCCTCATCTGCAAGTTTCCTCAGGAGCTTGCGCATATCAATACGGGCCTTTGGATCAAGGTTGGCTCCCGGTTCATCGAGTAGCATGACGGAGGGATCGTGAACCAAGGTCTTGGCAAGAAGGGCACGCTGCTTCATGCCGCGGGACAAGGATTTACACAGTTCCCTGCGCTTGGCGGTTAGTTCAGTCTGAGCTAAGGCTTTCTCCACCATTGCTTTTCTTTCGACAACTGATTGTCCATAGGCGTGAGCGAAGAGATCACAAAATTCCTCCACCCTCAAGTCGTCGTAGACTGGAGGGAAATCAGGCATATATCCAAGCATTCGCCTAGCTTGTTCGGGTTGATGAAGAGCGGAAGTCTCTCCGAGCATGATTTCCCCATAGGTGGGCTCGATCAAAGTAGCGATTGCTTTAATCGTAGTAGTTTTCCCCGCACCATTCGGCCCGATGAGCCCAAAAACAGTACCTGGTTTCACTGAAAACGAGAGGTTGTCTACAGCTACAAAGTCTCCGTAGTGAATTTTAAGGTCTTGGACATTGATCATGAGAGGAAATATTCATTGGAAAATAAAAAGCTGGGAGGGTCAACTTTTCCTTGCCTAACAGGAAGTGGAAAGGTCATAAGGTTATGATGATTAAGTACACTACAAAACTTCTACTATCATCGATAATCNTCCCCGCCCTTGCAATGANCTGGCTTAAGGCAGAAAAATCCTTGTTTGATGGAAAAACTTTAAAAGGCTGGGATGGAAATCCTGTTCATTGGAGCGTGAAGGATGGAGCGATTGTGGGAGAGAACAGCAAGAAAAACCCCACCAAGGGAAATACATTTCTCATTTGGAAAGATGGTACCCTCAAAGATTTCGATCTTTCACTTGATTACAAGATTGAAGGCGGAAACAGTGGAATTCAATACCGGAGCTTTGTTAAACCTGGCAAGCATGACGGTTGGCGGATTGGTGGATATCAGGCTGATTTTGAATCAGGAGACCGTTTTTCCGGGATTTGTTACGGTGAAGCTTTTAGGGGAATTCTTTCCATGCGGGGCGATAAGACTACGCTTACCTTGGATGCTAAAGGGAAANTACAGAAAAAAGTTGAAAAGNTTGGGGATTCCAAAGACATTGGCAAGGCGGTCAAAAAAGCCGATTGGAATCAATACCGGATTACTGCCAAGGGCTTTCATTTCACTCAATATATCAATGGAGTCAAAACAACCGAGTTAATTGATAATGACGAAAAGATCCGTCGGTCTGATGGTCTCCTTGCTTTCCAAGTTCATGCTGGCCCCCCAATGAAAGTATATTTCAAGAACATTGTTCTTAAATAACTGATTTCTTGGGGATGGAAAAAGAGCCATCCATCATTATTGATCTGAGGAGCGATACGGTTACCCAACCCTGTGGGGGTATGAGGGAGGCGATGGCCCGGGCTGAAGTGGGTGATGATGTGAACGGGGATGACCCAACAGTCATTCGTCTACAGGAAAAAGTAGCCAGTTTACTGGGGATGGAAGCCGGGCTTTTCGTGCCCAGTGGAACGATGTCCAACGCGGTAGCGGTACGGACGCACACGCAACCTGGGGATGAGATTATCGCAGAGGAACATAGCCATTTATATGTGTATGAAGGGGGAGGCTACGCTGCTTTATCTGGTTGCTCTATTGCCTTGGTTCCGAGCGAGCACGGGATCGTGGCTCCCGTGGATGTACGGAATCGTATTCGCAAAGCGGAAGGAAGTCGGAGTCATTATCCGAATGCGTCCCTTATCTGCATTGAAAACACTTCCAATCGTGGAGGTGGTACGATTTATCCAATGGAGGTATTGAAAGAGATTTCCGAAATTTCCCGTGAGTACGATTGCCGAATGCACATGGATGGTGCACGTTTATTTAATGCGGTCGTGGCAACCGGGATTAGTGCTTCGAACATGGTTGAAGGGTTTGATTCCGTATCGGTTTGCTTATCCAAAGGATTGGGTGCTCCTGTAGGCAGTGTTCTTGTGGGTTCCAAAAACTTCATTGAGCAGGCTCACCGGTGGCGAAAATTGTTTGGTGGAGGAATGAGGCAAGCTGGGATTTTGGCGGAAGCAGGAATTTATGCATTGGATTATAATTTACCGAGGCTGGCAGCTGATCATCTCCGTGCTAAGAAACTTGCCCAGGGAATCGAACCATTAGAGGGACTGACCGTATGCCTCGATGAGGTGCAGACCAACATGGTTTATGTGATGACAAAGGGTTCAGCAGATGAATGGCAGACAAAACTTTCGGAGAAGGGAATTCTCTGTTTTGCCATAAATGAAAATACCTTAAGAATGGTAACTCATTTGCATATAAATGATCGCCATATTGAAGATACACTCCTCATCCTTTCTGAACTTTCAAAGGTATGAGCGGTAACCGGGGAAAAGTTGTAATTGCGGGTGGAACCGGTTTTCTTGGCCAAGCCTTGGCGGAATCCTTGATCGGCGATGGGTATGAGGTAACCATTCTTAGCCGCAAAAAGAAGGACGCATCTAATTATTTTGGGGAAATGGTCTATTGGGATGCTCAAACTATAGGTGAATGGTGTGAAGAATTGGAGGGAGCCCTTGCTTTGTATAACCTGACGGGACGCTCAGTTGACTGTCGGTACACGCAGAAAAACAAAGATTTAATTTTACATTCCAGGTTGGATGCAACCAAAGTACTTGGCGAGGCGGTTACGGCTTGCCAAGAACCTCCNCCTGTCTGGCTAAATGCCAGCACGGCAACGATCTACGATGATCGTCGGGGTGATTTGCCTCCCCATGATGAGGATAGCAAGGGGGACGCGAAAGGGTTCTCGGAAGAGGTGGGGCGTGCTTGGGAGAAAGTTTTTTTTGAGTCAGCTCAAGAGGGTGTTCGCCAACTGGCCATGCGCATAAGCATTGTATTAGGAGAGGGTGGCGGTGCATTTCCAGTAATGAGGCGGTTGACCAGACTGGGACTTGGTGGATGGCAGGGGCCTGGATCGCAATGGATCAGTTGGTTACATATTGATGACTGGGTGGGAATAGCTAAATTCTTGATGATAAACGAACAGCTTGCCGGTCCGGTTAATCTGGCTTCCCCAAACCCTGTGACCAATGCTCAGTTTATGCGTTCAATGCGGCAGGAATTTGCTCCTTTAGGCATTGGGTTTCCCGCTCCCACACCTGCCATTTTTATCGGGGCAATCTTCCTCGGAACTGCTCCCGAGCTAGTTTTGAAAAGCCGTAAGGTTATTTCNAAAAAACTGAAAGAAGCCAACTATTCTTTTTCGTTTTCAGAGATCATCTCAGCGGTTCAGAGTTTAAATTAGTAAAATTTTGATCCAAGGTTTAATTTTCCTTGATTGAACCTTATCGATCCGTAGAACTAATTCATATGTGGGAACGTGGGGTTTTGCAATATTCTATATATTTGCTTGTTTTTACTTTGATTGGACTTTGTCCATTGAAGTCGCAGACGAAAAAAGCAGATGTCATAATATACGGAGGTACTTCGGCTGGATTGTCGGCCGCNGTTCAGGTAAAAAGAATGGGNAAAACTGTGATGATTGTTTCTCCAGATACGCACTTAGGAGGACTTTCCAGTAGCGGGCTTGGTTGGACGGATACCGGGAAAAAACAGGTCATTGGTGGAATTGCACGTGAATTTTACCATCGTGTATGGAGACATTATCAAGCATCTAATTCCTGGATCTGGCAAAAAATGGAAGATTATGGAAATCGAGGGCAAGGCTCACCCGCAATTGATGGTGACCGGAGGACCATGTGGATTTTTGAACCCAAGGTTGCGGAGATGATCTTTGAATCTTGGGTCCAGGAAAATCAAATCGAAGTTTTGCGCGANGAGTGGTTGGATAGAGAAGGCGGAGTGGAAGTAAAGGATGGGCGGATTTTGTCTATTACAACACTATCCGGAAAAAAATTTGAAGGAGAAATGTTTCTGGATTGTACCTATGAGGGAGATTTGATGGCTGCAGCGGGAGTTTCTTTCTTTGTGGGTCGAGAAGCAAATTCTGTTTACGGCGAGACTCTGAGCGGAGTCCAGACTAAAAATGCCAAGAAGCATCAGTTCTCTGGCAGGGTTGACCCTTTTGTTCAAGAAGGTGACCCAAGCAGTGGATTGTTGTCAAGAATCAGTAATGAAGGGCCAGGTGAGGAGGGCACTGGTGATACAAAGATGCAAGCCTATAATTTCAGGGTATGCTTGACTCAAATTGAAGGCAATCGTCTGCCTTTTCCGAAGCCGGAAGGCTATGATCCCTCTGAATACGAATTACTTTTGAGGACATTGGAAATGGGATCACAGCATGTATTTGGTAAATTCGACCCTATTCCCAATGCGAAGACTGATACGAATAACCATGGACCTTTTAGTACNGATAATATTGGCATGAATTATAATTATCCGAACGGAACTTATGAGCAAAGGATGGAAATTATTTCTGAACATGAAAGCTATCAAAAAGGTTATTTTTATTTTTTAAGTAATGATCCAAGAGTTCCAGAAAATATAAGGTCTCGAATGAGTATGTGGGGATTGGCCAAAGACGAGTTTGAAGACAACGGAAATTGGCCACACCAAATTTATGTTCGAGAGGCTCGAAGAATGGTTGGCGAATTCGTTATGACTGAGTTGCATTTGAACGGACAAAAAAAAATTCCTCATGCTATTGGCATGGGATCTTACAATATGGACTCACACAATGTGCAGAGATATGTTGCCAAAGACGAAAGTGGAAGAGCGTATGTTTTAAATGAGGGAGATATACAAGTAAGCCCTGGAGGCCCTTATAAAATCTCCTATAATTCTCTTGTGCCAAAGCGTACTGAATGTGTTAACCTGCTTGTTCCAGTGTGTATCTCATCCTCACATATTGCCTTCGGTTCCATACGGATGGAACCGGTTTTTATGATTTTGGGGCAGTCTGCCGCAACTGCAGCAGTTTTAAGCATTATGCAAGGAGTGGATGTCCAATCATTGCCTTATGAAGATTTGGAACAAAAGCTCCTTGAGGACGGGCAGGTTCTAGAGCTGGAAACAAGTAATATGATTAGTGAGGGTATGGGATTAGACCCTTCGCGATTGAATGGAATTGTTATTGATGACAAGCAAATTGAGCTGACAGGGGAATGGGTGACTAGCACTTCTTTACGTCCTTTTGTAGGGAGTTTTTACTTTCATGACGGAAATGCCGGCAAGGGTATGCGGTCAGCTAAATTTCGTTTTGCCGTTCATAATAATGGTCTGCACGATGTTCGGGTATCCTATGTGACTCAGGGAAATCGTGCGGGTAAGGTAAAATATGAAATCACAAGTGCGAAAGGCCCNTTTCAAATTATNAAAGATCAAAGAAAGAAAGGAAATGGAGATAACTTTTGGCATTCCTTGGGTTCCTTTCAGTTTGAGGCAGGTACGGAATACTCAATAGAAGTTACCAATCAAGACACCGAAGGTTTCGTGATTGTAGATTCTGCTCAGATAATTCCTTTGATTCCACAGTGAGAGGAGAAACGGGAAGTTTTTTTTGAAACTTTTCTTATCCTTGATCGTTTTAATNGGTAATGTCTGAAAGTTTTTTACTGGCACAACTACCAATTACGGATAAACAAGTNGGAGTAAGCAGTGCNTCCTCNAAAAATGAACCAAGGGCGGATAAAGATCATCTTTTACTTAGGGAAATTTCTCAAGGGGATGAAAGGGCTCTCAAAGAATTTATTGGTAAATGGAAAAAACCAATTTATGCATTCTTTTTAAGATCAATGTTTAATGAATTTGATGCAGAAGATCTGACTCAAACATTTTTTTATCGTGTTTTTCAAGCATCCGNGCGCTTCCAGCCAAAAGCTAAAGTATCNACCTGGCTATTCGCCATCGCACGAAATCTATTGATCGACGAAATCAAGAAACGGGCACGAAGACCTAAAGAGTCAGACTTTACAGAGTGGGAAGTTGCAGAAAGTGAAAGAACAAATACAAACGAAATCAAAGAGATTTTAAGTGCCGAGATGGATAAGTTACCGGAGAATCATCGAACAGCNCTGCTTCTACGAGTTCAACAGGAATGGAGTTATGGCGAGATCGCGGAAATGATGAACACACATGAAGCGAATGTGAAGACTTGGATTTACCGGGCAAGGCAAGTACTCAAGCAAAAGATTAAACCTCAACTTTAAAATGAAGAAATTACCAAAATCATACGACCTNGAAATTGATCATTTTCTGAAATCTGAAAAAGAGCAAAAAGATTTTAAATTAGATGAAAACATCTTGGCTCGTNAAATTCATGATCATGCTGACAAAACAAAATTATCCCACAAGGTTATCACTTTCACCCTACCCCTTGCCGCTTGCTTAGCCATCGTGTTTTATGGGNCGAATTTTTTTTCGTATGAAAACAACAATCCCGAAATCTCGCAAGAAATGAAATTGATTGAAACTCCGGAAGTTGAGATAATTGAAGATTACTCTGACTTTCTAATTTTGGATGACTTGTTATCTGCTTCCAGNGATATTCCGAGTCTTTATGATGCCAATTTTGATAATGGCTACGAGTTACTTTTAGCGTTGGAAACCATTCCCTTACCATGACCCCATTATATTATACAAGTTTGTCACTATTCTTGCTTATGGTTTTGTCTGTAAACAACGGACACTGCGATTCGACCAGCAGCACACCCGCTCATGCTGACTCAACCCAGAAGGCAGGCAAAGTTGGCAGGTCTAACAATAATGAAAATTTAGGTCAGGATGAGATACGAATGCTCAATAAATTATTGGATATGCCTACTCCCCGTTTAAGGAAACTGAGAGAAACTATCGAGCGGATTGAACAGTATTCACATGAAGAAAGAGAAACAATGAAGAAGAAATTAGCTCTGTTTCAACAAGGAAATCAGTCTGAGCAAAAGGAATCTATGAAATTTTTNATGAGGAGGCATTTTCTACTAAAAAAATACTTGATTAGATTGCCCCCTGAGCACATTGGCAAAGAAATTAAGAAAATTCACTTAATGACCCACAAACAAAGAAGAAAATTTTTCTATGACCTTAATGAAAGCACAAATCCTTTTGAGGTTCCCAAGGAATAAAACAAAGAATTAGTTCAGAAAAAAATGTGACATTTATTTGAATTTTATCTTGCCTATGAGGTGGCTTGTAGAATGTGATAAAAGCTCGCTAATTTATGAAATCGACTAATTTTAAACAAACATTCTCTTACTCACGCCGCTCCTTTATTGGGGCTGCCTCCTCGGCATTCGCATTTACTGCCTTACCCAGTCGAGTTTTTGGAGCTAACAGCCGTTTGCAGGTAGCCGGCATTGGCGTTGGGGGAAAAGGTAAAGGTGACTTCGATGGCTTAGCTATGCACGGTGATGTTATTGCCGCATGTGATGTCGATGCCAGGAGGTTGGATGTGGCTACTCGTAAGTATACGGATGCGGTCAAATTCAGTGACTTTCGCGAGATGATCAGCCAGTTGGGAGATAAGATTGATGTTATGAATATTAGCACTGCCGACCACACTCATGCACCAGCTGCGATGATGGGAATGAGATGGGGCATTCATGTCTATGTACAAAAACCTCTTACTCATACCGTTTGGGAAGCTCGTCAATTAGCAACCCTAGCCAGAAAAGAAAAGATTTGTACCCAGATGGGTAACCAAGGAACGGCTTCCGATGGACTTCGGGAAGGTGCTGAATACATCCGTGCAGGTGGACTTGGAAAGGTTAAGGAAATTCATGCATGGACTAACCGTCCAGTCTGGCCTCAGGCACCTATGATTACAGAACGTCCATCCGAATCGATGGCAGTTCCTGATCATTTGGATTGGAATTCGTTTATCGGACCGGCTCCCATGCGTCCGTATCATTCTTCTTACACACCTTTTAAATGGAGGGGGTGGTGGGATTATGGAACTGGAGCTCTTGGGGATATGGCTTGCCACACAACCAATCTTGCTTTCATGGGGTGTGAATTAACTCAGCCAACCACTGTTGAATCTGTCAATACGGGTCCTATAAATGACGAGACTTTTCCATCTTGGGCGAGTATAAATCTCGACTTCCCAAAAACTGAAAAACGCGGACCGATTAAATTTTATTGGTACGAAGGGAAGGTCGGAAACAATGGAAAGGACAGCAAGGGAACAAAAAATCTTCCGCCGCTTGACTTATTGCATGGAGAAACTCCCAAAAATAGCGGACTGCTAATTGTTGGTTCGGATGGTATTATGTATTCCCCAAATGATTACGGTTCTGACTGGAAGGTATTTAAAGGCGGTAAGTGGCATGGTAAAAAAGATGTCGAAAAGCCAGAGCAAACTTTACCCAGAAACGGAAGAGGTGACAACGGTATGAAGGAAGAACTTGTTAAGGCGATTCGCGAAGGTAAACCAGAGATTGCAGTTTCAAATTTTGACTATGCCGGCAATCTGACTGAAGCAATTTTGCTTGGAAATGTGGCGATGCGTGCTGGAGGTAAATTCACTTGGGATGCAAAAAACATGAAAACGAACCGAAAAGATACGGATAAACTTATCAGTAAAGTCTACCGTGCCGGATGGGAAGTTGACCCAGCCTAGAAAAATTTTAAAAATTTATTACTGAAGCCCTCTGGATCTTCCAGAGGGCTTTTTTGTTCTTAAGAAACATTGACATAAGATATATTTGTGAGGAGTTAAGTTCCTTTTTATTTTAATTACTTCATGAAATCTTTTCCTTTTTATATGGTGAACGCATTCGGGATTGGTCCCCAATCAGGGAATCCCGCAGGAGTATGTATTTTAGACGAGTGGCTTTCTACAAAGGAACTTCAGGGGATGGCACAACAATTGAATTTACCCGAAACAGCCTTTGTTATTCCGGCAAAGAATGAAACATGGTCTATTCGATGGTTTAGTGTAATAAAAGAAATTGAACTCTGCGGACATGCTACTTTGGCAGCTGCCCATTGTATTTTTGAACATCGTTACAAAAACGAAAGTAACCAACTCAGTTTTCGATCGAAAGGTGGATTGCTTAATTCTAGGAAACACGAGGATGGCACGATTGAAATACTCCTTCCCACCATCCCCCTATCTGCCGGTATTTTATCTGCCAATTTAGTTGAAGGTCTCGGAGCTTATCCTGCAGGAGTCTGGATGGGGAACAATTATTTGTGCCTTTTTGATTCAAGTGGGAATTTGAAATCACTTCAGCCGGATTTCCCCACTTTACTTTCTCTTAAGGGAGGTCAAGGGATCATTGCCACCGCAGTTGATGACTCTGGGGAGTACGATTTTATATCGCGATATTTTGCTCCCGGTATTGGGATCAATGAAGATCATGCAACAGGATCTGCCCACTGTATGCTGGTCCCTTTTTGGTCAAAAAAGCTAGGCAAGGTCAAACTGTTCGCTCAACAAGCCTCTCCTCGAGGAGGTAGATTCTGGTGTGAAGACTTGAATGAATTTGTATCCTTAAGGGGATATGCAGATTTATTTCTTTCTGGAGAGTTGACCTTTTGAAAAAATCTTAACCTCTACAAACACATTAAGTGTTTTTTCTTTTACCAGATATGTTGGTCAGAAAGTTGTGAGTTGAATACTTTCTACATTTTCATCGCCCCAATCACCCGAGAGGTTTTTTTACCTACCTCAACCTAGATTAATTTATTTTAAATGTTTCCCCGTTGGCACTTGTATACTTTGTCATCCGATACAAAATAAATCACATGCAGAATAATTTTAAATTTATCTTCGGATGTTGGATCCTTTTCGTGGGTTTGTCCCTACATGGCGAAAAGGAAGTTGAGGCGATAAGCTACCATCAAGAGATAAAGCCGATCTTTCAGGCCAACTGTAATGGATGCCACCAACCAGCTAAGCAAAAAGGTGATTACTTGATGACCGATTTTGATTCGCTGATAGAAGGTGGAGAGACTGGTAAACCTGCCGTTGTGCCTGGCAAGCCTCAAGATAGCTATCTGTTGAGTCAAATCGCACTGGACTCTTCAGGGAATGCAGAAATGCCCAAGGGCAAGAATACGAAGCCCCTTCATGAAGTTGAAATCGCCAAGATTGAACAGTGGATCAAAGAAGGGGCCCGGGATGATTCTCCGGAAGGTGCAGGTAACCTCTTCACAATGGATAAAAAACCGATCTATCAAAAATTACC
>NHDJ01000114.1 GCA_002167265.1 Verrucomicrobia bacterium TMED56 | reverse complement strand
CTCGAATTCCTCTTGGTAAGTCGGTCATTCATCCCCCTTCTTCCTGTCCTCAATGTAATGTTAGGATCAAATGGTTTCATAATCTACCAATCTTCTCATGGGTTATGCTCAGGGGAAAAGCCATGTGCTGTAATTTTGAAATCCCGTTTCGTTACATCGGAGTTGAGTTTCTAACAGCCTTGCTTTTTGGCTTCTTTTTTTATCAGTATTCTCTGTTTGGAAGCGAGTCCCGCTTGTTAGTTTCATTAGCATTTGGTTTTCTGATGATTGTAATAATCGTGATTGATTTAGAAACCATGATTATTCCTGATAGATTTAGCATGGGTGGTGCTTTGTTGGGCTTGGTGTGTTCGGCATATTTTCCATTGCTTCATGGATTTTCATCAGATCCCCTTTTCCCTGAAAGATTGTCTTCAGTAATGACTTCACTTCTTGGTATGATTATTTCTTCTTCAGTACTTTTTTGGATCGGTGCGTTTGCCGAAAAACTAATGAAACAAGAAGCGTTGGGGCAGGGGGATATCAAGCTTTTGGGTTGTGTCGGAGCCTTCTGTGGATGGGAAGGTGGCTTGTTTACAATTTTTGCAGGAGCCCTCTTGGGATCGATCATCATGATCCCATTAATGCTGGTTTCCAAATATTTGAAATTAAATAAAAAAAATAGAAGAGTTGAGGTAGGGTGGGGTTTAGAGATTCCATTTGGACCATTTCTGGGAATGGCAGCCCTTGCCTATTTTTTGGGTGTGCATCTGTATGTTGACACATGGTTTGAGAAAACAAGATTGAATTTTATTCATTTATTTTCATTTGTGTGATTCTTTTAACATTGAAGATCAGCCAGATTCGCTAAATGATTAGAGATTTCCGTCATATAATTGAAAATTAATTTATGAAAAAACTTCTAGTCGCAAATCGTAGCGAAATTGCAGTAAGAATTTTTCGTTCTGCGAACGAGTTAAATCTAAGGACAGTTGCCATATACGCTGAAGAGGATCGTTTTGGAGTGCATCGATTTAAAGCAGATGAGGCTTATCTCGTCGGTCAAGGTAAAGGTCCAGTTGCCGCTTATCTAGATATTGAATCAATTATTTCTTTGGCTAAGGCAAAAGCGGTTGATATGATTCACCCGGGCTATGGCTTCCTGTCAGAAAATGCAGATTTTGCCAGGGCATGTGAGGATGCAGGAATTATCTTCATTGGACCCAAAGCAGATTTACTTGAGAAAATGGGCGACAAAGTGGCTGCCAAAAAAGCGGCTGATGCTGCTGGAGTTCCCACCCTTCCAGCCACCCCAGATCCAGTCTCTAAACCAGCAGATGCCCTCAAGTGGGCAAAGAAAATTGGTTTCCCGCTCATTATAAAGGCAGCCTTCGGGGGAGGTGGCAGAGGAATGCGGGTCGTGAATAAAGAAGACGAACTACAGCCTATGCTTGAGGAAGCTCAAGGAGAGGCTGAAAGAGCTTTCGGGAATGCCGCGGTTTTTCTTGAACGGTATGTTGGCAGAGCCAAGCATTTGGAAGTCCAAATTCTTGGAGACAGCCATGGAAATGTTGTTCATTTGCATGAAAGGGATTGTTCCGTTCAAAGAAGGTACCAAAAGGTGGTGGAGGTTGCCCCCTCCATTGGTCTTCCCGATGCAGTGGTAGACGAGCTTTGTCAGGCAGGTGTGGACTTGGCTCAGAAGATAGGATACGACAACGCAGGAACCGTTGAATTTCTTCTCGATCAGGATACTAAAGAATGGTTTTTCATTGAAATGAATCCTCGGATTCAAGTGGAGCATACTGTGACTGAACAAATCACAGGGATTGATATTGTCAGGTCTCAAATCTTAGTGGCTATGGATCATGCCTTACATGAAAAGAAAATTGGTATTCCAACCCAGCTTGAAATCCCCAGAAATGGATGTGCGGTTCAATGCCGAGTGACTACTGAAGATCCAGAAAAGGATTTCAGTCCAGATTATGGAAAGATTCTCTCCTATCGGTCTGCAGCAGGATTTGGGGTCAGGCTGGATGGTGCAATGGGAGATACTGGTTCTATCATTACTCCATTTTATGATTCGCTCCTAGTCAAGCTAACCACTTCTGGACCAAATCTTTCGCAAGCATTGGATCGTATGCACCGAGCTTTGAGGGAAATGCGAATTAGAGGAGTGAAGACCAATATTCCTTTTCTTGAAAATGTCATCACACATAAAGAGTTTGTGAAGGGAAATGCGACGACTCGGATGATTGATGTGACTCCCAGCCTTTTTAAGTTCAAACCGAGAAAAGACAGAGCTTCAAAACTTCTCAATTATTTGGGTGAGGTTATTGTAAATGGAAATCCTCAGGTTAAAGGAAGACCGCGCCTAAAGAATCCCTTACCTCTTATAGTTCCTGAATGTGATGCGATAGAGAATCCTCCCCGGGGAACTCGAGATTTATTGCTTTCACAAGGGGCAAAAAAGTTTTCCAGCTGGTTGAGGGAACAAAAGCCTCTCATGGTGACTGACACTACTCTGCGTGACGCACATCAATCACTGATGGCCGCCCGTATGCGATCCTACGATATGCTTGAAGTTGCTGATTATATCTCCAGAAATGTATCAGGACTCTTCAGCTTAGAGATGTGGGGAGGCGCGACCTATGACACTTGCATGCGTTTTCTAGGTGAATGTCCCTATGAGAGATTAAGAAGCTTGCGAGAGAAGATACCAAACATTCTTTTTCAAATGCTTTTAAGAGGTTCAAATGCCGTAGGGTATGCGAACTATCCTGATAATGTNGTTCGCGAGTTTGTCATTCATTCTTCGGAAGCAGGGATGGATGTTTTTCGTATTTTTGATTCATTGAACTACTTGCCGAATTTGAAGGTTGCCATGGAAACAGTGGTGGAGAAAACACCATCTCTATGCGAAGCTGCAATTTGCTTTACTGGAGACTTCACTGACAAGTCTGAAGAAAAGTATGTCTTGAATTATTATGTAGATTTAGCCAAAGAACTTGAGAAGATGGGGGCTCATATCCTTGCAATTAAGGATATGGCTGGTCTTTGTCACCCAATTGCGGCTAGCAGACTGGTCAAAACTCTCAGAAATGAAGTTGGCTTGCCGATCCATTTTCATACCCATGACTCAAGTGGTATATCTTCCTCTTCAATCATCAAGTCTGTAGAAACTGGAGTTGATGTTGTAGATTTGGCGGTTTCATCTTTATCGGGCTGTACGAGCCAACCCAATCTTAACTCAATTGTTCATGCCCTTCGTAATGCACCCCGATCAACTGGACTCGATGTAGACGCCCTTAATAAACTCTCCATCTATTGGGAAGCTGTTAGGCAATTTTATTCACCATTCGATACATCTCCACCTTTTGGCAGTGCAGAAGTGTATCAGCATCAAATGCCTGGTGGTCAATACACAAATTTACGTGAGCAGGCTGCTGCTCTTGGCTTGGGTAAAAGGTGGCCCGATGTGGTGAGCACATATCAGACTTGTAATCGTTTGCTTGGAGATATCGTGAAAGTTACCCCCAGTAGCAAGAGTGTGGGGGATTTGGCAATTTTTCTTATTACCAAAGGAGTTAAGCCGGAAGATCTAGTCAATTTACCTGAAGAAACTGGTTTCCCTCAATCTGTTATTGATCTTCTATCTGGAAATCTTGGACAACCCAAAGGGGGATGGCCTAAAGATGTGCAGAAAGTTATTCTAGGAGGACAAAAGCCAATGAGAGGTAGACCCGGTGCTTCTGCTCCTAAAATGGACTTAAGGAAGGAAAAGGCAGCATTGGTAAGAAAGTTTGGCAAACAGTGTTCGGATGATGACTTGTTTTCATCAGTTATGTATCCTAAAGTATACACAGATTTTCAGGACTTTAAGAAGAAATACGGAGATGTCTCTGTATTGCCAACACTTGCCTATTTTCATGGTCTGGAACCAGGCGAAGAAATCTCAATTAGAATCGAAGAAGGTAAAACTCTTTTTATAAAATTGCTACATGTTGGTGAACCTGATGAAAAAGGAATTCGTTCGATTACATTTGAACTTAATGGGAAGGCCAGAACTACCTTAGTACAAGATAAAAGCATCAAGGGAGAAGCCAAAGCGAGGGAAAAGGCTGACCCGTCCAACAACAATCATGTGGGAGCTCCAATCCCGGCTATAATTAGTAGTATAGCAACCAGTGTTGGCAAATCCGTTTCCAAAGGGGAGAAGATTGCTGTTCTTGAGGCGATGAAGATGCAAACTACTATCTATGCTTCCGCAGACGGAGTCATCGATGAAATTCTTGTTCAAGTTGGAGATTCTGTTGAATCGAAAGACTTAATTGCACGAATCAAGTAAAGCATGATGTTGATAAGGTCTAAATCCAATTTCCAAACGCTATGAAAAGAATAAATATCTTCCTTGTTAGTTTAAGATACCTGCTGTGTGTTATTCCTGTTTTATGCGTTGCTCAACCGAAATTGAATCAAGATTTGTATTTTGACGAACCTAAATTGGAGAAAGCAATTGCCCTACAGGTGGGTGTTGAAGTCAGGAATTTGACCTCCACTCATATAAGGGAGCGGCTTAAGTATTTCGAATTGAACGATGCTAAGATTAGAAGCCTGAAAGGATTGGAGCATGCGAGCAATTTAGAGGTTCTAATTTTAAAGAATAATCTACTCACAGATTTAGGCCCAATTGCAAAACTACCAAAGATTAAAAAATTGGATTTGTCGGGAAACAAGATTTCCAACTTGGGCTCTTTACTTTTCCTTACCAATAAATCTGTTGAAAATAGAATCAGTGAAATTCGGGACTCATTAGGAACAACCAAAACATTGGATAATGAGAAAGCTAATCTTCTACTTGAAATGACTTCACTTTCCGGAAAAGAGCTGTTCGCTAACAGTTCTTTAGAGGAACTTAATCTTTCAAAAAATCGTTTGGTTGGATTGAGCGGAATTGAACATTTTGTTCGTCTTAGGACCCTCAACGCTTCCTACAATTCTTTAATTGATCTAGATGGAGTTGGGAAACTTAAATCTTTGATAAGCTTGCATCTGCAAGGAAATCAATTGGGTATTCCAGAAAGCTTTGAAGATCTAAACAAAAATAAAATGTATGATATGGGAGAACCGTTTAGCGATTTAAGTGGAAACGGGAAATGGGATTACGACCCTTTGGTTGAGTTCAATTCAACCATTCAGTCATTAAGGAACCTTTATCTGTATGATAATCATATATCAAAACTAGACTCTCTGGGTGACTTTCCTAATCTTAGCGTCTTACTCTTGTCGGGTAATAAATTGAATGATTTAGATGGCATAGAAACCATAAGAAGTCTTCAGAAATTGCACCTGAACAATAATCAGATCTCAAACCTCAATGGTTTGCAAAATTTGGTGAATTTAACCCAGCTTTTTCTTTCTGAAAACAGAATCTGCGACATTCGAGCACTCTCTAAACTATCTCGTTTGCAAAGTCTCCACTTGCAGTACAATCATATTGAGGATGCTGCGAGTTTAAAAAACCTGTCCGGGTTGAAGGAACTTCGCTTAAGCAATAATCTGATACATGAAATATCCTTTTTGGACGGTCTTTCAAATTTAAAACTCCTTTACATTTCCAATAATAGTCTATCTTCACCGGTAAACCTTGAAGGATTAGAGAAATTATCATCACAAAATTCACTAGAATTTATCCTCTTCAAAGAACAACGCAATCGTATTGAGTCACTTGAAAATCTAGTGCGCACCCTTTCTTCAAGTCCTAATTTAAATGAATTATTCGGGAAATACTTACAGAATAATGGGTATGATAGATTTTCGGACTTTTTGAATACCGCATCTGTTCCAATCGTAGAAAAGAAGGAATACTTTGTGAAATGGGAATCGATTCTAAACCGTGGGGGAAATCTTTCTGATTCGGGTTTTAGTGACAAATAGTTTGTTTGTTGTGATTTGTGTAACCAATTTTTTAAAATCATGAATCAAAAAAAATCAGTAAAGCTAAAATTGCTGAAATCAATAAACTTAAGATGAAAAAGATATTTACAATGTATTTTTGTAAAGAATGAGAACGCAACAATCTTTCGGTAAATTTTCGTATGGCTTTATATTTTTTTGATTTCAAGTTCTATTCCTTAGTTTTATGTCTGTAAATCAACGAACCATTCGTAATGAGCGATCTATTAAAGGCAAGTCTTTGCATACGGGAGACGAGGTAACGCTCACATTAAAGCCTGCCAAAGCATCTTCCGGGTACTTGTTCCGTCGAACTGATTTGTATGGCAAACCTGAAATCCAACCTTTAACTTCAAGTGTTTCAGAACTCGTCCGTAGCACTACCATTTCAAATGGGAACGCAAAAGTTCATACTATAGAGCATGTGCTGAGTGCCTTGTCTGGGTGCGGTATAGATAATGCGATTATTGAACTTGATGCCAGCGAACCACCCATTCTCGATGGATCTTCTCGCCAATTTGTAGAGATGATAATGGATGCTGAACCTGTGGATCTTCCTGAGGAAAGAGAGTTTTTAGTATTAAATGAACCTTTGTCTGTCAGTTCTGGTAATCGCTCAATAATAGCATTGCCACATGATGGATTGCGAATCACTTGCACCTCATCTGATGACCGTGGTGTGCATGTTCAACACCTTTCAATAGACATAGACCCGGATAGCTATGCAGAAAATATCGCACCCGCAAGAACATTTACATTGTACGAAGATATCGAAGAGTTGCTAAAACTTGGAAAGATTAGAGGTGGAAGTCTTGACAGTGCAATCGTCATTAAAGGCGATAAAGTTATGTCAAAGGAACCGCTCAGGTTTGAAGATGAGTTTGTTCGACACAAAATCTTAGACATTGTGGGAGATTTATGTCTTTTGGCAAAACCGCTAAAAGCTCACATTATTGCAGTTCGCCCAGGTCATTCCTTGAATTCTGAATTATCGGCAAAGATTTTAAAATCAACCAATGTTACCTGCGATCCAAAAGATAAAAAACCTGAATCGGACGACGTGAGGAAATCCTTTGTTCTTCCTCAGGAAACTCATTTGGATGTAAGAAGAGTCCTTGATGTGCTGCCTCATCGCTATCCATTTGTTATGGTCGATCGTGTGATAAAAATTGAAGGAAATGAATCACTTACTGGAATTAAAAATGTTTCAATAAATGAGCCTTTTTTTACAGGTCATTTCCCAGGGCATCCAGTGATGCCAGGTGTCCTGCAGTTAGAGGCCATGGCCCAGACAGCAGGCATATTGTTACTCAGAAGAGCAACCACACAAGGTAAGGTAGCTTTTTTTATGAGTGCGGATAAGGTGAAGTTTAGAAAACCTGTTGTGCCCGGGGACCAACTGGTCATTAAAGCGAATCTGGTTAAAGTGCGGGGAGATAAATTGGCAACTGCCGAAGTTTCATGCTTTGTGGATGAAAAAGTGGTTTCTTCAGCAAATCTTATGTTTTCTATTGTGGGAACCAAAGAAGCTTTCTAATGGGAGTCGAAATTCATCCATCCGCACAAGTTGAAAAAGGAGCTGAATTTGGCTCCAATGTAGTAGTTGAGGCATTTTGCCATATTGGAAAAATGGCTAAAATTGGAGATGCTTGCGTGGTGAGACATCATGCTTCAGTTGAAGGCAATGTTGTTCTGGGAAAAGAAAATGAAATTTTCCCCTATGCTTTAATTGGTGGATTGACTCATGACTTGAAGTTTGAAGGTGGCAATCCCGGGCTCGAAATTGGAGATAACAATATTTTCCGGGAATATGTTACCGCTCATGTAGCAACCAAGGATCAGGAAAATACTAAAATAGGTTCAGCTAATGTTTTTTTGGCTTACAGCCATATCGCCCATGATTGCCAACTCGGAAACCAGATTGTAATGAGCAGTCACGCTGCTCTGGGCGGACATGTTGAAGTGGCAGACCATACAAATATCGGTTGGGGTTCGGGGGTTCACCAATTTTGCAGATTAGGAAAATATTCCATGGTCTCTGCCTGCTCTAAACTTGTGCAAGATGTACCTCCTTTTATGCTCGCAGACGGTTCTCCAGCAGAAGTTCGCTCTATTAATAAGGTTGGATTAGATCGGGCTAATTTTTCACCTGAAGAAGTTGATGAAATTAAATCCGTATTTAAAATTTTTTACAGGTCTTCTCTCAACCGATCGCAGGCAATTGAAAAAGTGACCAAGGATTTTACCGGTGCTTCTTCCGCACGAATTAATGAAATAATTAAATTTGTTGAACAAAGCGAAAGGGGAATCGCTTAGAGTTAACTAAAATCACCTGTTTTCTGGATGGTGATGATTGAAATCAGTTGCACTGTTGTAATATGGGTCAAGTACTTTATTCGCTTCTGACCTGCCGTACTCATCTGCCTCCCGAATCTCACGATCGGATATAAAAGTTGATTCCTCAATCATTTCGTCTTGAAGGTCTTTTTCCACGATATCTTGATCAAGGCTTCTTTCATCCCAGTATCGGTCATTGTGAATCTTGTTTGGTTCAGGTTCTTCGGGAAGTTGCGTGGGTTTGATGACTTCCCAATCCGGTTCTCTCGTGCAATCAATTCCTGTTTCGTCCGTGTTGTCAACGCTGGGTAGGGGGATCCCTGGTTTTGTACATTCCTCTTGGGCAAAAGAATTTTGACCATCTGAAAGAGTGCCAGACAAATCGTAGGGTTCAGAGGACTGGGTAACTCTATTTAGATGATCGTTACCCAATTCGGGTACTTCTAAGTTACTTTTTTCTCCGCCTTCAATCTGTACTTCTCGAAGAGCATTTTGATTAAGGATCGAAATTTCTTCTTTGTTATGAACTTCCATGTTTAGTGCACATTCTGATAAAATAACCAAAGTTTGCAAATCGAAATTCCTTACTACTGGCAGAGAAATTTTGAAGTTGTCATATTACTTTTACTTTAAATAATGGTGGAAATGGCAAGAGAAACAATAATACTTGAATGTACGGAATCTAGAAAAGATGGCAAACCACCCTCTAGGTACATGTCCACTCGTAATAAAAAGTTGCAAACTGACCCTGTTGAAAAGAAAAAATACAACCGTTTTCTTCGTCGGCACACTTTACATCGCGAAATTAAAAGTTAATCTTTTTTTACAAGTCTTTCTGCCAAAGATAAAAATTCCTGTGAAGCTGGGTGCTTTGGATCAGCGATCACAATCGGGACGCCATGGTCACCTCCCATCCGAATTTCTTCGTCCAAAGGAATCTCTGCTAAAAGGTTTGTCTTAAGGTCATCTGCCACGACTTGTCCTCCTCCTTGACCGAAAGGGTATGACCTTTCCTCATTTTGTGGATTTACGAAGTAGCTCATATTTTCGACTACGCCCAAATATGGCACATTTACTTTTTCAAACATTCTGGCACCTCTTTTTGCCACATCGAAGGCAGTTTTTTGTGGAGTGGTTACAATTATAACTCCATCAAGAGCCAAAATTTGAGTGAGAGAAAGCTGTGCGTC
>NHDJ01000113.1 GCA_002167265.1 Verrucomicrobia bacterium TMED56 | reverse complement strand
GCTATAAAAGTACAGGCTAGTGATGCAAATGAATTACATGTAATAGCTTCTATCTTACAAATACAGCCAAGGGAGGTAACAACATAATGAAGGTTATTGAACCAAAAGAAATAATTGAGACAATATCTAATTTAAAGACGGGTGAAGTATATAAAAATGACGAGGAATGGAAGGCAAAAGGGGTGCCAGAAGCACACATTCGAAGGGATGTTAAAGTGGTTATGCCAAGCCTTGATTTATTTGGCAAAACCAAGTAGATTGAAAAATACAGGATTATAAGCCTGCCTACAACAACTTAATTAAAATATGACAATATCAAGAGGACAGATGAAAAGACAATTATACATGGGTGGAGGCATAACGGATGTTGTGCCTAGAGATAAATTCTTTTTAGGTAAAGTAGCTAGAGCGGCTAAAAAAGTTGTTAAAAAAGCTACAGGAGCGGTTAAAGATATTGCATCCTCTGATCTTGGTAAAGCTGCAATATTAGCTGCAGGTGGTTATTATTTAGGTGGAGGAACTTTTGGGGGACTAAGACCTAACGCACCTGGATTTCAATTTAGTAACATAATACCTGGTGCAAAATCTGCTTTATTTGGAGATGCTTTAACATTACCAAAAGGTGCACAATTGGTTCCTGGTAGAACTTTAGGAACAAGAGGAATTTTAGGAAAAGCAGGAGAATTTGCTCTTGGTGAAGGAACAATAGGTCAAGCTTTTAAAGGTGGAGGTGGTAACCTAGGTAAACTAGCAACTTTAGGTGCATTAACAGGTTTTTTAACATCTCAATATGGTATGACAGAGGAGCAAGCTGAAGAAGCATTAACAGATCCAGAATCTAGAAAATCATATTTAAGAATGTATTACACAAATTTAAATCCTAATGCGGGCTCTGAAGAAATAGAAAACTTTGTTGAAACCAATACATCAGAGTACGCCGTGGGTGGTAGAGTAGGTTTTGATGAAGGATCACCAGGAATGAATAGAAGACTTGATATGGATGTATTACGAGATTTTCTTGATAAAGGAGGTATGGACCCTGATATGATAGTACCAGAACCAGAGCAGTCACCAGACGCAACACCAATACCAGAAGGTATGATGATTAATCCATTACAAACAATGGAATTTAGAGATTCAAATAGAAATGGTATTGAAGATAGAAGAGAGGGAATTTATCTGGAAAGAGATTTTATCCCTAAAAAAGATCCTGAAGAGTTTGAATTAGATAAGTTTAGAAAATACTTTGAGGACACAAAAGAATTTAGAGAAGTACCTAGAAAAAACGAAGCTAAAGGAACAGGTGATCCTCAAGAAGGTATTAATAGTCTAAAACCTTTAGCAGATGAACAAGCAAGAGGCGGTTCTACTCTTACTTTAATGGATGGCACTGAAGTTTTTATTCCTACTGGAGCATATAGAAACGGCACTTTAGCAGATATAATTTATTCAAGCACTAAAGGTGATTTATTAAGAGAAGATATTTTAGGAAAGATGCTTTTTTCAAAAGGCGGTAGAGTAGATTATGCTGAAGGAACTGATGATGAATTTCCTTTAGGTGACCCAACAGCACCTGTAAATCCTTTTGGACCAAAACCAATTGGACCTGTATTACCGGATAAAATGATGGCATCTAATATAGAGAACGATAAAATTTTAGAAGCTCTTTTTGAAAAATACATAGACATGGGACTATCTCCTAAAGATGCAGCAGAAAAAGCAATGGAAGAGTTTGACAAAATGAGTATGATGGAAACAGAAGGAAGAGGCCTAGCAGCTATGGGTGGTAGAATGAATTACGGTATGGGAAGTGAGGATAAAGTAGATTTGCAAGAAATGCTTAATGCAGAACCTCCATTTGACGCAAAAGAGTATACTGGAAGAGGTGCTGATTATAAAAAATCTCCTTTAGCAATCCCTGATGATTTTTTAAAAAAATTAATAAAATATCTTAGAAAAAATCAAGCAGATGGCGGTATTATGAACAGAGCTGGATACGCATTAGGTGGTGGAGACACTGCTAGCGATAACGCTATGCAAGCAGCGAGCGTCGAGGGTCTACCTGTAAGACAAAATCCTAAAGGTATAAAAGAACTAGATTTAAGAGATAATGGTGGATTTATACCACCAGTTGGGATAAAAGAAAAAGAAGATGACATTCCAGCAATGTTATCAAACAACGAATTTGTTTTTACAGCAGACGCTGTTAGAGGTATGGGCGACGGTAATGTCAATGTAGGCGCTCAAAGGATGTATGACATGATGAAAAAATTAGAAGCAGGAGGAAGAGTATAATGGCCACAACAGATTACACACAAACAGCATCACCCTTTATAGAAGCAGCAGGTAAAAATTATTTAAACGAATTAACTTCTGCAATAGGTGATTTTAAAGCTACCGATCTTTCCGGTATTATGGGTCGACAGTTTATTGCTGGCGCTGATCCATTAAGTACACAAGCAGAAGCTTTAGCTCCTGGTTTAGCTGGTTATCAACCTTTCTTAACGCAAGCACAACAACTTGCATCACCAACAGCCTACCAGACTTACATGTCTCCATATCAACAAGATGTTATTGATGCTACAATGACAGACTTTGATATACAATCTGCAAAAGGTTTACCTCAATTATCTAATCAAGCAATTCAAGCTGGCGCATTTGGTGGTGGTAGAGAAGGTGTACAAAGAGCTGAGTATCAAGCAGCATCAGATAGAAACAGAGCATCACTATTAGCTCAATTAAGACAACAAGGTTTTGGTCAAGCACAGAATTTAGCACAACAAGCTTTAACAAATAATTTAAATTTAGCACAACAAACACCTGCATTGTTAAGTCAACAAATTGGTGCGTTAGGTGCATTAGGTACTCAAAGACAAGCAAGAGAACAACAACTATTAACAGCTGATCAACAATTAGCATCAAGACAAGCTTTACAACCATTAGAAGCAGCTCAACAATTTGGTTCTGGTGTTACATCTTTAATTGCAGGTTATCCTGGTAGAGAAGTTATTACAGCTGGAGCACCGGCCGCTTCTCCATTAGCAACAGGACTAGGAACTGCATCAACGTTAGCTGGTATATACAGATTAATTAATCCACCGGCACAGAAACTACAATTGATAAGATAATGAGTAGAATATTAAAAAGACCAATGTTTAGAAAAGGCGGAGAAGTCATGGAAGGTGTTATGACGGGTATTAAGCCTAGAGAATCTTTTGCAACAAAAGCTATGTCAAATGAAATGGCTGAACAAGTAAAAGATGTTCAAAACCGAATGAATTTAATTGACGCTGTTGCAGGAACAGGATCTAGTCCATTAGGAGATCCATTAACACAATTTTTGTTAACAGCTGGCCCAGATTTAGTTGCAGGTAAAGCAGCAGGCGGAAGTAAATTAGAGGAAATAATTGGTGGTATAAGACCAGGTATAGATAAAGCAGTTAGAATGCAACAATCAAAAGATCTTAGCAGAAGAAAATTAGCAACACAATTAATAGCAAAAGGTGGCGGTGATGATATTGCAAAAATAAGAAGAAACGCTAAAAAAATATCTCAACTAACAGGTAGAGATGAAACTACTGTATTTAATAGTTTGTTAAATAAATTTATGTATCAAGATGAAAAATCAGACAAGACACTATTACAACAAGAAAAATCAGCGTTTAAGAAATCGTTAATGTCTGAAACAGATGTTTACGGTAAAAAAGTATATAGTGCACCAGAATCAGATGCTATCACAAATGCGTATTATAGAATTAAAGATAAAAAAGATGCTAAAATAGACAATACTATGTTTAATATACCTAAAAAAGAATTAGCAAAATTAGAAGCAAAAACAGTTCAAGTTGGCGGTAAAGATAGAAAAGCATTTACACCATCAGGTAATGTTGTCTATCAAGATGGATTTATATATTATGATGTAAGGGGTCAAGGCAAATACTTGATTTATGATGAAGAACAAAATGCTTTAATTACTCTAAAATAGAAAGGAGGCTAGATGTCTGATAGATTAAAATTACCAGAAGGCTTTTCTTTCGAAGAAGAAGAAATTATTGAAGAAGTTCCAAAAGAATTAGAAGAAGGCACTTTAACAGAAGAAGCAAAACCAATTCCAGAAGAAGAAATTCCTTTCTTTGGTAACATCGTTTCTCCAGACTCCAAGACAGGCACAGTTCAAGAAGAAGTTATAAGAGGTGTCAGTAAAATTATAGATAAAGTACAAGGCAAAGAAGTAGAACAAGATGCGTCTCTTATAGAATCTTTAACAGGAGCTGGTATTAGTGCTGGTATAAAAATACCAAAAGGGCTCATAACGTTTGGAACACTGCTATATGATATCTTTCAAGAAGAAGGTATACCTATAGATGAAACTTTAACAGGTAAACTTAATGACGCTTTTGAACAAACAACTTTAGGTAAAATAGAAAAAGCATCAGAAGAAGTAGCNNCAGAAACNGCAGCNGGTAAAATTACAGANGCTATAGGTCANTTNTATGGTGCAGGTAAAATAGCACAAAAAACAGCTATACCTGTTGTAGCAAAAACATCTCAAAAGGTTAGACAATTAGTTAGCAGTATTAAAGGTGGTCGATATGTAAAAACCTCTAATAATGTAAACGCAGCAAGAGCTGTTAAACAAGCTGATAAATTAAATAAAATAACAAACACAGATAAATTTGCAGCTATAGCAATAGGTGGAGGATTAGGAGCTGGATTTATTGTATCTGATGTAGAGGATATAGGAACATTTGGCGATTGGGATTTTTTAGATTTTCTACCTACAGGATTAGATAGAGAACAAAGAGAAAAAGGCGGTGAAGATGCACAAAGACAATTATTAAATAGATTAAAATTTGGCTCAGAACTTGCTTTTCCTATTGTGCCTTTTTTTGTAGGTGCAAGTAGAATAGGTAAGCTTATTGTGCAAGATGGCAAGAATATTGCATATAGTGATAGTATGTTAGAAAGATGGGTAGATAGATTTGTAGCTCGACCTTTTAGATCTAGAAGTAATAAGACACAAGAACTTTTTGATAACATTCAAAAACTAGAAGGTAAAAAATCTGCAGTAAAAATATTAGCTAAAGATGCTTCTAGAAATTTTGATGATACCATAAGAGAAATATCTAGAGAAAGTAAAGGCGCAGCGTTAGCTGTTAAAGACCCAAATATTATGTCAAAAACAATTGCAGACTTTATGTATTCAACAGACGATGTTGTTAAAAACAATAAAATTGTTTTCCCTGGTTTTAATAAAACAGTTAGAGATAGATTTACAGAGTCTCTAAAAAAATTAGGGGTATCAAAATCTTCAGTAGATAAAATAGTAAACAATACTAAAACATTTAGAGAAACGGCTACAGGTTTAAAAAATTTAATTAACGCTAGTAAGAATGTAAAAGTAGGAACAGATAAATTAAATAAAATATTAAATGAAAGAGTAAAAAATGTATTAGCTGTTGATTACAAAATAATAGATGACAACGCAGGTCTTTTTAATGGATATATACCTGTCAATGAGAACATACAACAAGTAGCAAAAGTTTTACAAAGATATGCAAAAAATAATGCCAAGTCATTAGATGATGAAACTGCAGTAAAGTTAGTAAACGATATAACTAAAAACGCATTTAAAGATAAGTCTACACAAGCGTTAGTGTTTGACATAGGTGAAATGAGTGCTTTAGCAGATGGACCTGTGCAAAGAGTAAATATAGGTAAGTATACTACCACAGGAAAATTTAAACCAGATGGTAGAGGTGGCCTAATACAAAAGGAGTCAGATCTTACAGCATTTAAAAAATTGTTTGGTGAATATAAAAATGCACAAAAAGGTATATATAGCGTAATGACAGATCTATCTGAAATTATAGCAAGAGATAAGTTTTATACTAATTTACTTAAAGACTCAGAAAGTATTGCTAAACAATTAAAAGCAGGAGCAGATCCTGGACAAATAGGAAGACCTATATTTTTTAAAAATTATAATGATGCAGTTGTTAAGTTACCCAATCAAGCAATAACAAGAGCACCATTAAGTTTAAAAACTAATTTACCAGAAACAATATATAAAAGTCCGTTAGATGGATACTTTACAACGCAACCTTATGCAGAAGCTATAAGAGTTGGTGATGCTGTTGTGGGTAGTTCTATTACTAGAAGTTTACCATACAGAATACTTATGCTAATACCAAAAGGATCTGCACAAGCAGCTAAAACTGTTCTTGGTTTTTTCACNCACGCAAGAAACTTTTTTTCTGCTGCAATTACAACCGTACACAGAGGTAATATTTTAATACCACCGGCTAAGATAGGTGAGTTTGCAAACAGAGCTAGAAAAGCTGTGCAGCCGCAACTTTTATATAGAATGACAGGTAATCCTAAATACAGAAATGCACCTGAAGATCAAGCAATGTATAGATTTTTATTAGAAGAAGGTGTTACAAACCAGAACGTAATAGCGAGAGACGTAGAAGGTATCTTTGAAGATGTTGCGCAGATAAGAACAAAATACGGTACAACAGATAGATTTTTTAATAAAGTTTTAAATACAGGAACAAAAAAATTTAAACAGATATATGATGTTGCTCAAGATCTATACACAGCGGAAGATGATGTATTTAGAGTTTACAATTTCTTAGCTGAAGCACATAAATTAGATGATGCTTTTGAAGTTGCAATTAAAAAAGGTATAAAAGATGCTTCTGGTAAAGTTGTAACAAGAGCTAATAAACCATCAGATTTAGCTATTATGAAAGAAGCAGCACAGATTGTAAGAGAAACTGTTCCAAACTATGCATATGTATCTGATTTTGTAAAAGGCGTTAGACGTTCACCTCTTGGAAGTTTCGCAGCTTTCCCTGCAGAAATATATAGAACAGGTGCAAACACTTTAACGAGAGGAATAAAAGAAGTTAAAGACCCTATAAGAAAATCAATTGGCTACAAAAGTTTAGTAGGACAAGGATTTACCTATACAGTATTACCAACTGCGGCAGTAGAAATATTCAGAGGTTTATATGGAATAACGAGAGAACAATTAAATGCTATAAGAGAAGTGTTACCTACATGGTCAGAAGACAATACTATTTTACCTATTTATGAAGANGGCAAATATAAATATATAGATTTTAGTCATGGTTTCTTTTACGACACAATGATTCAGCCTGCGCAAACANCATTATCAACANTACANAGAGATCCANANGCTCCNTTAGTNCCTATGATNTTAGANAGTATGGTAAAATCAATGGGTAAANTNTTAGAACCNTTTNTTCAAGAAGCTATNTGGACNTCAACTGTNTTNGATCTTTTTGTAAGAGGTGGNNNAACNAAAGANGGTAGAAGANTNTTTAATGAAAGAGATGANNTAGGTGATAAAATATCTAANTCATTTCAACACGCAGCNTACGAACTATCACCTTTCTCTTATGCACAGGTGTTAAGANTAACNAAAGCTGNAACNGGANANACANTAANAGGTGAANAATATNAAATACCAGATGAANTNTTAGGATTTACNGGTTTTAGNAAAGTTCCAATAAATTTAGAAAAAGGTTTAAACTTTAAAATAGCAGAGTTTAAAAGANANCAAAGAGCAGANCGTGCTTTNATATANGAAGGCACAAGAACNGGTGATCCNATAANNNANAANAATAAAATTATANAACAGTANATNAANGCNAACAGNCANCATTTAGAANCTTATAGTAAATTACGTAGAANNTATGANGCTGTNAAAGTATTAGGNATGAGAGATCCTAAGATTGCAGAAGAGTTTGNTGATCAAAAANCNATGCCTTTATATNGATTTATAGANNATAANAGGTTTAAACCNTTNNNTNTAAGNANAGATGTNTTANNNGGTTATNNAAAATTATCNGAAGANAANNNNATACCAAANCCANTAGATNANGANGTTCTTNANATATTANANNANATACAAGANAANTTNNTNGANGANCAACNATTNAANAAACCTTTTGTTATTAAAGAAGAAGATTATTTATTACCAGAACCAGGGAGAACAAGTAGTATTCCTTTACCAGAAACTCCTATGCCTGACGCATCAGTGGTGGCTTCTAATCAAGCACCAGCGAATACCATGAAGACAGGGTTGACTGTAACAGAACAAGCGTTATTATCAGAAGAGGAAAAAATGATGACACTTAAAAACAGAGGACTAGCTTAATGGCAATTACTACACCTTTAAAAGGAACAGGAGGCATTAGCGATGCAACTATTAATTACATGCTGCAAAGTGGTGATCCAGATTTTATTAAGCAAGCTAATGAATATATAGCCGCAAAAGAAAAACAAGCTAAAGAACGTGGAACAGATAAAGGTATTTTGGGACTTTTTGGATTTAGTAAAGCAGCAGCAGCTGAACCAGAGTTAAATCCTATTCGATTAGATACACCTATTAATCAATTTAGTGTAACACAAAAACCAATGTTTGAAATGAAGCCTGAAGTTAACGTACCAGGTAATTTTGATATGAGAGGTTCTGTTGTAGAAAATGTAGTAGATACACCTACTAGAGAGTTTGGAGACATGTTGGTAGGCAGACCTGATCAAGTTATTTTTGGGTCTACTGGTCAAAGATTTAATTTGGAAAACAACCCTGAATTATTTTTTAACACGGCAGCGGGAAAAGCTGAGGCTGACGAAGAACAAGATTTTTTTGATTATCTTAAAAATTTAAGTGGCGGAGTTGTTGATTTTGGAAAAGATATTTTAGGTAGACAATTTTCATCTCAAGCTTTAGGTGGTGCGGGTGGAATGATTTTTGGACCTATGGGTGCAATAGCTGGAGGAATTACAGGGTTACTTAAAGGCGGTGATATGTTTAAGCCATCTTATGATCCTTTTTATAAACAGTTTGCAGAT
>NHDJ01000112.1 GCA_002167265.1 Verrucomicrobia bacterium TMED56 | reverse complement strand
AAAACCTACAAAAAGAGCGGTTATACCGGCTAAAATGGCCCGGACAGAAATGAACTGAAAAAGTCTTAGCGGACCTAAAAAGCTTTCCCAGTTCTGAAGGTAACTAAGCATTCTCAAACCGCCCACTCGGGCACTAGAGACTCCAATCTGCTGGAACGGCTGCCTTTGAACAAAACCGATCCGTCAAAATCTTCTATGATCGAACGAGCGTCCTCCTTATTTTGCAAAAGCACAACTTGCTCAGTGCTTGCACCGTTTTTCAGTATTCCACCTGACATCCAACCTGCCTTCTCCCCAATGAGTATCACCAGGTCCTTACTCTTTAAGTTTATCGATTGACCCACGGATTGATGAAGTTGAATTTCTGATTCACCCAACTCTTCCATACCCCCGATCACATATAGCTTTGGACATCCATTTTGTGACTCAGAAAAAAAGGACAGTGAATCTCTCATTGAAGTCGGATTGGCATTATAGCAATCCACATAATAGGCGCGCCCACGACCTGAGAGGACTTTACCTCTCATGGTCGAAGGCGCATATTGGGGTAGGCGTTCGAAGAAATCTTTTTCTGTAATCCCCAGTTCCATGGCTGCAAGGAGTGCTAGGGCTAAGTTTGATCCCATGCCCTTTGACATCAGACAGGTTTTTAAATTCAAAACCGGGAACCCATCGCGCTCAAGCCTAAGCGATGATGAGTTCCCGGTTGTGTTTGTTTCAGTCCGAAATTCAAAATAAGATTTGTTCTTTTCCAATTTCCCCGAGGGGCGTCCTTCCACAAGAACCATTGAGCAATCAGAAGATGAATGATGAAATTCCTTAAATTCTTCAAATTCAAGACAGTGCTCAGGAAAAAATACCATTTTTAAGTTTTCCACGCTTCGAAAAATTTCAGACTTTTCTTGAGCAACGATTTCCTCAGAAAACAATCCTTCCAAATGTGAGGATCCAATATTTGTTATAATTCCCAAATCCGGGTTTATCATGTCTGCTAAAACCGACATTTCACCCGTCTGGTTTATCCCGGCTTCGATCACTGCGAAGTCATCGGAATCGAGGTCTATACTAAGTAAGCTCAAAGGGACGCCCAGATGATTGTTCAAGTTTCCCTTCGTTGAAACGGTTCGCTCTTTTCCCAAAAGAACTGAGAGCATCTCCTTGGTGGAAGTCTTTCCGCAACTTCCGGTTATTCCCACGACAGAACCGGAAAAATTTCTACGATGCATTTTTGCGATCATATGAAAGGCAGAAAGAGTATCTTTTGTCAGTAACTGGGGAAAACCGAGTTCGCTGTTCACCCGGCTAACCATAGCACCCGTAGCTCCTTCTGATTTTGCCACGCTTAGAAAATCATGACCGTCGCGCTGATCTTTAATCGCAACAAAAACATCACCATTGCCAAGGTTTCTGGTATCAATTGAAAAACCTGAGATTGGACGTTCAGGTAAAGACGACCATTCCCCATGACTCCAGGAAGCCAAATCTTCTGGATTAAATCTTGGCATCATCCGGCAAGCGATTTGATATGTAAAAGTTCACGAGCCACTTTTCTATCATCAAAAGGCAGGGCTGAATACTGAACCTCCTGGAATGCTTCGTGCCCCTTTCCAGCAATCAATACACAATCACCTTTCTTGGCAGAATCCAATGCCTGGCCAATTGCTTTTCTTCTGTCTTCAATAAAACTTATCTTTGCGCCTTTCGATATACCCTTACGCATATCCTTGAAAATCTCGGATAACTGTTCAGTTCGTGGATTATCAGAAGTTGCCCAGATCTTATCAGCNCCGGCACATGCCACGCGGGTCATTTCCATTCTCTTTCCACGGTCACGATCTCCTCCNCACCCAAAAACAACCTGAAGNTTNCCGGGTGTACATTCTCTTAANACAGATAGTGCATTTCTGAGAGCGTCCGGTGTNTGAGCNTAATCCACTACTACCTTAAACTCCTGATTTTCGGAAACGGCTTCCATTCGACCATCTACCCCACCGAATGAACCAACCTTTCTCAATGTATCGGGAACCGATCGACCTTTTGCATAGATTACAGCCAAAGATGCTAAGAGGTTCAACACGTTGAAGCTTCCAATCATCGGACTGGATACAACATGTGTGCCCGCTGGCGAATCCAAAATGAAACTTGATTCGGTTTCACCAATCTCAATTTCTCTAGCCCTAAAATCGCATATGTCAGTAGTTCCGAAAGTTAAAACCCGAACTTGTGGAGGAAGTTCAGCAATCAATCTTTTTCCGTAAGGACAATCTGCATTGATGACGGCAACTTTTGGAAGAATTCCATTCTCACCATTGAAAATCTTTCTCTTTTCACAAAAATATCTTTCCATGTCAGGATGGTAATCCAAGTGATCCCTTGAAAGGTTTAAGAAAACTGAAATTTCCAAATTTAATCCATGAACTCTGGATTGATGAATTCCATGTGAACTTACCTCCATAACTGCTTCCGAGCAACCTGCCGCAAGCATGCTTTTAAGCATCGGATAGAGGTCTGAAGATTCTGGCGTGGTTCTAAAACTTGGAACTTCCCTGTCTCCCAAATTATACTTTACTGTTCCGATCAAACCAACGGGCCTACCTGCATCCTCCAATAGAAACCGGACCAGTGAGCTTACGGTGGTTTTACCATTGGTACCGGTCACTCCGACCAAGCTGATATCCTTGTCCGGACATCCGTTATGCCTCCTTGCAATTTCTGCTAAGGCAATCCTCGCATTGTCGACACACACCCTTTCAGCTTTATGATCAAATTCAAGATCATGATTTTCAGTTACAATTACCTTCGCGCCTCTCATGACTGCCTCAGAAACAAAATTCTCACCATTTTCCCGCTGGCCCGGAATTGCCACAAATGCACTTCCCTCTCTCACTCTTCTGCTATCAGAGTATACATCTGATACTTCCATGTCATTCAATAAGGAATGGGTTATCATTCCCTCGTATTGATCATGGATAGCTGAGAACCTTTTCTTTCGAATCATTCGTTCCCTGACTCCGTCTATTGTCTCAATGGTTTTTTGGCTACTCATAAAAACTAAAAGTTCTCANGATCCTCACTANGGGTGGCTCCAATTTCTTCTCTGCTTGCAAAACTTTGGCTGACTTCTTTTGCCCTCAATCCCCAATATGCAATAATCGATTCCCCTATTCTTCGAAATGATGGAGCAGCCACAATTCCCCCATAGCCCAGTCTCCCCATGTCCATCTTCGGCTCGTCTACAACAACGGTTATGGCAACTTTCGGATTATCAGCAGGAAAATAACCGGAAAATGATGCCACATGATGTCTGTTTGAGTATTTCCCATCTATTATCTTTTGTGTAGTGCCCGTTTTTCCAGCCACATAGAATCCCTTGATTTCTGCCCTTCTTGCAGTTCCTTGAGCGGATACGACACTTACAAGCATTTTGTTCAACTGACTTGCCACGCGGGTTGAAATAACTTTCCTGACTGGCTTGGGGTCGAAGGGAACGACGGTCTTTCCCGATGAATCAAATATCCGGCTAATAAACAAGGGTTTCATGAGAATTCCATCATTTGCAACNGAAGACATCGCAGAGTGAACTTGCATCGGTGTAGCACTTACCGCATGNCCTATCGGCAATGTCGCTATGGTTAATCCATCCCATCTTGATGGTGATGGGAGTGTCCCAACCCTTTCTCCACCAATTCCGAAGCCAGTCTTCTGACCAAAACCAAATGATCTACAATAATCGTATAACCTCTTTCTGCCTAGTAAAATCCCCAAACGAGCTGCCCCCCTATTGCTTGATTTCTGAACCACTTTACTCACGCTAATTTTGCCAAGCGGATTATGATCACTGGGTAAACGAAGGGTTCTACTCCCGCTCATAAATGAACCNTTTNCACAATCTACGATATCATCAGCTTGCACAAGTCCTTCATTCATAGCTCCACNAACTGCCACAATTTTAAAGGTCGAGCCAGGTTCGTAAACATCGGACAAAGCCCGATTTCTTTGGTTTGCTAGATCAGTGGAATTAAACTGGTTAGGATCGAAATCAGGTGCATTGGCTAATGCAAGTATATACCCGGACTTTGGATCGCTNACGATAACACTTACACTCATTGGATCAAATTCCTCTACAAGCTTCTTGATTTCCGATTCAACAATATCCTGAATTCTACGGTCCAAAGTAAGTTCTACATTTAATCCGTCCCTTGAATCGACTTCCAAAGAACGGTGCTGTGGCATTTCTTTCCGCCTTCCATCTTTCTCGCTTTCTCTCCATCCATCCTGTCCCTTAAGGTAATAATCAGCAAATCTTTCCGCCCCCATTGCCGCGGTGCCTTCCTTGTTCACAAACCCCAATATATGAGAAGCTAAATTTTTGTTCGGATAAAGTCTGGAGTGTTTAAAATTTCCGTAAACCCCTTTTATTCTAAGTTCCTTTATTTTTCGGTAAGTCCCTTCATCCACTTCTTCTTTAAGCTTTACCCACCTTATATCCCTCAATGGATTTCCACCTTCGTCAATGGTCCGNTTTTTATTGCAGGCTGTTTCTATATCCACCTCAGTTATCCCTAAATAATTGGCAAGTTCGCCCCACTTGATCTGGTCTTCTTCATTTACAACATGAGGGTCAATTCCTATATCCACAACTGATCGAGTGGTAGCTAGCAAATTTCCTTTCGTATCAACAATATCTCCACGCCTCGCCTGTATAGTAGAAAATTGCTTTCTTGCATCNGANGCAATTGAGGAAAACTTTTCGGCATTCCAAACCTGCAACCANACTAGNCTNCCGCCAACTGAACAAAAGGCAAATGTGACACCAAAAAAAACAAGATAATAACGAAAGGAAGGNACGAAAATGCTTTTCACTTTCGAATACCCCTCAAATCACTCATTCCCAATAATCTCCTGTCACCCGATAAATTTAGAGGANTACCCCCTGAATCTCCGCATCTCAGATACAGTTCCCTCTTGCTCACATGNATGGTTCTCTCCGGAGTGGGCATTAATAATCTGCCTTCCACTAATGAGGCCAAAACAGACGGTCGCATTGCCCATGANCTCTGACCTCGCAATTCCTGAACCTCTCTCAGTAATACTTCCCTTTCATCCTCCAATACACGACATGCTGCAGCGATTCCTGAAATTTCAAGCCGCATCCAAACCATGCCGATCGACCCTACNCCCACCACTACGCCAAGAAATAAACAGAAAATAAGGTATGGTTTTTTCATTACTGATTCTTTAGCTTTCGNAGAACTCGTAACCTGGCCGACCTACTCTTTGGATTATCCTGAACCTCTTCCTTNGTCGGCATAATTGCTTTTGATCCCATCATCTCTGCATATGAGGTCCTTTCATCAGAATAACTGAAGTCCATTTTATGCTCTGGTCGCCCAGACATTTTTCGCATAAACCTCTTTACGATCCGGTCCTCCAAAGAATGAAATGAAATAACCAGCATTACCCCGCCAACCTTCAGTGAACGAAACGCTTTAGGTAGGACGGTAGCCAAAGATTCCAATTCTCCGTTAATGGCGATCCTAATCCCCTGAAATGTTTTGGTCGCTGGATGTATCCTTTGCCTAAACCGCTGACCACCAACTGCATCAGATACGACCTCCGCGGCACTTAAGGTTCGTTGCAATTTCCCTGAACCACGGGATCGGAGAATCGCATCTACGACCTTTCTCCATCTCTTTTCTTCACCGTATTCCCGAACAGCACGAATCAAACTCTCTTGCGATGCATTTTCAAGAAATTCTGCCGCACTCATCCCTACCCTTGGGTTCAGTCTCATATCAATCGGTGCGTCCAAACGAAAAGAAAATCCTTTCTCCGGTTTCATCAGCTGAAAAGAGGAGATGCCTAAATCCAGTAACAAACCATCAAACTCCTCTGGTTGTGAGTAATTATCCATCTCCTGAAATTCAGAATCTACAAACCGGAATCGGCTTCCATAATCATCTGCCAACTGACTGGCCCGATCTNTCGCGTCCGGGTCGCAATCAAAAGCCAGAAGACTGTTGAATAAATTTGCCGANAGAATCTCTCGACTGTGACCACCGCCGCCGAAAGTAAGATCGGCAAATGTGCCACCTTCCTCGGGCTTNAAGAAGCCCATGCATTCCTCAACTAATACCGGAACATGCCTCACGGCATCCGGCAAACATACGAACTCAACCGCTCCACAATACATTAATTTCCCCCATTTTCCACCGTTTACCCGCGCCATATAATCCGAGAGAGAGGAGGGCTCCGCAGTCAGAATGAAATCCCCTTTGACGAGCGGCGTCCCTAATCACCACTCTATCCATCCAATACCACATCATAGCCCCAACTCCCTCATCGCATCAAAAATATTTCTTTCATCNGTTTCCTGCCTCCCCGAATAACGACTNTCTGACCAAATCGAAAAAGCCGAAAAGTTTCCCACTAAAACGGCTTTCCCTTTGACTCCTGCATGCTCCAAGAGCTTGTCGCTCAAATTGATTCGCCCCTGTTTGTCGCAACCAAAAGAATGTGCCTTTGAAAAAAGTTCCATAAAAAGGGACTGAGCACGCACATCGCTTAAATTTGCTTCTGCCACCTTCGCCTCCAACCGCTCGATCATCTTCGGCGGATACACTGTTATGTATCCATTTGGATTGGGTAGTGCCAGATAAGTGTTGTCGCCCCCTGAAATTCTCCACTTTGAAGGAATGGTTACCCTCCCCTTTGCATCCAATGCATGCAAAAACTCCCCTACAAAAAAAGTTGTGACATTTGTAGTCATTCGTGAGAACCATTTATCCTTTAATAACCATTGCTCCCCATTTCTTGCCATTTTAACCCACTATGGTCAAGTTTTTTTTATTTTTTTNCCACTTCGGACCAAATTTTGGCGAATGCATGGTTGCGGATTTAANAATAATGCCCTTGATTCTAATGAATGGATAAGAAGCCAAAANGGGTCCGGGCAGATGAGCTTTTATTTGAAAAGGGACTCTGTGAGAGTCGGAACCAGGCGAAAACTCTGATCATGGCAGGACAGGTCAGACTTGGTACCGAGACCATAAACAAAGCAAGCAGACTACTCTGCACCTCCAGCGAGATATCAATACTAACCCCGATGAAATATGTGGGGAGAGGAGGACTCAAAATGGAGAACTTCCTCAAAGATTCTGGAATTCAAGTACAAGGTTTAAGGATCCTTGACCTGGGAGCCTCAACGGGAGGATTTACAGATTGCCTACTTCAACTTGGAGCAAGTCATGCCACATGCATAGATGTTGGGCACGGACAACTGCACTATCGGCTACGCACTGATGAACGAGTGATTAACCTGGAAAAAACAAATGTTCGCGGACTTTCTCGGGATGATATTCAGAACTCTCCATTTCCACTAGTTGTCATGGATTTGTCATTTATATCTTTGCGCAAGGTTCTGCCACAGGCATGGTGCTTTTTAGAGCGGGGAGGTAAGCTCATATCACTAGTTAAGCCACAATTTGAATGCTCAAAAAAGGAAGCTGATCTTGGTAAAGGCGTTATCCGCGAGGAAGGGGTTCAAAATCGAGTGTTACAAGAAATTAAAGATTTCNCAAAAGCTCAACTCAAGGGATGTGAACTTTTTTTTGAGGCAACTGCCCGCCCCAGAGGAACCGAGGGCAATCAAGAGTTTTTTCTAGCTTGGTCGAAAAAAATTTAGCGAGCCAACTCTTTATCGATCAAATCCTGAATAATTTTACTCCTGGTATTTTCTGCCCGAGCATATTCCAAATAAAGCACTCTCTCACTCAGCTCATCGGACTTAGCAACTTTAGGTCTCATCGAGTAGACTGTCTTTAGCCGGGCAAAAAGCACTGAAGAATCAGTTCTCTCAATCTCTTCCCACGGACCCATAGGAAGAAGTGAGATGCATGCATCCGCTAATCTAACGGCAATTGATCTCTCTCTATTCAATACAGCCTGTTGATCCCTAATTTCATTGATTCGCTGATCAAGCACAAGCTTGCGGGCAAGTTGCTCGGCAGATGCGTTGTTTTCGCGTTCCGAATTTCCAATTTCTGCACGCTCGTTTTGGAATTCGGTCAACTTACTTGAAAGCGATCTGTTTTCTTTGTCATAACCCGCACGTACTCCGGAAGAACTTTTCCGGGAAATTGACACCTTCAAACCAAGACCGCTCAAGGAAGCATTCTGTTCATCTAAACTTGCCAGTATCTGATCAGCCTTTCCGAGAAATGCCTCCCGTGTTTGCTCTTCAGCGAACCCTAAATAGAGATCACGAAAGCTGGCACTGGAATATTGCCCCGGACCAGATGGTGTAGTGCGGTCAAAAAGAAAGACTAAATATCCATCCCGAGCGTTTCGCACCGAACGGGTAAAGAAATTGCGCTCAGTCAATGATTTAACCTCCTCCAAGGGTTCACGGTTGGCTCGCTTTTCACTCTCCCTCCGCTCAAGACCCAGGATGGATCCCTGAACAGCCATATCCCGGTCGGCAAAACTTATTGAACGAGTAGTCGCCTGATGTTCCTCTATAAGGGCCTTAAGTTCGGGTGAATTTCGGCGTTCACTGTATGTGGCATATTTGTAGCGCAACTTATCCTGCAACGAATTAATTGCGTCAAGAAAAGCAAGGGCCGCGTCTCTGGATGCAGTTTCTGCATATCTCTCGGCATTTATCAAATCTCCATCGATAATTTTCTGCCTGACTTGATCGCGGACTTCCTCAAAGGTAACTTCTTGAGCTTGAGATCGATTCGCATCTTCCTCCAATTCAGCGAGTAAATCTAAGGTAACGCCATCGGTTTGACTCCCATTTAAATCACTTGAATTATTGTCTTCATCTCCGACTGGTCCCTTAGCTCCTTTGGATGAATTACCATCTGCTTCTTCATTGGGTTCCGGTACTGGAGGATCAAATTGATATTTGTTTCTTTCAAAGTAGGATTTCATCCTTGCTTCGTCAGGGAGGGGCGGCACGCTCAAAAAGTTTTTGGTCGGGAAGGTTAAGGCAGTGGCAAGAGTTCTTTCAGGTTCTGCAAAGACAGAGTCGTTCTCATTTTCTTTGTGATATGCAAGAAGGTCAGTCATTAAATCTACGGCAATTTTAATTTCATTTGCATCCGTGACGATACTTGGTTTTGAACTGGGTAGATTATCTTTTTTCGGAACAAAAGAAATAGCATCTGGCTCGATTTCAATTTTAAGTCCGAATTTCTCTTTCTCGATGGCACTTTTTAGAGCCGAAACTGATGCAGCTATAGAATCTCCAATCCTTACATATCTAGTACTTCCATTGCTGTCTTTTTCTTCTGAAGAAAACTCAAAGGTCAAATTCTTACTGGCGTAAGAGAGCTTTAATACAGTTCCAGCTTTTGGATTCCGTTCAAATTGCAGAGTAGATAGCCGTGGATCACTCAGATTTAGATCATCAGACTGGAGGGAATAAACCTCAGCGTCCCATGCAAACTGCTCGCCGTGAAGATCCAATTGAGCTTCCTCAGAAAGCGATAATCCACCTTGTGCAATATTTTCATCCACCCTCAGTGCACGGAAATGAGAATACAAAATCGTTTCGGTATCACGGGATGAAAAACCATGTCTTTGCCCAACATTCCTCATGGCCAAAGTCCGGTTTCGATCATCGGATAACCCAGGGGACAGACTTTTAACAAATTTATCAAAATAAATATTAATATCATTGTGATTGAGAGATAGTGGCAAGAACCCCCAACTTTCAGCCAACCCATCCAAGGTTATTTTAGCCTGAAAAGATGACTCAGAAAATTCAAAATCATATAAACCAGACCTTGCGATCTCCCTTATTTTAATCTGCTTGGGTAAGTTTGGCCATTGTTGCATAAATTCAAACATTTGCTGTAACTGGTTACGATCAATATTCTCCTGATTAGATCGTATGGCCGTTTGAATTTGACTTTGCAGATTTTCAATGAACCTACGGTCTGCATTTCCCATGGCCGGTTCTGTAGGGCTTACGATTGCACCAAAGTCGGAGGCAACTCGATTACTCAAGTTTACAACCCTTCGCTTGTCCGGGTCATTCAAGTCCACTCCATACAGTTGTTTTGATTCATAATTTGGATCCGGTAATAAATCAAAAACCGATGAACCTTGGGAAAGGTACAGCACGAACGAAACGGTGATTACAAGCAAAAGAAGAGGGAAAAGAAGCTTACTTCGCTTGGAAATGAAATTCTGCAAGGCAGTAATCATAGATGGGTATGGTTAAAAAAAGTTATAATCATGAAGTATTAAAGAATAACGTCAAACTTTTGAGACGTAGAAATTAATTTGAATTTGCCAGGGTAAACCTAGGCATGTCGGGAAAAGATATGGAACTCATGAAGTTTCGCCTCTTGGTTCCCTCCTGTGTGAGAAAAGGCTTCAGAATCACCATTTTTTCGAGGAGCAAATCTGATCCTTTTGCGAAATCCCATTTTAAAAAGAATTTGTAAGTTTCCAAGTCTTTGGCCTCATCATTGCCCCTCTCTGGNTTCATCTTNACTGATAGCACGATGTTACTCCCTGACCATTTCCATTCNCCGTTTAACTTTCCAAAGGTCGATCCTCTTTCTACCAGCACTTTTTTATCGTCTCCAAATACAAATCTCACAGGATACGAGGTCTTCCTTGATAATCCTTCATTCCTCATCAGCAAGACTNCAGATCCATCATCATTGCTCAAACCTTCTTTGGTCTGAAAAGCAAAACGAGTTTTCCGCTCAATCAAAAAATATTCCGAAGGTTCTCTACCATCATTAAAGCGAATCACTCGTTGACCATCTCCAACATCCCACTTCCCTTCGCGGAGAACTGAGTTAATAGTTGGGTGCTGAAAACTCATAGAAGCCAAGAGTTCATTNGGTGTNCGNCGAAGAACAATTCCCAACTCGCCCTCCTCTCCATTCATAGTAATGGTTCCCGCAAAAATCTCCTCAACCCAATCTTTTACATTCCCACTGTAGGTTCCACTCGGATTCTGCTGACCACAAGAAATCAGGAGGAAAAATATCCCAAACAAAAATGATTTCAAAAGCTTCACGATCATCGAAATTATGAACTGTTCATCTTATCAAGGCAACTTTAAGTCAATTCAGCTGCTTCCTTGATCAATCTGGAAAGATTTCGGCGGTAAAGCAAGGAAGACCACAAAAAACCAACTCCTATGAAAAATTCCCAACTTATTCGTGATTTCTCCACTCTCNGAAAAGACAATTCAGCTTTCAAAACTCCAGACTTAGAGTCCTTGAAACGATCTTCAGGGTAAAGTCTTGTAGATTTCCCTTTTTCCCTACCGGGACGATAAGTAAAGAATTTATCAACTCTTTTAATGAATAATAAACGATCCTCCGAGCGATCATACTTCAAATAGTCGCTCCAGTAGTGATAATCATCCGGTGCAGTTGCTCCCTTNCCAATAAATTGCCATAACTTTTTCTTTTCTCCGCTTTCCTCAGGTTGCTTAAACTTCCTGAATTCCAATCTGAATAGACCATCAGATTTCTCCCACTTGCCAACAACATCCTGCCCTCCTTCCCCGTCCGCATCATAAGCGTTGGGTAAGATACCCCACGCCTGCCCTGACCATAAGCCAGCTCCCAACTGATAACTATCCAAAACACCGGGCAATGCATATTCTGTCCATGCTGCAGGGAAAAAAAACAGGTAGACCGTTTTCATCAAATATCCGAGAAGGAATAATGTACCAACAAGTCCGGTTATATTTCTTCTGAACCGTAAATTGGCAGACTTTTGCTTAAACTCCCACTCTTTTTCGCGTTTTGCCCGGAGATCATCCGATTGATCATTTGCCGCATTGTCTAGTTCTTTNAGGCTAAACCCGTAATCTTTCAAATNGCCTATCCCTGGAAGAGCTGACACCGAATGAGTNACATTCTGAAAAGGTTCCTTTGATGTGGCTTTTTCGGCCCATTCTCTCCACTCTTTAAATGCTGATTGACTGCCTGTTTTTTTTAAAATCTCCTGAGTCACACTTCCTAAGGCAAACAAATCCCACGACTCCTCGGCCCGTTGCCCCCACTCTTGTCCCGCTGGTCTGAAGTCTTCACTGGCTCTCATTGAACTCTGGGCTTCCAAAGTCATTCCTGCAACTTGCAAAGAGGATGATTCCTGACTGTTGTCCCCAAGAAAAGAAAGCAATCGATACAATCCACTTTCTGTGATCCACGCTGCCGTTTTTCGATTCTCAGTTCTTTGAACAATGATATTGGTTGGCTTTAGATTCCCATGAGGCAAACCCAGTAAATGGGATTTATTCAGTCCCTGATGGAGGCAAATCATCAAATCCAAAAGCATTTGAGGCGTCCACGGCAAAGGATCACTTTTAAGGTCGTCCCCCAAAGTACGAATACAAACTGTGCCCTCCTCCAGCTCACTCGATTCGATTTCTGCCTGATCGTCGTAAGCAGGCACCTCCTTTCCATCCATCCAGTCGTATGCAATCCAGTGCTTCCATTTCATCACCCCAAATTTTCGCATAGGCCAGATACCGGGGCCCTCTAATTGCTCCAAAGCTTGGCATTCCTGGACAAAAGAATCCTCGAAACCTTTTTGCTCCGAAATTTCCCTTGGGAGGAGTTTTAGAAAAAACAAATCTCCCTTTTTTTCGCCTTCAGTGCTCTCTGATTCATAGCTCTGTCCGCAAGCTCCCTCGGAAATCCATGCCCTTACGCGGTGCGGTCCTATTCGAGTACCAGGTGAAAGCATGACAAATCAGAAGCACATATAATTACTATCCCCATTTCAACTTACTGCGCAAAAGTCGAAAATGAGAATGATTTAAACCTTCCAGTAAAGGGAACTCGTTAGAGGAGACGGAGACTTCCACAGGAAAACTAGGTTCGTCCTCAAATGCAGGCTGCCCATCTGCTGACAACATTGGTCTGTCTGGATTGTCACAGCATTTGACCTGAAGTGAAATGCCTGAAGGAAAAACTACCGGCCGACTTGTAAGTGTGTGAGCTGAAATGGGAGTCATCAAAACAACCTGGGCATCCGGATGAGCGATTGGACCGCCAGCTGCCAAATTATATGCAGTAGAACCTGTAGGAGTTGCGAAAACGATTCCATCACAAGCATAATCGGCAACTGGTTCATCGCCCACCGACACTGAAAAACGGGCCAAGCGTCCATTTGAACCACTCTTGATGACCAAATCATTCAAGGCCAAGCTGCCTCCGCCCCGTGCATCCCTGTATGAGAGCATACTTCTTCTGCGAATTCGATATTCCCCACGAAATAGTGGTGGCATTTGAGCCTTCATTTCCTCAGGTGAAAAAGTCGCCAAAAAACCAAGCTGTCCGTGGCGGATACCAGCCATTGGCACTTCATTAGCTACCGCCTCTTTCATAAGATTCAATAGTGTCCCGTCTCCCCCTACTACAAAGCAAGCATCCACCCCATCTAATAAACCGGAGGGTGCAGGAAACTCTGTATTCAAGTAGGCTTCGACTCCAAGACTTTCGGCCAAATTTCTTAGCTCTTCTCCAACCTTGGCGGCACCTTTCTTGGTCGCGTTGGAAACAATGGATATTCGTTGCAAAGGCTTCATGGCAGTAGAATCACAATTTCTCCATTTTAGATTCAAACCAGCTAACGGGTCAAGTACGCGTTGCCCATATCCATTCATGAGGGTCGCCGGTACCCTTATCTTCGTCGATCACAATTCTAGAATTTTCGCCAAGGTGCTTTCTAAACCATTTCCTTTGCTTAAAAACTAGTCGCCTAGTCGAATGACTAATAGCCTTGGGTAATTCTTCCCTCTCCAACTCACCATCTAAAAAAGCAATGCATTCGCGATATCCAACGGATGAAGAAGCGGAAGGGTTCTCCCTTATTCCAGATGCCAGCAAGTTTTCAGTTTCCTCAATCAGTCCATTGGCTATCATTTGGTTAGTACGATCCGAAATTCTTTTTTCTAGTTCCTCATTATCTCGGTCCAACCAAACCATCCTTTTTTCGTATGAGTCATAAGGTTTCGGCAAATTCTCAAATTCTTTTTTCATATTGAGAAGTGATAAACCACTTGCCAGGCAACGTTCCAATCCGCGCATCACTCGCCTGGGATTCAATACATCGAGCTCACCCAAACCCTCAGGGTTTAACTTTTTCAATTCTTCTACGAGTCCAGAAAGTTCATATTTTTCGAAATGTTCCTCTACGCGTTCTCTTATCTCGGGAGTCACTTCAACCCGGTCAACGACAGGAGATAAAAAAGACTGCAAGTAGAAACCACTTCCACCTGCAACTAAAACGGAAGAATGCCGTTTTTCTAATTCATCTATTATCCCTTTTGCGTATTGAGCATAATTTACGACGGAAAACTTAGTATTCACATCAACCAAATCAATCCCATGATGCGGAATTTTCTGCCGGTCAAGTTTGCCGGGCTTGGCCGAGCCAATGTCCATGCCTCGGTAAATTGAAATTGAATCGCAAGATAACACTTCACACTGCAAAGACTCTGCCAAGTCGATAGAATGTTCAGATTTTCCTACCGCGGTAACTCCGGCCAGCAAATAAATTTTTGCTGGTGAACGGCTCATTACAAAACTAAAGGGGTCGAGTTATCTCACCAACAAACCAGTTGCCAAATTAGCTGCCTTTTTGCCGATCTGATCTAAAATCATATCAGGATTTTTCAGATTTCCAGAAATACAATTTACCAGGGCACTCCCTACCACTACGCCATCGGCTGCTTGCGCAACCTCTTCTACCTGTTTTGTATTTGAAACTCCGAAACCTACTACTACTGGCAAATCAGTATGCTCTTTTATCGAAGACACACGCTCTAGAAGATCTCCAGCCAAGTCATCCCGCTCACCGGTAACTCCCTCGCGTGATACATAATATATGAAACCGGATGCAGAATTCGTGATGGTTGAAATTCGTGATTTAGGAGTTGTTGGAGCCACAATAAACACATTCTTAACATCATATTTTCTGGATGCCTCAATGAGCTCACTACCCTCTTCCGGTGGAAGATCTAGAGTTAACAAACCGTCTACCCCGGATGCTTTGGCTCTCTCTACATAATTTTCAACCCCTTGGGAAAAAACCAAGTTGTAATAGGTGTAAAACACAATGGGTGCATCAGAAAATTTGCGAATCTCCTCAACCAGCCTGAACACATCATCCTGTTTACAACCTGATTCCAATGCCCTTTGTGCAGCTAATTGATTCGTAAGACCGTCCGCCAAGGGATCAGAAAATGGCACCCCAAGTTCGAGCAAATCCACTCCATTTTCTAGAAGCTCTCGACATACTTTGACAGAAGTAGCAAAATCGGGATCACATGCACAAACATACCCCACAAAAGCGGCCCGTCCGTTTTCCTTACAAGACGAAAAAAGTTTCGCGATTCGATCAAGATTATCCATATAATAAAAGCTTTGAATATTCTCTCACATACCCCTTGTTTGGCAACGGAAAAGCACCTGCTTCATAATTAGAAAAAATGATTACTCTTTATCGCATACTTTTTCCCATGCTGGTCATACTCGCTCTTCCATATTATACTTTCCGGATGTTTAAACGGGGTGGATACGAGTTTAAATTTAAATATCGAGCAGGTTGCTGGCCACAACTTCCGGAAAAAAAGAAAGGCGTCTCGAGACTTTGGATACAAGCAGTTAGCGTAGGCGAACTTTCATCCCTCTCAAAACTACTTGGTATCTTGCTCGATGACCCCAAAATCGAAGTAGTTCTTAGCGGAACCACCAGTACTGGACTAAAAATGGCAACACGGAAATATGGTAATCGTGTACTTGCTCAGGGTCCATTCCCTCTCGACTGGCTTCCCTTTTCCCATAAGGCATGGAAGAGAATTGATCCTGATGCAGCAATCCTAGTTGACAGCGAAATTTGGCCAGAACACTTTTATCAGGCGACCCAAAGAGGCATTCCAATCATTATAATTAACGCAAGGCTTTCCGACCGTACATTCAGAAGACTTTCCTCTTCCAAAATGAAATGGTCACACTCTCTATTATTTCCTGCTAATCTATCTGTAATCGCCGCATCCGAAAGACAAAGGCTTAGATGGTTGAAACTAAATTTTCCAGAAAATCGGATTGTAGTTTCTGGCAACCTTAAAATAGATGCTGTTGATCAATCATTAATCAATTCAGCGAATTCGGTTAGGATCCGTGAAGAGCTTGGATTTTCAAGTGAAACCATCGTCCTTGCCGGAGTTTCAACATGGCCTGGTGAAGAGAAACTTCTTGTTGAACTCGTCCAATCTCTACGGCTTGAAAAAGTAGACATTAAATTACTGATCATTCCAAGGCATGCCGAACGCAGAAATGAAATAAAAAAAACTCTCGATTCAGCAGGACTCCCCTTCCATCTGCGCTCGGAACAACCAAACAGTCCCCATGATTGCATAGCCTACCTGGCAGACACTACTGGGGAAGTTATGTTGCTACTGCAAGCTGCGGATTTTGCCTTTATGGGGAAGTCCATACCACCCCATGCAGGTGGTCAAAACCCGATCGAACCAGTAGCCTTAGGACTTCCTTTAGTAATGGGACCCAATCACCAAAATTTTGTGGAAACTTGTTCCGATCTTCTTTTAAATGGTGCTTTACTTGTGGGAGAAAACAAAACCTCTACCACCTTGCACTTACAAAGACTCGCCCAAGACCCAGAACTTAGAGCGAACATGAGCAAAAATTGCAAACTTTGGATGGATAAACAAGGCACTCCAAGTGAATTTACCAGTTCGTACATTTTAAAAAAAGTTGGAACTGAGCCATACTGATAAATTATTTATTTTGTTTTACATTATTGACCATTTCCCGTCAAAGCCCTAATGCTATTGAGACTCAGTCTCAACAATATCTCTCACGCGACGAATATGAACCCTTTAAATCTATTCAAATTTAAACGACTCACCCTTCTACTCTATGGAATTTATTTTTTAAGTTCCTGCGGGTCGGAAAATGAACCTATAATGCCTGATGAAATTTTGTCTGGAGAGCTCAGCCTCAACAAGCTCATTATTGCACT
>NHDJ01000111.1 GCA_002167265.1 Verrucomicrobia bacterium TMED56 | reverse complement strand
TCAATTGAAAGAGCAAAAAATCAAGCATTGGAAGAGGAGAAGTTCGAGTCCGAAAAAGAGCTCGCAACTCAGAAATTAGTAATGGAAAGAGCCTACTCTGAAATTACAGAAATAGAAGAATACAATAATGCACTTTTAAAAAGTATTGAAGAAGCAAAACTCGAGCTTCTCAGAACGAAGAAAACTATCCAGGATACCATTGATGAAAGCAAGTTGGTTTCCATCGAAATTCCACAACTTCGGCAAAGAAAGGATGATATTGCTTTTGCCATTAAACAAACCTCTTTGGAAGCGGATCAAATTTCTTTAGACTTGGAGGCTTATTCTGAGGAAACTGCATATCTCAAAGAACATTATGAAAATGTGGTAAAAGCCCTTTTTCGTGATAAAAGTTCTAGAAACTGGCTGGAGAAAGGAGAATTTATAAAAATTACTTACATGAGCATAGATTTGAAAAATGGTGTGCTTGGACTGCCTGTAGGTCAAGAGCATGGAATTGCCAAAAACAAAGTTTTTGCGGTGTACGATAGGGACGAAGAAATATGCAAGCTCAGGATTACTCACGCTGAAATGAAAAAGTCCGTTGGGGCTATCATTCCACTCATTGGAGAACCTATCAAGTTGTTAAAATTAGATGAATTTGACTTATATCATTTGTAGATCTCTAGCATGGGTATCCCTGATTACAGGGATTGTAATTTATTTTTTAAATGCTGATTTCCTCGTTTCCAGGCAAAATGAGGTTCTGCAAGCACAAAAGAATAGAGACACCTCTTTTGTTGAGTTAGAGCGGGATGAAAACAAGTCAACAAATTTAATCAACGGACTATTTAGAGAACGCGGTAAGATTAGATTGGAAACAGAAGAAGCATTTGCAAAGGCTGATTCTCACAAAGAAGAAGTTGGCCTCCTTTTACCCAAAAAAGAAGATTTGCTCAGGGTGAAAGCAAAACTTACCGAAGAATTCAAATCAGTTTCAAGCGAACTTGAGAAAGATAATATGAAACTTAAGGATAATCGCGATTTATCAATGCCCATCCTTGAAGAAGTTAAAGGTTTTCGAAACGAGGTTAAGGAATTTGAAGATAAGCTCAAGATTGAGCAAACTAAAAGAGATTCTTTAAAAGCTGATCTTGCGGCTTTGGTTAAGAAAAGGGATGTGGCCAAAAACTCCTACAACCAAGAGCGTGAAAATCTTCTACAAGAGATACAAAAACCTCCATTCATTTATTATGGTGATGAAGTAGAAATTTTGATAAATAATATGGCTCCATCAGGACGGGGATTTTTTATCTCTTCAGGATATGAAAATGGATTTAGGGAGGACATGACCTTCTTAGCCATTTACAAAGATCAAGAAAAGCAAATTTTTCTAAAAGTAACCTCTACTTTAGTTCAAAACAACCTTAGTTTTTTTGAGTTTTCCAATCAATTAAGTCCCATTGAAAGCAAAATAATTCAATCGAATAAAAAACTTTTCTTGATTCGTACGGGTGAATCAAATACAAACGGTTCATAGTCATTCAGATTACCTTTTACCTCATTTGTCAAAATGCAACCTTCCCCCATTGAACCCTCAGATGATGAATTATCAGATATCATTGATGACAATGCAATTAGTGAAAATACTGCAAATGTGGAAGAAGGTGGCTTTGTAGAAGCGGGAGTTCCGCCTCCTGTTGACGATCAAAATGTCGAGTCTGTTCCAAATGACGAGAGTTTTGGTGCCGATGATTTTGAAGATGACGATGCTACTTCTGAATCAGCTGATTCTACGGCAGATCCTGTCGATTTAAATGTTTCTGATAATGTGTCAGATGCTTCCAATTCATCGTCTTCTAACGGAACGGTTGCCCAATTTCGTGAAAGTTTGTCCAGTTTATCAAGGCAACTAGAACTTGATCGTCTCGCTTTTCTCCATAAACGAGCACTTGAGAGTGGAAAGGATATTGCAAGCCTAACTGAAATTGCTGGCGATATTGACGGTTCCTCTCCAATCTTTCCTGCAGGCGACTTTGATTTTTATGATAAAAGACCAACTGCCAGACTTGATGGATGGGTGGCAGGATTGTCCTTTGGTGCTAACAGAAGAGCCAAGAAGTTCTCCAAATAGTCCTTGCTGATCTTTTGGAACAATTTTAATGGATTGTTCTTTTATAATTCCTGCATACAACGAAGAAAACTTTATTGCTCAAACAATTAAGGCTCTAAAGTCTGGTATTCCCGAAAATTTACATTCGTCTGAAATTGAAATCGTTGTAGTAGACAATAAATCTACTGATCAAACATCATTTGTTGCGAAAAATGCCGGTGCAAACGTGATATTTGAATCAAACCGAAAAATCTCTAGAGCTCGGAATGCTGGTGCTGATAAAGCTACTGGTCAATTTTTGTTTTTTATTGATGCAGATACCTTAATTCCTCCCGAAACATTGCAAATTGCATATCAAGCACTGGTTTCCGGGGAAGCATATGGAGGAGGAGCGTCGATCCAGTTTGATGATCACCAAGGTAAAGTTTTTCTTGGAATATGGATTCCTGCCTTTTGGAACTGGATTTCAAGAACATTTGGATTGGCTGCCGGCAGCTTCATATTCTGTAGAAGGGAGGAATTCCTCCAGACTGGTGGATTCCCGGAGAGCCTATATGCAGGAGAAGAAATAGGATTCGTGCAAAGGCTAAAAAAACTTAAGCGAACTTCCAAATCGAAATTCCTGGTGATTAAAAACCCACCTGTGATTACCTCTTCCAGGAAATTGAAATGGCATACTAGCTGGCAGATCGTTTTACATATGATACTATTGTTTAGTTTTCCTTTTGCTGTTAGGTTTAAAAAATTATGCGGTTTTTGGTATAAGCGCCCACACACATAATCACTGCTTATCCATTGGGTAGACCAAATTCCATTTTCTTCTGATTTGATCCATTTGTCTCATTATTTCCAAACTTTCATTGAGCGGCATGATTGGGCTTTCCTTTTTGCCATCGAGCAACAAATTGCCAAATGATTCAGCTTCATAGTTGAAACCATTTCCAGTAAAAGGCATTTCAATGGTATCCACATTACTACCATTTGTTTCTGTAAAAGTCATTTTTTGTGGTTTCCAACACTGCTTGTGAATCCTGACATTGCCTAATGAACCGGATATGAATGCCTCTTGTCTGGTTTCACATTCCAAAGAAGATAAAAGCATCGCAATTTCTCCTTTGGTATAGCTGAATAAAAAAGCTGCTTGCTCGTCTACTCCGGTCTCCCCAATATTTGCTATCGTCTCTATTCTCGATGGTTTACCTAAAATCATAGAAGCAAGTGAAATAGGATAGATGCCTAAGTCCAATAACGAGCCACCAGCCAATTCTGGATTAAACAACCTTCCCTGCGGATTGCGATCTTTGGGCAGAAAACCAAAATCTGCGTGCAGTGTTCTTACTTCTCCGAGTTTTCCAGAATCTAGCCAATCTCTGAGCAAATCCATTAATGGAGGGAAACGTGACCACATCCCTTCCATTAAAAGAACATTTTGACTCTTAGATTCTGAGATCATGGACTCTACTTCCTTTGTATTTACGGCAAAAGGTTTTTCACAAAGTACAGCCTTTCCTCCTTGCATGGATAGAATGGAATTTTCTGCATGAGAAGAATGAGGTGTGGCGATGTAAATGGCATCCACTTCATCGGAACCAGCAATTTCTTGGTAAGATCCAAATGCCAAATCAATATTCCATTCTTTTGCAAATAACTTGGCTCTTTCATAATCTCTTGAAGCAATGGCTTTGAAGACGCCATTTGTTGTGAACTTTAATCCTTCTGCAAAGGCTCTTGCTATTCTGCCAGTTCCAATGATTCCCCATCTTATTTTTTCATCTTTCATTTAATAAAATTTAAGTTACAGGATTGCTCTTGATGAGTTGACGAGGAAAAGGTTTTGGGTGATCATGGTTAATGTCACATGTGGATTTTCTCAGATAAGACTAAATTTTTTACAGCATCCATTGTAATGATTGCATTATCTTCTGGGTGCGAAGTCAATAAGCTATCTCCAATGGATGATGAACTTTCCAAAGATGTAAATGAAAGTGATTCGACAGTTTCGAAACTGCCCCCAAAAGAATTGATTCCAAGTACTTTTGAGTCCAGTGGCACTGAGGTATTTATCCTTGCCCAGATCAACTCTCTTGAAAATAGGATTATGAATAGGCTTGATAAGGTTGAAACCATTGATGGTGATCAAGTACAGCAAATCATTCAAAAAGAATTAGTTTCCTTTTTAAAGGATAGTCAAAATATGAAATATCATTTTCTCTGTGATGAAAATGAAAGGTGGATTTATCGTTGCAATCGAATGACCGGTGAGATCGAATGCTTTAGTATGTCATCAAACAAGTTGCGTTTACTTTCAAGTACCCGTTAATTTCATGATATATGGTTTAAAAATAAAAGCTTCCTTACTTGGATTTTCTAAGAGTCTTTTGTTTCTGTTGATTATTTTTCAATTTCAATCCTGTTCCAATAATCAGTACAGATCGGTCCGTTCCGTTAGTAGCAGTGATGAAATGATCATAAATCCACCATCCATGGTTGAAAAGATTTGGTTGGCAAGAACTCATTATGATGCAGACCGCAGATTAATCATCCCAAAGGTAGGGGGTGCGAGATGGGGGGCCGTACAGGAATACACTGCGGAAGGAAATTTGGTTTACAGGGACTGGTGGGTCAGAAACTTAAAGCTTGAGGATTTGGAGGCAGCCCCATCCGTGGAAATTCAAGTTGTTCGCGAAGAGGATGATTCAGTCCGCCCTCCAATTTTGGGGATTTCTGGAATCGAAACTAACGAACCTACAAACAAAAATGTCGAGGTCATTGAAATTACAGAGCCGTCAGTCGGAGATGAAAACGATTTGGCTCCTTCTCCTTTTTCTCCTATACCTACACAAGAAAACAATACACCCGTGATGTCTGAGGAAGGGGATCCATTTGCTCCGCTACCGCNGGCATTTGATTCTTCTACGGATTTAAAAGAACCTGACCCATTTGCTCCTTTACCAAGTCCCTTTTGACTCGAATTTAATAATTTCTAATCCCATCATTGGATGCGAACAAAGGAGGTGGTTCATAATCATCTTTATCAGGTGGATTTGTATCCTCCCTTGCGGAATCTTTAATTTTGGATTTAGATTCTTCAGTTATTGCAAGGGGATTTAAGCTTTCAGTGGGTTTGGGCGGTTTAGGATTTGGCAACTTCAATTCCACCTTAGGGGCAATGGCATTTTTTCGGCTTTGTGCGGATCTTAACCAAACACGACTCACGGAAACTTCTGTCTCTTCACCTACTAATTTTCTTAATTCACGAAGAGATATCTTTTCGTAGCATCCAGCTCCTTTGGTTTTTCCGCTACCAATTTTTCTTGGTGTTCCGTCCTTATTTAATGTCGCTCCCATTTTTCTTTTATTCAAAAGGTTATCTGTTTCCAAGCAACTAATAATTTCTTTGTCAACAAAAGCTCAAATGATCTATCTTGATAATATGAGTGTTAATCCGAAAGTTAAAACTAAAATTCCAGCGAAAGCGAAAGCAAGAGCTGCTCAAGTCAATCGCTTGCAAAGAAGTACTGACGAAATGGGGAAGTTTGATAATGCCTCAGCTACTTCAGTNCCTATGGCGATTGCTGCTCTTGTTGGTCTTGGTCTTGAAATAATTTTTTATCTTTTTTTATTTGTTTTTCTTCTCTCTGACAGCACTAAAATTTTGTACGATTACTTTTACGAACGGGGATGGGTTCCCTATGTCTTGACCTATTTGGCATGCTGGTCATTTGCTATTCTTTTTTTTAAGAGCAAGAAACTTAAGAATCAGCAAAATGTTATGCAATTTAAACTNCTGCCTGAAGATATTTCCCAAGATATTCGTGCAGATAANCTTGGAGAATTTTATGCTCATGTTAAGAGGCTTGGTTTTGAACCTAGACAGAGTTTTCTGCTCACCCGAATTCTTCGGGGAATCGAGCACTTTAGTGTTCGAAAAAATCATACTGAAACAGCTGATATGCTAAAATCTCAATCAGAAATTGATGCCACNATGGTTGACTCTAGTTATGTGTTAATCAAGGTATTTATCTGGGCAATTCCAATTCTAGGTTTTATTGGCACAGTTCTGGGCATAAGTGACGCAGTTTCAAGCTTTGGAGGGGAAATGGGAGCAGCCGCAGACATTGAAGTGATCAAAGAGCAACTTGGGCAGGTTACGGGTGGGTTGAGCGAAGCGTTTGATACAACTCTTGTTTCCCTGATTTTTAGTCTGTTTGTAATGTTTCCTACAAGTGTCATGCAAAAAAATGAAGAAGACTTGCTTAATAAAGTGGATGAATATTGTAATGAGTATTTTCTCAAGCGCCTGCGGGAACCCCATGAACNTGATGGTGNAGNTGCCACTAAGCAGGAAAATGTAGATACAATTGGTCGAATTGAAAATCTTCAGNCTTATCTTCTTCAGCTTCAGGAATCTCAAACTCTGGTTGCCCAACAGATGACAGAGGTCGCCAACCATTATCAACAACTTGTTAATCCACCGAGTTCACCTCCCACTACCTAAAGATAATTTCTTTTCAATAAATGAAAAAGAAAAAAGCAGATTTGGAGATTTCTCTCTTTCCTTTTCTTAGTATTCTTGCATGCGTGATTGGTATTCTGACTTTGATGATCACTGCAATTGTGATTGCTCAGATAGATCCTGAATCTGTGAATGAAAAGATCGAGACTGCTCTAGAGGATGATGAAGAATTTCAAAAAAAGATCGATGATCGAAAGAAAGAATTAGAAGCAATTCGCAAAGAGATCGAAACGATCAAAAAAGATCCGTTTAAGAAAATTGATCCTAATAAAAAAGATCAGCTAAAACAGCAAATTGTGGTGGCAGTTACAGATGTTGAGAAAGCAAAAAATGAACAGAAANAAAGTAAGTCTGTTCNGGCAGAAGTTCTGAAGGTTCAGTCTGATTTGGCAAAGATGATGAAAGANCTGGAAAAGGCTGAAGAGGAATGGGAATTAATGAAAAATCCTGAAAAGTTTGCTACCATGGTTGTAAAGCAGAGCGGATCTGGGGTGGGCGGTGATTTGGAACCGACTTTTATTGAATGTAGAGAAAAGGATATTCGGGTGTATGAACAGACAGGAAAGTATTTTGAAGTTCAGCTTGAGGAGATTGTAAAGAACGGAAAGCTCAAGTCTATAATTCAAAAGTTGGTGAAAGATGCTCCTTATAGAACCTGGCGAAGTTCTCAAGGGAGCGAGATGGATGCCCGATTTATCAAACGAGAGGGTAGCAAAATTACGCTTAAGGATAAGAAAGGGGAGGAAATAAAACTTACTTCATACCAACTTGCTCCAGGTTCGAGGAATTTGATCCGATTATATGAAGCCGCCCGCCAGGCAAAAAGACCTGATCCAGAAGCCCGTTATGTAATCTTCTTGCTTCGAACAAAAGGTTACAATTCTTGGAATAAAACGGTTCAAGTTTGCAATTCGCTTGGTTGCCGTTTTGGACAGCTTCCCTTGGACGGAGAGGGCGAAATCGACCTTTCTCTTTTTATGGGTTCATGAAGAGAAAAAAGAGAAATACCGGAGGGAGTTTAGATTCTCTACTGGATACCATCACGACTGTTGTGGGNATCCTTATTATCCTTTTGATCGTTGTGCAGCTGGGTGCTGATTCCGCAGTAAAAAGAATAGTGGAAGAAAAAAAGGAGAAAAATGCTGAAGAATTGATGGAATTGGCGATGGAGCAATTCGATGATCAAAAACGTGCCCTACTTAAGCAGAAGGAAGAGCTACAAATTCAAAAAGCCTCCCAGCACAAGGAACAACAGAAATTAATTCAGGAAATTGCTCAGCTCGAAAAGCAATTGGCTGCCAAAAAAAAGGAAATTCCACCTGCACCTTCAAAACTGCAAAATTTACGGCAGCAAAAAAGTAAACTTCAAAAGGACAAGCAAACCGTGGAGGTTAAAGTAAAAAAAATCAAAGGTCTCCTGGCCAAAGCACCCAAGCCAAAAGGTCAAACTCTCAGTAAGGAAGTAAATTTGCCAGATCCTAAACCTGCTATCGNGGGCTCATCCCCATATCGATTTCTTTGCCGTAACGGGAAAATTTTTCCTTTGAATGAAAACACACTTAAGAGGTTAGTTTCCTCTAATTTGGTCAAGGCTGGTCTCAAACCTAATGANAATAAGGAATATGATGGCAAAAAGTTTTTGGCGATTATTAATGGAAAAAAGCTGGGTACCAATTTTTTTACTCTGATGGCCAGGGAAGATAAGGACAAAGTTATTCGCTTTACTATCGAAAGAAAAGATGAAGCGGGCGAGAATTCTATAAAGGTAGTAAATTCAGGGTCTCAGTATATCAAAATTTTGGCCGGGTTGAACCCTCAGAAGAATTATCTTTTATATGAAGTTTTCCCAGATAGTTTTGGTGTTTACTTAACCGCAAGAGATTTCGCGAATAAAAGAAAATTCCCCGCTGGATGGAAACCTGCCCATCGAGGAACTGATTGGTGGAGTTATGACTGGGGATACCGAACTCTAGGGAGAAAAGAATATTTGGCTTCCCGCCCCAAGCCAAAGCCTAACCCGAATGCTGGCAAACCAAGCCCTCCCAGGAGACCGGTAAATGTCTTGGACTAGCGTGCAAGAAAAAGAAACTGATCTTCGAGTGGATTATCCGTAGAAATTCTTTGGAAAGAGCGAGGTCGGTTGGCAGCAAGATTTTCGAGAATTTTAAAGACCCATGTGTGCTTTTCAGGCTGCCCGATAGCTTCCGCAATCTCACTTGCGGACTTTCNATTTCCAGGATTTGCCCGTAAGTGTTCAATTACAGCCTTGCGAACGGCAAGGATGGAAGAGGCTGCTTTTTTTCCTGCTTCCACGCCNGGCTGGTGATAAGCATTGATTCCAACTAGTGAAGCATATAATCCGACAGCTCTTTCAAAGAGTGCAATCAGTCTTCCCACTGAGGACGGAGTAACTTCTGAGATGGTAAGGGTTACAGACTTCCGACCCTTTTCATACAGGGCGTCACGAGTGCCTAGAAAAAATCCATGCAGATAATCTCCTGAGTCCATCCCATCGCCATCAACAGCGACCGAATCACCTTGCCGNTGCTTGAGCACTTCGANAAANGTGGCAAAGAAATTGGGTACGCCTTCACGTAACTGTTGAACATAAGCATGTTGATCGGTTGATCCCTTGTTTCCGTAAACTGAAATTCCCTGGTGTACGATATTCCCTTTCAAATCTTTTTCTTTTCCCAAGGATTCCATGATCAATTGCTGGAGATACTTGGCAAATAATTCCAGGCGATCTTTATAGGGTAGAATAACCATATCCTTGGATCCTTTCCCATCGGTCAGAAAATGCCAAGATAGGGCAAGCATAGCTGCAGGATTTTTTTTGAAACTATTTTCGCGGGTTAGGTCATCCATTTGTTTGGCACCCGCAAGTAACTGATCAATATCGATTCCCTGAAGAGCTGCGGGCAGTAATCCGACTGCAGCAGTTTCACTAGTTCTGCCGCCAACCCAGTCCCACATTGGGAGAAAATCCAACCATTTATGCGTTTTGGAATATTGATGCAGTTTACTGCCCTCACCAGTTATGGCTATGGCATGCTTGGCAAAATCTAAACCTTTTAAGGTAAATGCATTCTCTGCTTCCAGCATGCCATTTCGGGTTTCAGGGGTACCACCGGATTTGGAAATGACTAAGACGAGAGTGGTGGAAAGAGAATCCCCGATCTCTGAAAGTGTATGATCGATACCGTCCGGATCAGTATTATCAAAGAAATGAACTTTGAGCTTGTCAGTATTTGGATGCCCGAGTGCTTTACCAACGAACTGAGGCCCGAGGGCAGAGCCACCGATTCCTATGATCAAAAGATCAGTAAACTTTCCTAATGGAGATTTGGTTAACCCTGAGTGTACTGAATTTGTAACATCTTTTACTTTAAGTAAAGTTTCACATATTGCATGGGTCAGTTCTTCATTTGGAGCCAGTTCAGGATTTCGTAACCAGTAGTGTCCGACCATGCGATTTTCATCCGGATTCGCAATCGCACCACTCTCTAATTCATTCATTGAAGAAATGGCTTTNGATATGGATTCGGACATTGAATCAAGATATCCATCCGAAAAGTCAACATAGGAAAAATCTGCCCAGAATTGAGCTTCGTGATGGTTAAGATAAAGTTCTGGTTTCATGTTTTTTTAAAATCCGTCGGTGATCGCACCTTGAGATGCAGAACTCACCAGTTTTGCATATTTTGCAAGCACGCCCCGTTTTTCCTTTGGTTTAGGTTTGTTCCAGGATGATTTTCTTTGTTCGATTTCCTCTTTCGGTAAATCTAAAGTTAATTGGTTATTTTTTGCATCTATGGTTATAGGGTCACCGTTTTTCACCAGGCCGATTAATCCCCCCACAGCTGCTTCAGGTGTAACATGTCCTACCACAAAACCATGGCTACCTCCAGAAAATCGACCATCGGTGATTAAGGCAACTTCCTTGCCTAGACCTTTTCCCATAATCGCACCGGTCGGGGAGAGCATCTCACGCATTCCTGGTCCGCCAACAGGTCCTTCGTTTCTTATTACAACTACATGACCTGCTTTTACCTGACCGTCCANAATACCTCGTAGAGAAGACTCTTCTGATTCAAAAACAATTGCGTTACCAGAAAAATTCAAACCTTCCTTTCCGGTAATTTTGGCAACCGCACCTTCAGCTGCNAGGTTTCCGTAAAGTATGCGCAGGTGACTATCAGCCTTGATTGGGTCATTAAATGGACGAACTAAGTCTTGTCCATGAGGGTAGGGTGCATAGGATTTAGTTCCTGCAACATTTTCAGCTAGAGTATTGCCAGTAACTGTCATGCAGTCACCATGAAGTAATCCTTCTTCGAGGAGAGTTTTAAGTAAAGGGCGTAAGCCACCAATCCGTACGAAGTGGGACATATTATATTTTCCGCTCGGTTTGAGATCACAAAGCACGGGTACCCTCTTTCCAATTTCGGTAAAATCATCGAGCGATAGTTCCACATCGGCAGCGTGAGCCATAGCAAGCAAGTGAAGAACTGCGTTAGTGGATCCACCAAGCGTAATCACCACAGTGATCGCATTTTCAAAAGCCTTACGGGTCATGATATCCCGCGGCTTAATGTCTTTTTCGATTAAGTTGACAACCGCGGATCCTGCATCTTTGGCATCGATTTTTTTATCATCTGAAACTGCTAGCTGGGCNGAACTNTCTGGAAGACTCATACCAAGTGCTTCGATTGCAGACGACATNGTATTTGCCGTGTACATTCCACCGCAGGATCCGGGNCCAGGAATGGCTTTCTTTTCAATATTTGTNAGCTCCTCCTCGTCAATTTTTCCGGACGCGTGTTCTCCAACTGCTTCAAATACGGAAACTATATCCAAATTCTTTTCTTTGTGGAGTCCTGGGAGAATNGTTCCTCCATAGACAAAAATTCCCGGTCGGTTCATGCGGGCAAGAGCGATGATACAGGCAGGCATATTTTTGTCGCAACCACCAATCGTAACCAATCCGTCCATACCCTCAGCACCCACGACCGTCTCAATAGAGTCAGCGATCACTTCCCTGGATACAAGAGAGTAGCGCATGCCCGGGGTTCCCATACTAATTCCGTCAGACACGGTAATTGTACCGAAAGGCACAGCCTTTCCTCCAGCCAGGTCCACGCCTTGTACAGATGCCCGTCCAAGTTCATCGAGATGGGAGTTGCAAGGGGTTACCATNCTCCAAGCTGAGCATACTGCTACCTGAGGTTTTTTAAAATCCTCATCCTCAAAACCCACGGCCCTAAGCATTGAGCGGTTCGGTGCTCGGTCGTTACCATCGACCACTATGGATGAAAAGTTTCTATTACAGCTGCTCATGATAAATTTGAATTAGGATTGAAGAGAAAGACAATATTAGGTTGTATATGTATAGGCGAACACAAACCTTAGCCGTTTCGCTTGAAAATCATTTTCACTTTGAATAAACCAGACTTAGAGTCTCTTCGAGACGAGATCGATCAGATCGATAGGCAAGTTGTACACTTGCTTAACAAGCGAGTGAGTGCAGCTGCGGAGATAGGTAAGATAAAACATGAAATGGGAGTCGATCCCTACGACCCGTCCCGCGAGGAACAAGTATTCGAAAAAATTGAAGGCCTTAATGAGGGCTCTGTCCCCAACTCCTCTTTGCGTGCGATTTATCGGGAAGTAATCTCTTCCTCGATCGCATTGGAAAAGGATTTGGTTATCGGTTATCTTGGTCCTGAAGCTACATTTNCCCACCAAGCCGCCAAACTTAATTTTGGCTCGGCTCTNAATTACCATGCTTTACCTGATATTCCAGATGTTTTTCAGGCAGTAGAACAGGGAGAGTGCGACTATGGAGTCGTTCCAATTGAGAATTCAACTGAAGGTGCCGTTAACCGCTCGCTTGATTTACTTGTGGATACAAAGCTTACGATCATTGCTCAAATTTACTTAAAGATCGAGCATTGCCTGTTTAGTCCTTCTTCACTGGANAAGATTGTAGAAGTAAGATCTAAAGACCAGGCACTAGCCCAGTGTGGGGAATGGTTGAGGCGTAATCTTCCTAACGCAAGGCTTGTTCCGGTTGCAAGTACTGCAGAGGCGGTCCGTGAATCAGCAAAGGTGGAAGGTCTAGCAGCTGTAGCTGGAAAGCTTGCAGGGGAAACTCATGGTGTTTCTATGCTTAAGAGTGGTATTCAGGACAGGAAAGATAATGTTACACGCTTCCTTGTGGTCAGCAGGAATCCTTCGCCTGCTCGTAATAGTGTTTCTTATCGTACCAGTATGGTTCTATCTCTACCGGACCAAGTGGGAGCTTTACAATCCTCGTTAAATCCATTTTCTTCTCGAGGGATTAATCTTTGCAAGATTGAGTCCCGTCCTAGCAAGCGAAAAACTTGGGACTATTTTTTCTTTGTCGATTTTCTTGGCCATACTGAAGATGGGGACATTAAAGAGGCAATTCTCGAACTTGAAAGCATCTGTCCATACCATCGGATTTTAGGCAGTTATCCTGAAATTCATCCTTAAGCAGTTTGGGTCCTTTAATTTAGTAAATTTTGTTTNAGGNCAGGCACTGCCTTAGATTTAAANAAAAAGATTTTTTCCCAAGAATTCGCTTAGGNTATTAAAAGTTCTCGATAGATTTTTACTAGCTAGAAAAATAATACGGAAAGATCTTGATCTTTTCTCGCGTTACGAACGACAAGATCTTCAATGTACGCTCGGAGTTCTTGATATTCCCGCTCTTTGCGGGCAGTCCAGCGACGACCGGAAGAAAGTGTCTCGCGAATTCCTGAAACTAGAATCATTCCACGCATTGAACTTTGGAATGATTGGACAAATTCGAGGACTGAAGCTCGAACCCAAAGAGGTTCAATCGTGTGACAACGTGCATTCCAATGAGTGTAGTGAAAGTTCCGATCGTTGGGAAAATGAAAACGAACGACTTGTTCGATACAATGCTCAAAAGAACGGGTAGACATATGACCAGCATCATCGTCATTTTCCCGCATAAAGGTAAGCGTACGCTGCAGTTGTACGGTTTCCTCCTGCGTGGAAACACTCCCGATGACCGAGAATAAGGCGTTCAGGTTTTGAAGCCTAGTGTAGTCGTCCCGTTTAGTCGCCGTCTTCCCCACCAGTATCCCCCACACCCAAGTTTATGACTTCCTCNGCAAAGCGAGAAAGCCCATGGAAATCCTGATAGAAACTTGCGTATCGCAGCCACGCGATCGCATCTACCTTGCGCAGCCGTTGCATGATCGCATCCGCAATCGCACGGCTGGGCACCTCGTGGTCGAATTCATTCTCAATTCGACGGAGGGTGTCTGAAAGCAAGGCGTTGATTTGTTCCGCATCGATGGGACGTTTTGCAATCGCACGCCGCAGGCCCATCGCCAGCTTGGTACGATCAAAACTTTCCCTTCGTCCGTCCCTTTTCACCACAGCCAAGTCCTCCCGTAGGACTTCTTCGATGGTGGAAAAGCGATGGTTGCATTGAAGACATTCCCGCCGGCGACGAGTAGAAGCGACCTTGTCGGCCCTCGTCTCCAGAACCTTCAATTCTTCTGACGAACACTTAGGACAACGCATTGATTTCGTAGGATTCCATATACCACACAAGTGTGTTCTAGCAGAGATCGAGGAAGTTCTTCAAGATTATAATTCCATTTTCTGTTGCGAGGGATTCCGGATGAAATTGTACGCCCCAAACCGGGAGCTCCCGGTGACGGATGCCCATGATCTCATGATCCTCTGAGGTAGCGGTGATTTCGAGACAGTCGGGCAGGGTGTCTCGCTCAATCACGAGTGAGTGGTAACGCGTGGCTGGAAATTCCTGTGGCATATTCTTAAAAACATCCTGGTCGTGATGACTGATTTTGGATGTTTTTCCGTGCATTAATTTATTGGCCCCTATAATTTTTCCGCCGAAGGCCTGTCCGATCGACTGGTGGCCCAGGCAT
>NHDJ01000110.1 GCA_002167265.1 Verrucomicrobia bacterium TMED56 | reverse complement strand
GTTAGCTCCATGATGGTGCTCATCTTAAATTACTTTTGACCAGGCTGCCGGGTTCATTCCATAAAAATTCGAGAGTGCATTGTAAAAATCGGGGCATTCCTTTTGTAAGCTTTGCCCATTCTCAAAAAAAGCGGATGTGCCGCATGAGAAGATCTCGGGGGTGAGTCCCTTATCGCATTGAAGTCCAGCGTAGGAACGAACAGGAAATTTTGTACCGGCGGAATGGGCATTGACGATCCTTTTATGCATTTCTGCAATTAAGTTCTCCCAAAATTTAAAATCTTTGGATGTTTTGGGGACCGGGATGCTTTGGGCTTTCCCGTCATCGGAAAAGTCGATTACATGGGCAAATTCATGGAGCACCAGGTTTTTGCCATCATCCGCATTACCGATTGTTTTTTCGAGGTATTTCCAACTTAAATGTACTTCCCGCATGGAAGCCATACCGTGAGCCCCGGGTTGTCGGGGGATTTGCTTTTCCCATATGTAAATAGATCGGAGAAAACGATAATCCTCGAAAGATCTTTTGGCTACAAGGAGGGCAGCTTCGGCGGCGACCAATAATTTTATATCGTCGGATGGGAAATTATCACTCGTTTCAACAAAGGAAAAAAGGTCCAAAAAACAAAGAATTTTCTTTTCCCAATCGTCTTTGATTCCACTTGGTATTCGTGACCATAATCCAAGTTTTGAAGACAGGAGTTGTCTTTGTCCGTCCTTAAGACAGCCGTTTACATGAGTCTTTTCTGCTTTTTCGATTTCAGCGATGAGAACCATGCTTTATAGATATTTGCCTGTCATAAATTGGCGGACATTCAAAGCACGATAGGCTACCTTTTGCCAAGAAAAAAGCACACAGTACCAGTGGCTACGCAATTTCTAAAATAGATTTTGTGAGTTTACTTTTTCAGGTCGCAATCTCGAATGACGGCAAGTTTGCTCTGCAGTTTTTTTCGAAAGGATTGGACTACAGGTTGGTATTTTAAAGTATCGGAGAGGTTAGTGAATTGTTGTGGGTCTTGTTCCATATCGAAGAGTTCGATCCCATTCCTGCCATGCTCGAAGCCTCCTTTCAACTGGGCTGGTAATTTTTCACCATATTGAATGAAAGCCCATTTTTTATTTCTAAGTAAAAAGCCCGTTCTCATCGGAGCCACGCAGAATGCTTCTTCGCGAACTTCATAGGATGGATCATCCAGCATGGGAGAAATATCCTTCCCTTGAAGTCTGTCTTGTTTGGTTAAACCACAGAGACTGGAAAGGGTTGGGTAGAGGTCCAGCAGTTCCACAAATGAATGACAAATACCTGGCTTCTTTCCCGGAGCTGAAATAATTAGGGGAACTTTGGCTGATTCATCCCGTAGGCTGACCTTTGCCCAAAAGTCGTGCTCCCCGAGATGAAACCCGTGATCGCTGGTAAAAATAACAATGGTTTCGTCCCGCTTGCCGGATTTTTCTAGTGCTTTCATAACCTTACCCACTTGAGCATCCAGATAAGCGACGGAAGCATAGTATCCACCGACTGCCTTCTTTTGTTTACGAATATCCATCTGCATGTTTTCGCTGGTACAATAATTGATGCCAGCCNGTGGAATATCATCCCAGTTACCCGGCATCTTTTCAGGCAGAACCATTTTTGAGTAGGGTTTGAATGGTTTGTAATACTTCCGGGGTGCAACAAAAGGTACATGTGGCCTGACAAATCCGACTCCCAGCCAGAATGGTTTCTTCATNCCTTTATATTTNCCNAGCAATTCCACCGCTTTNGCNGCCGCTTTTCCATCCGAGTGTACCAGGTCATCTCCTTCCGCTTCAACCACAACAAAAGTATTTCCGCCAACTACGGGTCGTTTGCCGTCGGGGTTTTTTTGAAGTGTCTCACCATCTCCGGGTGCCCGCCATTCCGGTCCTTTGCAGTTGTATTTTTCATCCCAGGAATGAGGATCATCNGCTCCATCGCNTCCGCTNTCGATTCCTCCNGGNACGCCCNTGTGANAAATCTTGCTTACCCGTGCGGCATGGTANCCATGATTNCNNAAATGNTGGGACCANGTGCTACGATCTCCGATCAGTGGTCGNGGACTTTTGTAACCCAAAGCACCGGTGGCATGGGGATAATATCCAGACATAAAGGAGGCACGGGATGGGCCGCAATAAGTTCCCTGGCAGTATGCCTGCGTGAAACGAACTCCTTCGGAAGCGAGTTTGTCTATATTCGGGGTTTGGCAAACTTTATTTCCGTAACAGGAAAGAGCGGTGTAGGTCAGATCATCTGAGATGATGAAGAGGACATTGTAGTCTTTAGCAGCGAAGCCTTGGGAAAGAAGAAATGTAAGAAAAACGGATAGCTTTTTCATCTTACAANCAAAGAAAGGGTTAATATCTTGGCTTCAAGGGAATAATTTAAAGTAATCTTGTTTTCTTTAATGTATCTTCATGGTAGTAAGATTTCATATGTCGAGCCAATCTTCCATCATTACCGTACAGCAGCACATCATGCGTGAACAGAAACGCTTTCCCGGAGCTTCCGGTGAATTTTCCTTTTTGCTATCGGGAATTACTCTCGCTACCAAAATGATCCAGGCACAAGTACGTCGGGCGGGTCTAACTGATGTTTTGGGAGAGCATGGGGATATTAATGTGCAGGGTGAAATTCAGCAGAAACTTGATGTAATTTCCAATGAGGCACTTGTGCATTGTTTAAGTGCCCGAGAAAGTATCGGNGTTTTAGCTTCCGAAGAAAATGAAAATCCCATGCTTGTGCATCAGGGTTCTAAGGAGGCGAAGTACGCGGTTGTTTTTGATCCATTGGATGGCTCTTCGAATATTGATGTAAATGTCAGTGTGGGTACAACTTTTTCTATTTTACGCAAACCAGACGAAGTCTCTGATGATAATCCGGAAGCTTGGGTTCTCCAACCGGGCAGTAAGCAGATTGCTGCCGGTTATGTGGTTTATGGATCTTCCACCATTCTTGTTTACAGTGCAGGGCATGGGGTNCATGGGTTTACNTTGGATCCTGCAATTGGGGCTTATGTTTTGAGTCATGAAAACATGACNATGCCNGAGCAGGGGAAATATTATTCGGTAAACGAAGCNTATCGCGACGGTTTTCCCGCAAGATACGGNGANTATATAGATCGTTTACGGTCAGGAGTACTTGGAGTAAATTATTCTTCCCGTTATATTGGATCCATGGTGGCTGATTTCCATCGTACCTTGCTCAAAGGTGGTGTATTTCTTTATCCGCCCACGAGTGATAATGCAGAAGGTAAACTTCGGCTTCTTTACGAGGCAAATCCCGTTGCTCTACTGGCGGAGCAGGCTGGNGGNNTTGCNNTGGATGGANNNAAAAGNATTNTGGATATNGANCCNACNAGTATNCANCAACGNACGCCATTGGTTGTAGGTAGCCGTTTTGAAATGTCTGATTTCGAACGTTTTATTCAAAAAAAGTCCTAGGGACTTGAAGGAAAGCTGGTCATTTGCTGACCAAGTATACCGTCCGTTTTTATACAAATAAAAAATCCAAATTCACAAGAGTGGATACATCGCACTATGATAGTATGAAGGAGTGCCGAAATGAAATGGTACTGCCTCTATTTTAAAATCTAATCAATTCGTTGAAATTGGCTTCACATTCAGTAGATTTAATAGAATAATTTTTAAAAACATGAAGCTCCTTCCTATACCCTTCCTTTTTTTAACTACTTTATTGGCGGCAAATGTTCCGATTGACTTTAATTCTCAAATTAAGTCTTTATTATCAAACCGGTGTATCGCCTGTCATGGGCCTGATGAGGAGCATCGTGAGGCAGGTCTGCGTTTAGACACTTTTGCTGGAGCAANCCGTGATATCGATGGCTATTCTGCTATCGAGCCTGGTAATCCCGATGATAGTGAGATTTTATTTCGTGTGACTTTGGAAGATGGNGATGAGGAATTAATGCCTCCAAAAGGGAGGGGAGAGAGATTAAGCGAAGAAGAAGTTGCCCTGCTCACCGAGTGGATCAAACAGGGTGCCCNATATGATAAGCATTGGTCCTACAANTCACCAGTGCGANCCNNANTCCCTGCCAAAGAGCANCCGGTTGATTTCTTCATTGATCAACGATTGAAGAAAGAAGGGTTAGCTAGAAGTAAACCTGCTGATCGGCGTACCTTGGCGAGGCGTGTGTCCCTCGATCTTATCGGACTACCTCCAACTTTGGTCGAATTGAATGCATTTCTCTCTGACAAAAGTACCTCCGCTTACGATAATTATGTGGATCGTCTATTGGCTAGACCCCAGTTCGGTGAGCACTGGGCGAGAATGTGGTTGGACTTGGCCCGATACGCCGATTCTGCGGGTTACGCTGATGATCGGGCTCGAACCATATGGGCTTTCCGCGATTATGTTATTAAAGCATTTAACAAAAACCTACCTTTTGATCAGTTTACGATCGAGCAACTAGCGGGGGACTTGTTACCCGAACCAACGGAGAGTCAATTGGTTGCCACTGCTTTCCATCGGAATACACAAACCAATAATGAGGGGGGAACCAATGATGAGGAATTCCGTAATGTTGCGGTGGTTGACCGGGTCAATACTACTTTCGCAACCTGGATGGGAACGACGATGGCATGTGCACAGTGTCATACGCATAAATATGATCCGATTACTCATCATGAATATTTTCAGGTTTTTGATGTTTTTAATCAGTCGGAAGATGCCGATCGAAGAGATGAAAGCCCAGTCTTGGAATTGAAAGATAAATCGGTGGAGATGCGTCGTGAAGGGGTAAGAAAGCAGATTGAAGATCAAAAGAAGCTGGTCGCTGATATTCAGGAAAAACAAAAATCTAAAGTGGTTGATATGCCAAATCGGTCGGGTCCTGTAATGACCCAATTTGTTCGGGTAACCAATTTAGTGAAGCAGGGTTTTCTTCACTTGGCAGAAGTCGAGATTTACGAAGACGGAAAAAATGTGGCAAAATCAGGAAAGGNGTCCCAGAGCAGTACTGGATTCAACGGACCCGCTAAATTAGCCATCGATGGTAATACGGTTGGAGATTATGCCAAGATGTCGGTTACCCACACCGAGAAGGAAGATAACCCATGGCTGGAAATTGACCTCGGTGCGTCACGAAAAGTTGATCAAATCAAAATTTATAACCGGACGGACGGTGGAACTGCCAATCGTATCAAGGAATTTCAACTTGTCACTTTTAACGAAAAGAGGGAGCCCAACTGGGTACANCGGGTAAAGAAAACTCCCAACCCGGAGCACGCCGCTATTGTTCCTACAACTTTTGAAACTTTCACCAAAGAGCAAAATCAAGCAGTTGCTCAATATAATTTGGATGCGGACCCCACTGAACTTACTTTAGCTCAGAAAAAATTGAAAGATCTTCAAAACCGTTTGAATGGAATCAAGGGACCCACNGTTCCGGTTTTGCGNGAACGACCCGAGGAAAAGAGGAGAAATACCTTTGTCCACCTTCGGGGATCCTATCTCAGCCATGGCAATCAAGTGCACGCTGGATTTCCCACTGCATTGTTTGAAGCACCCAAAGAAGTCTCTGCTCCAAATCGTCTGGACTTTGCCAAGTGGATCATGGATTCGAACAACCCACTCACACCCCGCGTGACTGCAAACCGGTTTTGGGAAAAACTATTTGGAATCGGTTTAGTGGCCACCAGTGAGGAATTTGGATCTCAGGGGGAATTACCTTCTNATCCGAAGTTGTTGGATTGGTTGGCTACTGAAATGGTTCGCCTGAAATGGGATGTAAAGGCCTTTATCAAATTACTCGTGACATCNGAAACTTACAGGCAAAGTTCACATGTTACGGAGGACATGGCTNCNAACGACCCGGCCAATCGTCTTTTGAGTCGTGGTCCTCGTATTCGTCTATCTGCAGAGATGGTCCGCGATCAGGNCCTTGCNGTNTCNGGNCTNNTNAGTTCNAANATGTANGGNGNNCCNGTNAACCCNCCCCAACCGGATATGGGCCTNAAGGCNGCTTTTGGTGGAGGAATTGATTGGAAAACAAGTGCAGGAGAAGACCGATATCGCCGAGGTCTTTACACCACATGGCGGCGCTCCAACCCATANCCATCTATGGTTGCCTTTGATGCACCTAATCGCGAAGTCTGTACAGTACGAAGAGACCGTACCAATACGCNNTTGCAGGCCTTGGTCACCATGAATGACCCCGTTTATATCGAAGCGGCACAGGCACTCGCTCGTAAAATGGTATCTTCAGGGAAATCCATCTCTGAGCAAATTTCCAAAGGATTTGAGATTTGTTTATCTAGGAAGCCGGATGCCGATGAATTGAATCGGTTGGTTGAGCTTTTCGATCAGGTAAAAACGAAATATTCTCAGAATGAAAATCTTGCCANGCAGATGGCCACCGATCCGATTGGTCCGGTTCCNANNGGAATGAANNCCACTGANCTNGCNGCACTTACTGTTNCTTGCAATGTCCTCCTCAACCTGGACGAGATTTTAATGAAGCGATAACTCCTTTGAAAGATTAAACCATGAATCCACTAATTGAAAAAATACAACTANATACGAGGAGACACTTTCTTCGAAATTGTGGAATGGGGCTTGGNGCAGGTGCGTTAGCCAATCTTCTNTCACCGGAAGCATTTGCACTCAAGGCACCGCAGAATCCATTNCTTCCTCGTAAACCCCATTTTTCAGAAAAGGCAAAACGGGTNATTTATATTCATTTNACNGGNTCACCTCCACACNTGGATATGTGGGACTATAAACCAGAGTTGGTCAAACGGACGGATCAGGACTGCCCGGATGAATTCGTGAAAGGCAAGATGTTCGCGTTCACCTCCGGNACCCCAAAACTTATGGGCACACCCCGTACATTTAAGCAGTATGGGAAATCAGGTATGTGGATGTCCGATGCGATTCCTAATTTCCATGAGCATGCGGATGATTTCTGTGTGATCAAATCGATGCATACAGATCAGTTTAATCACGCACCGGCTGANTTATTTGTNCATACCGGATTTCCACAGCCAGGACGTCCATCCTTTGGNGCATGGACGACTTATGGACTTGGATCGGAAAATCAGGATTTACCAGGCTATGTGGTATTGATTTCAAGTGGTACTCAGCCAAACGGGGGTAANAATTCATANAGTGCCGGTTTTATTCCATCNGTCTATCAAGGAGTTCAATGCCGTTCCAAGGGCGATCCCGTTCTTTATGTTTCCGACCCTCCGGGTATGAATCGTGGATTGCGTCGTGCAAGTCTGGATGCTCTTAAAGATTTGAACCAAAAAGCTTCCGAGAAATTTGCCCATCCGGAAACTCTTACACGGATCGCTCAGTATGAGTTGGCTTATCGTATGCAGACTTCTGTACCTGATGTCATGGATATTTCCAAGGAATCCCAGAAAACATTGGATGCATACGGAGCCGAGGTTGGTGGAGCCAGTTTGGCAAACAATTGCCTGCTTGCCCGCAGGTTGGCTGAGAAGGGAGTCCGATTCGTACAATTATTTGACTGGGGCTGGGATTACCATGGTACCAACCCAAAGGAAGATATTCGTGATGGATTAACCAAAAAATGTGCCACCATGGATAAGCCNATTTCGGCACTGATCAAAGACCTCAAGGAGCGTGGATTGTTCGACGAAACATTAATCATTATTGGTGGTGAATTTGGACGCACGCCTTTCCGCGAAGGACGCACTTCAAAAGGTAAAGTATTGGGTCGCGATCACTTCCCGGATTGTTACACCATGATCATGGCTGGCGGTGGAGTGAAGGGTGGTCATGTGCACGGTGAATCGGATGATTTAGGTTTTAGTGTGACCAAAGATCCAGTCCATGTTCACGACTTGCAGGCAACCTGGATGCATCTCCTTGGTTTCGATCACGAACAACTAACCTATCGTTTTCAGGGACGCGACTACCGTCTGACCGATGTCCACGGCCATGTAGTGAGAGATTTAATCGCTTAGACGAAATTACACGGACTTTGGTACAATAATACACTTTGTTAAATTTGGTACTTTCCAGCCATATCGAATTAGACTTTTTNATCTATCATATTTTACAAGAGGTATGCAGATGATCGTACCCACATGTCTAACTTCCAACCAAAATTTTTAAAAAACATTACATGAAATCATTAATTTTTCTTAGTATAATTTTACATTTATTCTATGCGGGACACTTACTTAAAGGTCATGATCAGCATGATGGACTTCGCCATTGGGAGATTCCAAGTAAGGATCCAGATCGGATTATTCTGACTTTTCATGGAGATCCGTCGACCAGCAGAGCAGTTACCTGGAGAACTGATAAAACCGTAACCAAAGCGGTTGCCCAGATTGCTGAAGCCACAGTCAANTCAAAGTTTACAAGCGATGATACCGAGATTGATGCANTTACNGAAGCGTTTGATCTCGGGCAATATAAAAGGAATTCNTCTNTGATTGTTCATTATCACANTGTTCGATTTCAAGGNTTAAAGCCCGATACCTTGTATGTGTANCGNGTNGGNGATGGATCCAAANANTGGTCCGANTGGATNCANTTNCGTACCGCCAAGTCAACTTACGCNCCTATNCAATTTGTATATTTTGGNGATGCACANAATGATATTTTAGATCATTGGTCGCGNGTNATACGTATGGCATATCANACNGCCCCCANNGCTTCNTTTGCGATTCATGCCGGTGATCTTGTNAACACTGCTCACCGTGANNATGAGTGGGCCCAATGGTTNAANGCAGGTGGNTTTTTACACAGNCAATGGACGGCNATNCCNGCNGTTGGNAATCATGAGTTTTCNNCAGTNAATGGAGGNTCCCGNAGAGTNTCCATTCAATGGCGTCCTCAATTTACCTTACCNGTGGANAAGAGTTTGGACCCTGAGNTGNACGAGACTGTTTANAGCGTNGATTATCAGGATNTTCGAATCATTGTATTAAATTCAAACGAAAANTTAGAGCAGCAAACAAAATACCTGGAAGNTCAGTTGAAGAATTGTACGGCAAAGTGGAAAATNGTAACCTGNCACCATTCCGTATTCTCNCCCGCNCGTGGNCGGGANTTNAAGTTTGCCCGTGAAAACTGGAAGCCNNTNNTGGACAAATATAATGTGGANCTNGTTCTNAATGGNCATGATCANACNTATGCNAGAGGNCATGTNCCNNTNCGNANNAGCGANAGTGATNCNNCTGAACTNGGNACAGTNTATGTGACTTCCGTCAGTGGTCCNAAGCAGTACGGNCTCGANCGTAAGCAGATTCTTGCATACAAATCACAAGGGTACCGCTCNGATAAGACCGCCGAGCAAACACAATTCTTCCAGGTGATTTCGATAGAGGATAACNCCCTAAGCTATGTGGCTTATACCGTAATGGGTGATGAATATGACCGGGCAACCATNACCAAGGATTTTGCCACTGGAAAGAAATCNCTGANGGATTAATTCAGGAAGATAAGNCTTCCTTCATCTCCCCTGTGCTNTCTGCAAANGAGTCAGCCTTNGCNCCCATNCCTTTTTGNATNGTNACAAAGAGATTGGANAATGGNACATCATTTNCAAACTTNAGGTANTGNCCATGCTCGTANCCCATATTTTTNCCTCCGGCNAAAACAAGCGGATAGTTNGTATTATTATGAGTCTTACTGTTACTGCTNCCATAGAGNAGNCAGGTATTATCGAGCACTGANCCATNNCCTTCNGGCATTTCNGNAAGNCGATTNAGCAGATAAGCAAAGCATTTNGTCTGGTAGAGATCCCACTTGCCNTTGTTCTCAGCNCCCGCTCCTTTTCCTGCTCCATGGGCTAGACCATGCGCATCCTTCGGGAAACCAAGAAGAGAGGGGAACTTATTGGCGATGGAAATAGCACCATGCATGCTCGCCAATTGGTAAGTGATAAAACGGGTGGAGTCTGTCTGAAAGGCTAAGGCAATCAGATCAAGCATGGTGTAAATCAGTTTTTCCGGTGTCTCATTGTCGGCATCAAGAGTTAATCCTTCGGCATTAACTTTGGGTCTTGGTACATCGAGCCATTGGGCTGAGCGCTCCACATCCTGTTCTATTTCCCGAACGGATGTGAGGTACTGATCCAATTTATCCTGATCCGTCTTGCCTAACTTGCGGTGCATGGATTTTGCATCGTCAAGTAGAAGATCAAGGTGGC
>NHDJ01000109.1 GCA_002167265.1 Verrucomicrobia bacterium TMED56 | reverse complement strand
CATTGAAAATGAGGACATTTTCTGCACGACTTCTGCACGAACTATTTCTTGTCATAATAATCTGGGAACAATTTTATGTGGTCATTTACCATTTGTTTTTGATTTCTTACATCTCGGTAATAGTTTTTAATCATCTCTGATGAAGTATTACCTTTATCAGCAACAAACTCCATTGGAACACCATTTTCAAGTCTCTGGTTGAGTGCAGAGTGTCGTAATGAATACATAGGTCTTTCTAATCCTCTTTTGTTGATGTAGAGGTCGCATTTGACTGCAATCATACGAAAGTTATTAGAAACTCTTTGATTAACCTTTACCAAGTTTTCTCTATCCTCTAAAAAAGGAAAGAACAAATAATCATCTGGTTTTGGATTAGGTCTTCTTTTCAAAATCCTATTGAGATAAATGTGTTTATAATATTGAGGGTGGATATGAACATTTTGGTTTTTCCCAGTCTTTGTTTTTCCAATAACTACAATCATTCCATCTTCATCTCTAAAAACATTAGGAACTATATGAATATCTTTATGTTTAATTCTCAACACTTCTTGCCCTGGTCTCACCAGACCAGAACGACAGAACTGTATGAAATCACTTAAATCTTGATAGAAGGGTTCATCTTTGCTTCTACTTGCATTAGATAATATTTTAATCTCTTCTTCTTCGTATGGTGGAACTTCTTTTGCGATTCTATTTATTTTTATTAGTGAAGGTTCATAATTGATCAAACCTCTTTTTCTTGCATACTTACAAATGTTTGAAATTAGTTGTTGGTATTTGATTAAAGTTTGAGGTGCATTACCTTCTTCTTTTCTTGCAAGGATACTTTCTCTTAATGCATCATTCACCTTATCCATTTCTTTAATATCTAAACCACCGAAATAATGAATAAAATGATTCTTCCATTTACCGAGTTCTCTTTGTCCTTCAGTTCCTTTTTCTTTTATTCTTAACTTTATGAACTCAACTGCAATCTTATCAAACTTGTTTGTTCTTCTTACTATCTTTTCATCTGTATCTTTAATCTCATTCTTAATCCAAAAGTCTTTATAAACTTTATGTGCAAGTTTTATTGCTTTCTTATAATTTACTTCTTTAAGAGATTGCTTGAACATTCCATCACTTCTGTGAAGAGTTCCAACTGGAAACTGAATATACCAAAACTTACTTCTTTCTCTCTTGAAAATTACTGCATCTGTTTTAGGAACTTTTATTTTCTTTAATATCTTTGTCATTGTTTTCTCAATCAATACAAGAATAGTATAACAGATTTTGAGACAGAGTAAATTTAATTAGGGTCTGCAAAATGTGTATGAATGTTGAAATAATATTGTTTAGGTTTTGAGGGGGGTGGGTTCGCAGATCCGAACCCACTTATACCGATGTATCTTTATTGCACTTATAGTTTATGAAATACTTTTAAGATTAAAGGGGGTATGTCTAAACATGCCCTTTAGCACTCATCTTTCTCCAAGTCTTGAAGAAACCCTTTTTAACTCCATCAAGATAACTCTCTTCTAACTCCTCAGAAAGAGGTTCAATTACGATATCACGATAGATACCCCACTTCTTTTCTTCATAAGGGATAGTTTTCACGAACTTTCTATTCTTCTGAGTTTCATTTGTAAGAGATGGATGTACCCAAAAAGGTTGTTGCATCTTCTTTATGTAATCTGGGATTTCATCTAAAGATACAACTGCATAAAATCTTTTTCCGTGAATCATATTATTATAGTCTCCACAACTCATAAGAACATCACCAGTTTGATATGCTGTAATAATATATTTCTTTTCTTTTAGATTATTACTAATCTCTGAATTCTGTTCATTACATTTTTCTTCATAGGTCTTTTCATTTATTTTTTTATTTTTTGACATTTTTTAGTCCTTTCTTTTCTCATTGTTAAAATACTATTTTGCCATATTTTTGGGGGATTGTCATTCTCACAAGGGTCTGCGAAATGTGTAGTTTATTCTTGTATTACTATCCTTTTCTGATAGAATAATAAGTGTCATTTCTTATTAAAAAAATCACACAACTTAATATTAACTTTTAACCCAGAGAGGTTTTTATGACTAATCAATGTGGATTGTATGGGAGAGTTTCAACAGTTGGATTGGGACAAGACCCTAAACAACAAATAGATGTTTTGAAATCAGTTTGCGAACAAAAGAGTTGGAATATATTCGGAGAATATGTTGATTATTGTTCTGGTGCAAAATCAAGAAGACCAGAACTTGATAATCTTATCCAAGATTGTATTTCAAAAAAGATTAATACTATTGTTTGTTGGAGTGTTGATAGGTTCAGTAGAAATGCAGAACATTTCATTTCAACAGTTAATGAACTTCAATCACTCGGTATTACTTTTTATTTTCACCAACAACAAATAGATAGTTCTACTCCTATGGGAAAATGTCTTTTACAAATGTGTTCCGTTCTTGGAGAGTTAGAACGAACTCTTATCCGTGAAAGAATATCTATGGGAGTGAAAACAAAAATGTCTAAGGTTGGAACTTGGGGAAGAAAATCTAATCTTACTCCTCAAGTAAAAAAGAAAGTGATTGAACTTAGAAAACAAGGTTTTGGATTTAACAAAATCGCAAGAGAACTAAAAGTCGGTAATGGAACAATCATTAACTTTTTGAAGGAGGTTGCATAATGAAAAAACTATCCGTCTTATTCCTAACTCTATTTTTATTTTCTTGTTCCAAGAAACAACTAATCACTGGTGGAACTGGTGCTGGGGTAGGTCTTGGGTCATATGCGATATTCAAATCGTTTATGGGTCAATCTGGAACTGGTGGAGATATGAAAACAATGATTGCAGTGACTACTATNGGAACTGTTATGGGTGCATTGATGGGTAGTGAGATTGCAGACAATATCATTGAGAAAGATAATAACTATTCCCAGAGAATAATGAACTCTGCATTTGAAGATGATTTAAGACAAGTCTGGAGAGGTCAAAATCAAAACATTCTTATTACACCTCAANAACAAGTTGATGTTCCAAGTATGTCATCAAGTGAATGTCGTAAGTTTGAGTTTCAGTTTGAGGAAATGGGAACGATTAAAAGAGGTTCTGGAGTTGCGTGTAAAGACGGAAACAAGAACTGGAGAATGTTGGGTGAGGAAATGTTATGACCAATGAACCCAACACTTTCTATGCAATCGCAAATAGAGATAATAAACTTCTCACTTCTCATAAAGATAATCCAAAGTGGGTAGATGAGAGTGATAGTGAAATCTTATATGTTGATACAAAAAAAGATGCAGAGGAAATCATTGAGAAACATAATCTTGATGATGCAAGAATAATTCTCTGCACTTCTGATGGGAGAGGTGATGTTAATCATCTCTTTAATAGTTATGTCTAAATTTTTATTTGGAATAGTTGTAGGGTTATTTCTTGCAGAAAATTACAACTATACTTTCTCTCAATTATTTGACTATTTGGAGAGGATTATAGGTAGTCTAAACAGTTCCTAAAAATCACTCTCTAAAATAGTATGTTTTCTGGGATTTTATTTTTCAAAAAAAGGGTAGTCTAAAATATTAGTGATAGACTACTTTGAATTATAGTTTCGTTAAGGACATAAATTCAACTAATGAAATAACTTCATCTTTGAATATTCCTAACCTACTTAATTCATTTGTGTGAACACTAACAAATGTTCCATCTTTAGATTTTTCGTAAGTAAGTTCTTGGTTATAGAAAAGTTCTTTTATTGCATTAATAAATTCAACCAATCTCACCATTTCTTTTTCTGGAAGAGAAGTTTTAATTTGATAATTACTAATTTCATTAGGAACAAACATTTCATCTTTCTTGAACATTAATTCCATTTCATTTTTACATAAGGAATATCTTTTCTCTATATCTTCCTTGTCTATATTTTTTTCGTTTATGCAATGTTCTTTAAATGCATCTAACATTTCCATAAAATCATCTAAAGTTTGTGGTAATTTTTTCATTGTTCTTTCTTTCTATTGTTAGTTAATATTTTGAAGAGGAACACTCTGGAAACTTTAAGGATATGTAAAACCTATTCATCTTAGTCTCTAAAGTGTTTCTTGTGATTTTCGGTTTGCCCAAAGTGTTCGTTCTTCACCCAGTATGGTTCTTTAGTTTTTCTATTTCTTAATCGTATTTTAGATATTCTTTGAAAGTCTCTTTGTTAGAAAATACATCTTCACGGAAAACTTCCATATCATTTATTACTGTTTCTGTTTCGTCATTTGTAAATCTGACAAAGAAGTCCAACCATTCTTTTCTTGTGTCCTTAAGAACATCATAAATCTTATCGGAACTAACCCCATTCTCTTTGAGGTTGTGAAGAAAGTGGTTGTAGAACATACTTATTAAATGTCCAGCACCTTCAGACCCTTTTGTTGGTCTTGTTTTTTTTAGTTTAATCACATTATTCATTTTTATTTTCCTTATTTTATTAGGGTTATTATTATTGAGATAAACACTCTGGTGTTTTTAAGAAANNNNTNGAGAACCAAACAAAAAGTGTCTTAACTGTTTCTCTTCGTTTTAGTTTCACCAGAGTATTTCTCTCTATTTTATTATCTCATACTTTCTCAATAAGTTAATTCCTCAAAGGTCTGCAAAATGTGTAGCAAATGAAAATATAGTATGATAAAAATACTTATGGCAATTTCAAAAGAGATAGAAAAAAAGATACTCTGGTTGAGATACAAAAAAAGAAGTTGGAAAGATGCATCCCAGTGCGAAGTAGATTTCTATATAAATTCTACGATTGATATAAGTAAGGAACTTGAAAAAGAAGGACATAATGTTTCATCNGTTGAAGTAAGAAAAGTTATTGAAAAAAAACTATCCAGAATTAGAAGTCTTGATTGGGATGACAATGCAAAGAGGTCAGAAAAAAGTTATGTCGGTATTAGTAAGTTTATAAAATTACAAAATGGTGTTGAACTTAAACACAGAAAAAGNATTTATCTTTATTGGTATAAATTTTTACAACTTGCGATTGATGAAAAGAAAAAAATTGATTGGTCAAAATATGAGGATTGGGGAAATGCAAAGTCTGTTGCGAAAACAAAGTTTGATGATTGGTGGAAGGATCACGAAATACTTTTTGATTTGAGAACTAATAAAAAATTGAAATATGATTGTTGTATGGATAAACCCAGATTTGAAACAATATGGTGGTCGTATGAGGTTTATTGTTTGAGGAAAAAAGAAATGACCTTTTATGACATTGGACAAGAATTGGGAAGTCTTAAAAAAGTCCAATTAAGAAAAGAACAAAATCCTATTANAAAAGATAAAGANACNTCTGAAGANGATTTTNTAAATGAGTATGGGGAAAGAAAAAANAATATGATTGGGGAACTGCAATACAAAGATAGAAGAACTTTAATGAGAAGTATGATGCGATANAANACTCGTGCAGAAAGAATATTGAATGGTGTNTGNAAAGGAAGATTTCCAGAAGAAAGAAATTGGTAATTTAATTTTTTATTAATATAATTTTCATATGAAAAAACTCTTACTCATTTTGATTTGTTTGTTTGTTTCATTTGAGGTGAAGTCTGTTGAAATGAAAGATGCATTTACTAGAATTGAGATGAGTGAGTGTTTACCATATTTTGAAAAGGGAAGAATCATGCACAAATATTTGCGTTCTAAAAAAAGAAATGATCCTTCATTACCTTACTTCAAAAAAAATAGAACCTTATTTTCATATAAAGGAAAATCTTACATATTGACAGTAATCACTGAAATTATTACTACAGACAAGATTGAGAGTGAAAGTATTGCAGATTCAAAATGTGAATTGGTTGACTTTGATAATAGAGAAGCATTTGACCTAATTGAACAAATGTACAAAAATTAAAAAAAATGCGACAGAAAGGTCAGAGAACCATTAAAAATCTGTCGCATTTTCCCGAAAGGAAGTCGTATATGAATAATCATAAACTTGTAATCAATATTAAATACACATTCCTACTATGAACATAATAATGACTTACCCAAATCACCGAATGTAAAAGTAATATTGATTACTATTATATTATGACATACTTTCTGAATAAGTCATTTCAGCGGAGGTCTGCGAAATGTGTAGTATAAATTAACTTACAAAAAAATGCGACAGACTGAGGTGATAATAATAAAAGTAATTCTGTCGCATTTTAACTTTAGTGATAAAAAGGTAATAAATTACCTATTATATATTACCATAGTTTGAGGAAAGATTAAGTGGGGAAAGGTCTGCAAAATGTGTAGTATAAATTAACTTACAAAAAAAAGAATGTATCTTAATTGTTTCATTCCCTTTTTTGCTCTACACAGAAATTTAATTAACTGTTGATGTATTTTCTGAATTATAAAGAAGACCTAATAACTTACCTCTATAATTTTTAATCTTTTCAAGGTCAACCATGTCTTCTAATTTTTGTCTTTCATTAACTTTGAAAATATTAGAGTTCAAATCTTCCATTTCCTCTTGAGAAATATTTTTTAAACCTTCATAGTTTTTATGAAGTTGATAGAAATCTAAACAAGATAAAATAAAACAAGTATTATCTAGTCTGGAGATATAATCGTCTCCCTTACCATCTTGTTTGTCTAACAATGTTAAATATCCATCCATAAAAAGTGAAATACACATTCCAGTATACAATGTAAATGGAAGTGGAATAGAAATACATTGAAAGTATTCTGAACCTAAATTTGTTGCAAAAGATTTACAGTATCCTTTCCAAAAAATGTCTTTATTTTTTTTCTCAAATGTTCTTTTGAGAGAAAAAGTTGCACCTTTCAATGCTTCTTTTTTTGGTGTGAGGAATTGTTTTGCAAGTTTTGGATTGAAATAAATACTCATGCAATGAATGATATCCTCTATCGTTTCACCCACTTTTCCTATTTGTCTATCTGCCAGTTCATCAAGACGATCCATTCTGAAATCTACTAGGTGTCCACAATGAAGTCTAGAAGGTAGTACCTTGTCTAATCTTTTGATGATATCAATAACAGAGTTTTTATACTCAAGTATTTCTTTTTCTTCTTTTTTTGATTTATCGTAAAAATCAAAAAATTTAAGATTTCTTTCAACTTGTTTAATTTCAAAGTCTTGTGAAAATAAACCTCTTACAGTTTTATTATTTGTTTCTGGAAGTTTAATATCAGAAACTTTCATTTTCTTGACTCCCAAAAATTTAACATTCTCAAATGCTGTCATTATTATCTCCTTGTTTTTAATTGTTATTATTTACTATTTTATTATAACTCAAATTGGAGATATGTTAATTCTATAGAGGTCTGCAAAATGTGTAGTTTTGTATTGATGATTATCTAAATCGGAAGACCACCGAAGTATATTTATTTAACCTTTTTTTTGATTTTTACGCAGGCAAAAAAAAGAGGTGATTAAGACCAAAATGAAAAAAAATCTTACGCACCTCTTTTTCCCTAACAAAATAAAATGAGAAAATGTTAAAACTATTTAGGTTTTAATCACTTCTTAAAAGAAGAAACTTCATTCATAATCATACGATTTAGATAATGTGAAAGAGTATAACCATTATTATACGCAACTTGTTTGATACTATCTTTCAAGTCCTTGTTAATTAACATATCTATTCTATCGTTTTTAATATTTACATTCATAACCTACCCTTTATGTGTTCGTTTCATTTATATTTATAATTACTGTTCACTAATCTGTCGTATTCTGCATCAATAGTTGTGTCTTTATGTTTTCCAGTTTGAACCTTGCGTAAAGCATCACGCATATTAGGAATACTTGCGTAAGAATATGATGGATTTTTCTTTAAATGGAAATCAAGGTTGTCTTGTTTCCGTTTCAGATCCTTCTCCCTCTCTTGGGACAACTGTCTTTGTTTATTGAAAAAATATTCTCTATCCATTTCTCATTCCTTGTTTGATATTTTGTTCTGAAAACTTCCTATTTGTATTCCAACCATTCTTTTTATATCGGAAAAAATTGTCTGCAATATTAGTCCAATACTTATCTCTTCCCTTATCAAACTTTGATAAGTTTTTGTTCTTATATTTTTTCATTAAGTTCCTCCTTAACTTCTTCCTCTAACTCATCAACTGTTTTTTCTAACTCATCTCTTATTTGATGGTTATCATCTTGTGCAAGTAAAGTTAGTTCCTCTTCATCCGTCATTTCCATTTCGTCATCAGAGGATATAGTTGTCATTTGATTTATCTTGTATGCTTTTCCGAAATCTTCTGTTGGTTTAATCTCTGTATTCATAAGTCTAGTTTTAACTTTTCCAATAAAGTCATCTTTATATAAATGCATCTCGTTTTGTATCTTGTTATAGAGAGTTCGCAGATTTGTATTTTTAGTATTGGTATAATCAACTCTTGCAACCTCATCTTTATCTTCTGGTCGTGCAATCATACTTGGGTTTGTGTATTGAGTTCTAATAACAACTTCCGTAAAGTCATTTAGTTGAACTATGTATTCAATATCGTAGGTAGTAATATAAGATTTTAACTCACTCATTATTTGTTCCTTAATCATTCATTCTAAACTCTTAGGATTGGATTAGAATAAGTATCAAATGGTTTCTTGATTGATACTTCATATATTTATTGCGTGTCTGTATGACCCTTATTTTGGATTACATTACACATCGTTTTAACTCATCAAATATCTTCATTTTCTTATTGAAGTTTTTATCTGGTTTAACCTTGTCTAACCATTTGTCTAACAACTTAATATAAGTGTATTGTCGTTTTATTGATTGGAGTTCTGTATCCGTAGTTCTATATTGTTCCATTAACTCTGGTTCAACATCTTCTTTATGAGTAATCAAATACTCATCTAAAATCGTTTCTTGTATTTTATGTAAATCATTTTCAAGGTCATTTATCTCATTCTGTTTTTCTATAACTAAATCATTCCAAATATCACAAGAAATATTATTCTTGTGTTTTAACATTTTCTTTATCCTTATTTTGTATTCTAAAGAATCATCTAACCCAAAAATTACTTCGTAATTTTTATTTCATCACATCAAGTAAATTAATAATTTGTAAAGGGATTAAATCTTGAGGTAGTTTCTTGCAGACATAAAGAACCTTATGCAAAGGTTCTCTATGTTAGAAACTTGAGTATAGTTCCCTTTAACATATTCAATCAAACCAACTTATCTTTATAAGACTAACTTGTTAATGTTAGTTAGATACTTGTTTGCATCTAAAGGGGGGAATACCGATAGAGGTTAAAAACAATTATAACCTCACTCCTTTTATGGTCGTAAGTATATTATTCGGTAGTGAGTATGAAACCGATTGAAAAGTAGTCATATCACTTGAGGGTTTTAATCCCTCGTCCTATTGAAAATATTTTAGAACCCAGTTCAATTTTGGTTCATCATAATAAATATTAAATTACCTTACCAAGTTCCAACGAATAAACTTTGTTATTCACCTCAATGGGTTTGTAATTTCAACTGGGGTTTTGGACACCACCCAGATGATTATGAACAATTAGATTAATGAAAGGAGAAACCAGTATTAACATTTTCTCATAGTCCATAATCATCTATAACTATTTATACATTTGATGTGTTTGAGATGTGTATGTTGGGGTCTGCAAAATGTAGAGTAGAACATATATTGAACAAACAAAAGTGTCTGTAGAGTGTCTGTAAAGTGTCTGTACTTTATTGCACTATTGTTTCCCTTATTTGTTGAAGAGTCAATCCTCTGAAACCCTTTGTGAG
>NHDJ01000108.1 GCA_002167265.1 Verrucomicrobia bacterium TMED56 | reverse complement strand
AGCTTATAAATGCTTTCAAAAAAATTAATGAATCAAAACTCCATCTGGATCTGGTAGTTTTAACGAGGGGAGGGGGTTCCATCGAAGATTTATGGTCTTTTAATGATGAAGCGTTGGTCCGTTTAGTGGCTGATTTTCCAGTTCCAGTTATTTCAGCAATAGGTCATCAAACAGACTTTGTACTTACTGATTTTGCTGCTGACTTCAGAGCAGAAACTCCATCCGCAGCAGCAGAATTAATAAGTTCACTTTTTATAAATGAAGTTCAAACTTTGGATGGTCTGGCTTTAGCCTTTAAGCAAAGCAATTTAACCTTACTGGAAAAACTTACTGAAGAAATAAAAATCTTGGCACTGGAACTAAAGGTGCTGTCTCCAAGATCAAAAATTGACCATGCACACCAAACTTTGGATGAGTTAAAAGAACGATTACAGATTTCTTCTTCCCATATCCTCAGAAACCACAAGGAATTGCTTAGTTTCTTGTCCAAAAGAATTGAAGGTTCAAATTTGAAAAATATTCTAAAAAAGGGATTCTCCTACGTAAAGGATGGCGATGGCAATGTAATCTCTGATGCAGGCAAATTAAGCAGAAAACAAGTTGTCTCAGTTTTTTTCAGAGATGGAAAGCAGGAGATGAAAACACAATAAAGTAAAATTAGTTAAATGTGATTTCCGTAAAATCTCCAGCTCTCAACCAACCCATTTTTTTGTAGAGATTTCCACGCCCTAAATAGTCGCTAAAGAGGATGGACTTCGCATAGCCTAATTTTGCTGCAGTTATCGCAATGTGATAAGTAATAGTGGATGCAAAGCCATTGCTCCTTAGCTCACTTGGAACATAGACCATATTAATCACTGATCTTTGTGGTGTAAATCTGCCAAAACCACCCATGGCAACAGATTTATTCCCTTCTCTTAAAATAAACATTGAACCTTCATCTACCATTTCTTTCGCCATTCCAACCATTGCATTTTCACTAAGAGGCGGCTGCGACTCTCGTGCAAAAGATATCGCCCAAAGTCTTACTCTTGGCCATTCTAAAACCGTTGCCTTCAAGAAATCCAAATTTGGCCTTACATCACTAAATGAGTTATTATTAGGTGTTTCAAAAATTTGAAAATCCTTTTGCTGAAGCATTCTTTCTNANCCAAAAGNTTTGCCCCATTCAGTAGTAAATAATTTACACTCNCTTGCAGGTCCCNTTACTCCCNTGATAAATAAATTATGCTTCTTTGCATATTGAACAAGTCTGATAATCTCNGGATAATCTCCGTTTGATAACAAAAGATAATCAGAAGGAGTCTTGATGGCACTAAGCCTAACTATACCATTTTGAAAAACATTAGCTGAGAATGGATTACACGCCTTCTTNTCCCATCTTTTACAAACCTCCCAAAATAGATTGTTTAAACTTTCTTTTCTTGAAAGAAACCTCTGAGAATTATTCACAAAAGACCTCAAAGATTTATAGGTTTGTACTTTGGAATGAATTTTCATCTGAAGTTTTAAGAAAAAATTGCTTTAGAATATTCACATCATCTATCAATATGTAGTCGATGGAGGAAACTAATAACAGATATTCCAAGCGCGGTGTCTCTTCGAGCAAGAAAGAAGTTCACGATGTAGTCGATAAAATGGATAAAGGACTTTATCCAGGNTCCTTTTGCAAAGTCACCGAAGATTTGCTTACCGGGGACCCAACCCGATGTAATATAATTCACTCAGATGGGGCAGGTACAAAATCTATTATTGCATACCTTGCCTACAGGGAAAATGGAGATCCAAATGTTTTTCGTGGAATTGCCCAGGACAGTATTGTCATGAATCTAGATGACTTGGCATGTGTCGGGATTTGGGATAAAATCGTTATTTCCAGCACAGTTAACAGAAACGCTCGTAACTTTCCCGGTGAAGCCCTNGCTGCACTAATTGATGGNACAGAATGTTTTCTGCAAGAATTAAGAGACCTCGGTATTAATGTCCAAAATGGCGGAGGTGAAACTGCCGATGTCGGTGACCTTACTGGCACAGTCGCAGTTGATTCCTGTGCGGTGGCAATAGCCGATAGAAACGAAATCCTCGACAATAAAAATATCGTCGGTGGATTATCAATCATAGGATTTGCCTCATCTGGTCAAGCGATCTACGAAAATTTTAATAACAGCGGAATCGGTAGCAATGGACTGACCAGTGCAAGACATGAATTACTTTCCAGTCACTATCTAGAAAACTATCCTGAAAGCTACGATCCCTCAACAGAGACAAAATATCTATATTGCGGACCCTACAGAATANANGATCCCCTCAANGGGTCTGAACTATCTGTTGGTGAGGCCCTGTTGAGTCCAACCCGTACTTATCTTCCCCTACTAAAAAAGATTTCCAGTGAACTCGGGAATGAACTAAAAGGAGCGGTTCATTGCTCTGGTGGAGGGCAAACAAAATGCCTTAAATTTGGTACTAAAGTTAAATATGTAAAAGATAGTATGTTCGAANCACCCCCTATATTCAGTGAAATTCAAAGAGTTTCTCAAACAAGTACAAAAGAGATGTATCAAGTTTATAATATGGGTCACCGCCTGGAAATATTCTGCGATTCAAGATATGAGAAATCAGTTCTAGAAATTGCGAAGGAATTTCGAATAGATGCAAAAGTTATCGGTTACACCGAGACGAGAAACGACAATCTGCCTACAAATCAGCTGGATATAAATTATNGAGAGGGGCTNATTTCATATGGGTAACCCCTCATCAAACCAAAAGGACGCACTATTACAGAGTGTTACATCACTCAAAACAAGGTGGAGGGANAAGCTTCCAAAAGCAGCTATAATTTGCGGNTCTGGATGGAATGAATGCGTANANGGACTTGAAATTGTAGACCNAATTAAGTACGAAAATATCAACTGCTTGACGAATACNACCGTTTCCGGACATATCGGNAATCTTTTGCTCGNAAAGACANCTAATGAACATGCTATGGTTTTTCAGGGTAGAAGACATTGGTATGAAGGCGCNGGATGGGGACCAATCCAACAACCGGTTTTACTGGCAAAAGAATTGGGATGTGAAAGTATGATATTAACCAACGCCGCTGGTGGAATATCAGCAAACCTTGATGTGGGTGATCTGATGGTTATCAAAGATCACATCAATNTTATGGGTGATAATCCACTTACNGGAGANTTACTTCACCCTGAAATNCCTAGATTTCCTGATCAAACGGAAATTTATNACCGTAGNCGTGTAANAAAATTNAAGGAAATTGGTACAAAAGAAGGAATTGNTCTTAAAGAAGGAGTTTATCTGGGACTATCAGGACCCGCATTTGAAACTCCGGCAGAGATTAAAGCATTTGCANATTTAGGGGCTAATGCAGTNGGAATGTCTACTGTGCCAGAGTCAATGATTGCCAATTCACTNGGTATGAAAGTCAGTGCAATTTCATGTATCTCAAACAAAGCAGCGGGTATTTCGGAAGGTAAATTGTCTCATGAAGAAGTGGATGAAAATACATCAAAATCAATACCTATAATGAAAATATTAATTAAAGCATTCTTAGATGAAGTGGCTTAAATATTTATTTATTTCACAAAAACCTGCCCTAAATCNTAGATTTTATTTAAAATGTCAAATCACATACTAGAAGAAGGCACCACNTTAAATCTTGATTTTAAAAAGTTGAAAAAAGTGGTCCAATGCAACGAGGATATCATCCCTGCTGTAGCACAAAATCTGCAAACTGGTGAAGTTCTAATTGTTGGATATGTAAACCAATTAGCTTTAGATACTGCTCGAAAGGAGAATATGGCCACCTTTTGGAGTACAAGCAGGAATGAACTTTGGATAAAAGGAAAAACCTCCGGAGATTATTTGGAAATTAAAAAAATCCTGATTAATTGCGAACAAAACTCAATTCTCTATCTTGTAGAACCAAAGGGTAGGGGGGCATGCCACACAAAAGACTCCCATGGTATACCCCGAANTGGGTGCTACTATCGTGAATTGAACAAAGACGGTTCTCTTTCCTTTAGAAAATAAATAAAAATTTATTTATTTTCGAGTAATTAGTATGGGTGAGCACCTTTTGTTTCAACATAGAGTGAATAAATCGACTGACTTGCTGTCATAAAAAGTCGATTCCTCTTGAGTCCACCAAAGCAAAGATTGGAGCAAACTTCTGGTAATAAAATTTGGCCAATTCTTTGCCCTTCTTCAGGCTCAAAGACATGGACTCCATCATAACCTTGTCCACCCCATCCTGCACTGGACCAAATGTTTCCGTCTATATCACATTTTATGCCATCTGCACCGCCTGTCAATGTTCCACCAGATGCCTCTAAATTCATGGATGTAAATGTTCTGCCTGAAGACAGTTTTTCGCCTCCCAAAACTTTCCATACCTTAATTTCCCTTTTTGCCTCTTGATAATGGGAAGCTCCTGTATCAGAGGCATAAAGCTTTGTATAGTCAGGATTAAAGCAAAGACCGTTTGGTTTGTAAATTTCGTCCGTAACTTTTTTTACTATGCCAGTTTTACNGTCTATTCTATAAATCGCTTCTTTTCTCAGAGGTTGTGAACTGTTTGTTTCAGCCCGCAAACCCTCATAATTCATCAGGCTACCGTATCCAGGATCAGTGAACCAAATTCCACCATCTGGATGCACCACCACATCGTTGGGAGCATTATACTGCTTGCCTTCAAATTCATTGGTAAGAACAGTTAATTTTCCATTCAATTCNTATCGTACTACCCGTCGGGTTTTGTGTTCACATGAGATCTGCCTTCCTTGGTGATCAAAAGTATTTCCATTGCTATTGCCTGCCGGTTTCCGGAATTCAGTAACTCGACCATCATCTCCAAGCCAACGTAGTTGCCGATTGTTTGGAATATCACTCCAAATTAGATATTGCCCGACCGAACTCCAGGCTGGACCCTCCGCCCATAACATATCTTGGTGATGATAAAGCCTGCGAATTGCTGTATTACCNAATTTGTACTTTTTGAATGCAGGTTCTANGACCCGGATGTCAGGATCAGGATATCTTGTTGGANAAACCCCTGACCAGTCTCGTCCAAGTCCACTTGAAACCAATGAACACATCCCACTTAATCTTAAAAAATCACCTCTTCTCATAATTTAAATAAATTAGTGATTGAGCCATNTTGCTCTCAATCCGCATAACATCTCATCATTAAAAATCAGGAACTGNGATTTGGGTAGCGTTAATATCTTCCTTGATCATAATTTTTTGCATTACTGGAATTGAACCGCTCCCAATTGTCGCCTCCAAAGAAACCCTGTTCAGATAGTATCTTTTTGTACGAATACGATTTCTATATGGTGATAAAAATAAAATGGCCCTGCTTTCATTCGACAGGGCCAGATACTCTGTCGCCACTTCCTGNTATTTGGAATCTTTTTTTACAAAAGCTTTAAATTGAGTTGCTTCAGTATTTCCATTTTCAACTCTTTTAAAATTGGCTGACTTTCCTGGTGGAAGAATTTGTTTTTGTTCCCCAAAAATCAGATAAAGACTCTCCTTACATTGGGAATAACAATCGAAAGTTCCATATTCCAAATTCTGTTGCGACAGTGAAATGGCAAATATCTTAAATNTTGCNTGATTTTGTTGCTTGAGGAAGATCAGTAAGAAATTTTTCGTTACCCCGCTTTCTGGTTCAAAATCAAATTCTCCAATTGGAGTTAAGAGTTCTTGGGTTTGATTTCTGTCTTGTTCCTGAAATTGATATTTTTTTTCGTAAAATACAACTTTATCAGTTCCATAATAGGCAAATGGCTGACTGGGTGAACTAAAACCGACTTGAATGGAAATCTTTGTAGCATTGACTTCATTTTCATTTCCCCAAGGAGCATAAGTTATATTTTTACTTGTAAACCGATCCCAAAATACGGCAGTGAAGATGGCACTGGGGGTTGCTTCTTGGGCAACCATAGAGTGTTGAAATGAAAACAAAATTGTTACTGACAACAAGACTTGCTTTATAACCATCACTTTAAGGATTTCGGACTATTTAAATATTTGCAAGTTCGAAGAAGAATTGAATTAAACGTCCTGCTCTTTGATCCAGCGAAACTTAATAATCTTAAATTTCCGTCCAAAGCGCTGATTGATCCCCATTCGCGAAAATTTTGCTTCACTGGGTTCTTCCTCTTCATCAGAATTTAACTTCAAATCAGAAGGCAAACCATCTGCATACCAATTTCTCTCACCTGTTTTCCCCACTCCGGGTAAATCCGGTACAGCATCTCCCAGAGTTTGCTCACCCAGTTCGTCCAGTCCGTTCTGGTTCAAATCTAACCAATGTTCCCGAAAACTAGGATCATTATCCCAATACCCATTAAAATTACGATCCTCGAATGGTTCGTGTGGACGGTGGTGTGGTGCATCCAATTCTGACTTCACATAATCCGGTATTCTCTGAACCGTCAGTTCAATCCACGCCCTGTTTGAAGTTTTGGATGCTCCTGCCTTTAACTTGGGTTCGCCCATCACGCGAATTATGAAGGTATCAGACCGAACCGAAGATACAGGTGCAATTGGACTGAGTATGTCTGACTGCATAACCCATCCAGGCTTATTTGCCGCAGTGGCTACATTTTCAACAGCTAAAAGGTTGTCAGGACCCTCGCCAAATCCAAATGCTCCACTGTAGTCATCATACCCAACCTTAAAGTTAAAAGTACTACCACTCCATTGCCAATTTCCAGGGAAAATATTTTCCAAGGGATTCATTCCTTGTCCGTAATTTGATTGTTTCTGTACCAATGAATCTAAGTCATTTGGATCTAAATTAGCCTTGGTATGATTGGTAAAGCCTGGATGCAAATGTTTTTGCTGGGACAGTGCATGTAATCCAAAAATTGAACTTATAAAATCCATCGTGCTCGGTAGTCGAAAATATGAATTTTGAGTAGACCCCAAATATCGCTTCTGAGGCATCCTGGGAATCATAGGATTATCTTCCCATTGTCCCAACATTCCACTGCCGGTTTTTGGAAAACCTCCTTGATTAATTTCAGCTTCTGCAAGTGCTGATTGTACAGCACCTCTCAACCCTAATACGGAATTACGATCTTCGCTTGCTTCCTGCTCCCACCTGCTAAAGTGCAATGGCAATAAATTGGCCGCAACTCCCTGAATTCGCCGATTTGTAAAATCTGAAAAGGACAAGAATGGACCACGAAGTTTTATTTGCTCAACCAAGCAATGTGCAAGAAGTGTAATTTCATCGTCACTTAAAGATTTCAATTCATTCCAGGAATTTTGGCTTGGCTGGCTCAGAAACCTGGGAATGGGTGTTTCTGAGGGAGGATAATTTCCATTGGGCACAGGTAACCCTTTCAAAGAAGCCAAATGACTTATCCACCCATCTACAGAAGTGGAATTGATATTAAATGCACCTTCAAGCAACAAGTCAGCTGCTAATGTTTGGTAACGAAATGCTTGATCCTCAGAAGCTGAAACCTCCTTACTCTTAGCTCCATATGAAGTTTCTGAAAATGTGCCATTTCTAAAAATAGGCTTAAGTCTCGGGTTTCGATAGGGTGCATTGATCTCACCCACTTCGCCTGCTCTGGCTTCGTCTTCCATTTGAGAAATCGACTTGGCCTGCCATTGATCATGACCGACACCAGATAAAAAATATCCATCGAGCAATGCCCTATTCGCATAATAGCTGTGATCAAGAGTTGTATTCTGATGCTCGATCTGTGCTTCCACCTTTCTAATTGTTCCGTAGTTTGAACTACCCTGGGGAATATCCAGGTTCAATGAACTCACATAGTTTGTCCATGGTGATCTCGTGTAATTGTACATGATATGTGCAGCAATAAATCTTGAGTGGGCAGACCAATTATTTGCGATATCCATTCGGGGAAAGACCGGATCTTGTAAAATCGTACGCACCCGTCCCCAAGACTTGTATCTGCCAACTTGGGGGTTTGCGTACGAATTTCCTAACACATAAGAGGGTCCATGAGAATAATTACTCAAATTTGCATGCCGAAATTGCAATAAAGACAACATGGGAGAAGAAGGTATCTCGAAAAGGACGGCACTATTTTCTGCACTCATAGTGCCATGGGATTCAAAAAGGTCGTGAAAAAAGCCTATACTCGAATTTGCAGTTTTAATTCTTGGAACAATTTGATTGCCCAGGTTAAATGGACTGTAGTTCGCAGGCACATCTCTGTTCATTCGAGGAGGAGAATATTCTGTAAAATCGTCAACGGTAACATTTGCGTCAAACATAGCTGGCAATTCGTAAAATTCTGCAAATGCGGGTGGTCTAAATCTATTTTCCACCACTCCATCGCTTACATTGTAAAAACGCCTTATATATCCTTGGTCGGAATCAAACCCAGAGAAAAGATCTGGGATTGCTCCCATGAATTTGTTGCCTAGAAATCGCTCCATCTGCCAGTTGTCCCCAAACCCATCTTGATAACTTTGAACCAGAGCCCTGATATTGAATTGCTCAAGAACGACTCGGTCAGCCGTTCCTGGTAATTTGAATCTTATCCTCAAGCCATTACCGGGAAGAAATTCCGGGTTTTGCCATACTGGATTAGTGGTGGCTGAAAGCATGGAGACTGGATCGGCCATGACCGCCCAGTTATCTGTCCCGGCATCGATATCAAATGCCTTGCTTATCTTAAAAATTGGAGACCTTTCATAAGGTAAGGATGCCCGATAAACACTCGGTCCAATTCGCTGGGAATATGGAGCCCTTGAATAGATGGTGATTCCCTTAGGTTCCGGATGAACACCAAATGGTCGCATCGCACTTGCATCATTGGGATTGAAAAACTCAAGCTGGTTCGGATGCACCCCATGAATTCTCGTTAATGTATTTTCAACTGCCAAAGGTTCTCCTGCAACAACCGACATTGGGGTACGACAAAGAAAAGAGCTTTGTTCATCTCCATTAGACAAAATCACTTCGAGGTATTGCTTGGTCGTACCGGGATCGGGCAATTCAGTCCATTGCCAAACTTGGCCGGGTGAAACCGTAAAATGTCCTTTTTCCCCGGGAGCCAAAGAAAGAGAATCAATTCTTAGCAGTAGATGCCTTTCGCGAACCACAGATGCTTGGCCAAACCTTGCGGAGCCAGGGTTACTATCAATGGGCTCATTGCTATGCAAGATTTGAAACCTTGAAATCCCGTCGTATTTCATGGAATATCGTTGAAATTCGCCCGACCTTCTTGGCCAAACATGATTGGGTGGAAAATTTCTCATGCCTTGTTTATATGGCGGCAGGTTCAGATCCCGAGGTACATATTGCTCCAAAGCATGGGCAAACTCATTAAGACTGTGGGGTGGATAAGCTCCCCAGTTGTTTAAGTTCATCATTAAGGAAGGCAAATATCCAGATGGACCCAAAAATCCTGGCAAACCAACTGGCCCCCTTCCACCTATCCAGGGTTCCCCAGGGTCCCTCCTGCCATTTCCATTCAAATCAACAAAGTTTTTCCAACCAGGCGGTGGGGGTGGGGGTGGGGGTGGGGGACTACCACCATTACCATTTCCATCATCACCAAAATCTCCACGCCAATTGTACATGTACCATTTTCTCCATCGGTCAAACTCTTTGGGGTTAAAGGATGTCATCTTGGCACTTTGAATAGGTACTTCCACAAACAACTGGTCTAATTGCATGGTTACATTATAAGGATTCCAAAGGGCAACGGATGGATTCATTGCAAGCGCCAAATTTCCACCGCTCAAAGTTGGAATCTGAGAATATTTAAATTCCAAAAGAATGGGCTGTATTGGATGATTCTTGGGACCGGGTCGTTTATCCAAAGTGCGGAAATAATTAAGTCTCGTATTAACTGCAACTACAGGATTCACACCCGGCATCCTCGTCCAATAAGGTCTGGAACTTCTTGTTTTTGGTAGCGAGCCTGCCGCACTGTTAAAAAGAACCATATTGTCACCAGTAGTCCGAGGAAGTGCATCCGCTGTCTCATTTCTAATCACTAGCGAAGATGGGTCAGTCCCGTTGACAAATTTAGTGTACATATTGTGAAATGCACCCAAAGTTCGCCATAATGGTCCAGAAAGAATAGCATTGTAGTCATTGATAGATTCTGTCGTCGCAGTATCATTCCAGGTGTTGGCTTTGGCGTTGGGTTCCATTGGAACACTTTTAAGATAATGGACGCGGTCTTTAAAGATGTACCCAATAAAATCATCAACCCAATTAAGCGTATTTTGCTCGAGGGAAGCATCCCAATCTTTCTGGTTGGCAAAAACATGACTCAAATCACGCTTTAATCCTCCCGTCCGAACATCAGCAAGAACGCCATAAGAATCACTGGAAAGGGAATGATAATGGGCAGCTAATTTAATCGTTTTCTCTCTCTCTTCACCCGCAAGGTTCTCGTCTTTTGCGAGAAGGGGTAAGCTTTGTACTTTCATTTTTTCCAGATCATCTTCGAAAATTAATCCAAAACCTCCAGTTCCAGGCCCACCATTCGAGTCAGAGTTGTCGGAAAATTCCAGGTTTGGCTCGCTCGCCACGGTTAAATTGTCCAACTGTTTTTGTTGGTCAGACGACTCTTTTTCAGAATTAACTATATTGATTTTTGTTTTCACTCCCTGATCACCAACCCAATATGCGTATGAACCATGAATTGTGAGTGCATCGGTGGCAGGATCTTGTGGGATTATCCGAGTTTTTCTAACTTTTACTGGCTCACCACGAAGTTTCGATTTCCAATCTTCGGAGGAACTTTGCCCTTCATCATTTTCCTCAAGGAGGGGACGACGAAGAATCCAAACAATGTCTGCAGAATCTTCAGGGTCAGAAAGCTCGATCAAAGGATGATCATAATCCTTGAGGAAATTCGAAATTGCTTTTTCATAATCTGTCCATGCATTGCGGTCAGCACCATAAATTCCTCCATTAGGATCAGTGAAGTATCTTTGATCTTGCGGAATTCCATCAGGGATTTCCACAAAATCTTTGGCAATCATGGGGTTTTGCATGAAAGCAAGTTTTTTGGACCAACCTTCGTTACCGCTGACCAGCCAAGAAACTTCCACTGCGGGATGGGGATCAAATTCCGTGTCATTCATAGCAGTTGAGCTAATAGAATCGGCAGTTTCACTGTTCCAAGGTAGAGGTTTTGCAGCTCTTCTGTCATCAGCAACCCCCTTTCTTCTTGCCCGGTGCTTCCAAACCCCGGTCCAATATCTTTGACCAAAAGGAACCACATCAAGCTGTCCGTTCTCATTCAAATCAATCGCCTGATTTTTAGGAACCGCTTCTGATAAATTTAATACGCTTTCCTCGGCATAATATTGAGATTCGAATTTCTTTCCGGATTCAACCCTTTCATCAAGAATATCAGCAGTGGCAGATACTCGAGTGTCCGGTCCCAAGTGTTTTTGCAACTCACCGATTGCAATCATCATACCCATCCTTGCATGAGCTTGTGCTAAAACCTTCTCTTTCCTTGCGTCAGCCAGACTCAGGTCAATGCCAACCAAGTTGACGAGTGAGATTACCAGCAAAAATACCAGGCTCAACAAAGACAATGCCATTACAATGGCAAACCCCCTTTTTGAAGCCCCTGATATGCAGGCCTTTTTTCTAGGAATTTTTCTGTTCATAGGGCTCATTTAAATTGAGCCCAAAATCCACCAGTCCGCAAGAATTAAATAATTAACGGCTGGGAATGGCTTTGATATCCTCTTCTGAAGGCCAAAATTTTTCAACCTCATCAATGGATGGTATTTCGCGCGGCCTGACTACTCTAAATCCAACAAAAAGTGCGTCTGTATGATACCATACGCTTTTGGGAATTTGTGGATCCTGTTGCTTCCAAGCCTCTTCAGAACCCATTCTGGCGGCACTACGATGACTGCTTGCCCCATCATCCCAAGACCCCCCCTTGACTACTCTGGGATATAAGGTGTTGGGTGCTACAATGGGATTTTCCCTCAGTTCATCCGGTGCGTCGGCAGGTGGAGGCGTAAACTGATCAAGAACCCACTCCCAAACATTGCCATGCATATCATAAAGTCCAAATGGATTGGGGGATTTGGAGCCGACCCGCTGGTATTGAAATCGGCTGTTGCCCAGATGCCATGAGTAATTAGATAAATCATCAGAATCTTCCCCAAAACTGTAGGCAGTATCGGTACCTGCCTTACAGGCATACTCCCATTCGGCTTCAGTTGGCAGTCGGTAGAATTCTCCGGTCCTCGCACTCAACCACATGCAATACATTTTAGCGGAAAGCTGAGTCATGCAGATTGCTGGATAGCCACTCTTTCCCATTCCAAAACTCATGTCGACATAGGGGGCGGTCGGCTTGGTTACCGCATCTGACAAATTATCTGCTTTATCAACAGGTTTCTCATTATAATCACGATTGTCTTTGTCCAAATTTATCATCCACAACTCATACTCGTCCCAAGTAACCTCATATTTACCCATCCAGAAATCAGAGACCTTGACTTGGTGGGAAATAAGTTCGTTGTCTCCCCTTTTTTCATCACTCTGTGGACTTCCCATTAAAAATTCACCGCCTTGAACAGGCAGCATCTCAAAATTTAACTTGGAAGTTTCAATTTCTTGACGATATGCTGCGAACTCGTCTTGTGATTTTCCTGCCTTGAAACCCAATTCTTTGTAAAGATCTTTTGGAAGCATTCCCAGGGTTGTGAAACTTTTCTTCTGCGGTGATAAGGTTGCAGATTCAGGCCAGTCTGCACCCTCTTCAATCCAACGCCGGAGCATAAATAAATCAGTCGCAGACAATGGATCATTACCTTCCGGGGGCATAAACATTTCATCATCCTGAGGAAGTGTGCAAAGTACCCACAAATCACTGTCCAGCGGTTCGCCCGGAACAATGATGTGCTCTGATTCAAACGCATGTTCAAAAGAGTCCAGGCGCAAATCACCCTTGACCTTGCCTTCATAGTGACAAGCCACGCAATTCAATTCGAGAATTGGCTGGATATGTTCAACAAATTCAACCCTTTTGGGGAGCCTTTTTTGAGTTTCCAGAATTTCTCCATCAGGCCAGGGTGCTCCTTGTTTGATCCAGTCATGTAAAATTTTCTTTTCGGATTCTGTAAGAGGATAGTCCTTTTCCTCATTTTTAATTGGAGGCATAAACAACTCGTCGTCTTGCGGAAGGGTGGTCGTCCAATAAAGAGAGCTATCTTCCGGATTCCCCGGAATGATCACTTCATCCCCTCCAAATGCCTCTTTCTTGGTGTCTAATCTAACTCCTCCTTTAACGTTGCCTGCCCGGTGACAACTTATGCAATTGTGCTCAAGAATTGGTTTCACATCACGGATAAATTCAATTTTTCCGTAAAGTGGAAATGTTAGGGCCAAAAGTATGGTCAGTGATTTTAAGGATTGGGGAAACTTCATAAAAACTAATATATTGAGAAGGTTACCTTATCTCAAAATTACAATTTTATTTAAAGAATAATCCATCCGCATATTATAGTTACAGAACTAATGTCCATGATTAACCTGACCCTCAGCTTTGCATTATTAGGATTCGTAAATGTTTTATTCGCCAATAACAACTATCATGAATTTAGCCAAAATTGCATGGGTGCAAGATTTCGTATTATATTAGATCACGATAATTATGAACTGTGCAGAGCAGCTGCAGATCAGGCATTCTCGGAATGTAATCGGCTAAATGAAATATTTAGTGATTATTCGGCGGAAAGTGAAGTTTCCAGACTGTCAAACTCCCCAATTACTGACAAATTTCTCAAAGTATCTGATGAATTATTTGAGGTCCTTACTTTCAGTAAACAACTCGCAGAAAAGACAAACGGTGCTTTTGATCCAACCATGGGCAGGGTTTCTCGACTCTGGCGTATCGCTAGATANAGAAAGATTCTTCCTTCAGATAAGGCACTCGGGATTGCGATGAAAAACTCCGGACACAAGCATCTGGCATTAGATGCAAATTTTTGTGGTATAAATCTCAAGAAACCAGAAGTGATTCTCGATTTGGGGGGAATAGCCAAAGGATATGCCGCCGACAAAATGTTAAACAAAATAAAGCAAGCCGGAATCCACCGTGTCTTAATCGATGCAGGCGGCGATTTGGTCTTAGGTAAGGCACCGAGAGGTAAATCGGGTTGGACTGTCGAAATTGGCGGGCGGGCAAATTTTTTATTACCGACTCTAAATTTACAAAACTGTGCAATAGCTACTTCAGGCGACAGTGAGCAATTTGTAGAGATTGAGGGAGTTAGATATTCACATATTTTTAATCCTCGAACCGGATATGGATTACAAGATCTTTCTCAGGTTTCAGTTATCGCAAAAAATGGAATGATTGCAGATTCGTATGCAACAACTGCACTGATCATTGGCTGCGAAAGGACAAAAGAAATACTCAATACTCAAAAAACTCCAATTAACGCTTATTTTTTTGAAGACGATTCGCTGAATCCGAAAATCTCTATTATTAAGAACGAGTATTTCAGTCTTGATAAAATTTACGAATATCCTAAAGTTAAATAATTTTATCCTTTTACCGTTATGTCAAGAATCTGTGCAATCACTGGTAAACGCCCCGTAACCGGAGGTCGTATTATTCATAAAGGCGTCAGCAAGAAAGCTGGTGGCATTGGTCTGCAACTTGTTAAGAACAATAAACGCAAGTTTCGCCCCAATCTTCAACGCGTCCGCGTTAAGTTACCTTCCGGACAAGTCAAAAGGATTTGGGTTTCGGTAAAAGCCATAAAAGCTGGCAAAATCGAAAAGGCTTAGTCTTTTAACCCTCTTGATCCAGGTCATCTGTGGAGCCTGAAATTCTTTTCCACAACCGTTCCACTGATAAACTGGAACCGGAAAAAGTTTACGGTGAAAAATGGTTGCGTTTCATTTACCACAATTTCTTTGGAAAACTTTGTTTGTGGGCTTTAGTCAAACGCTCATGGTTTTCAAAATGGTATGGATGGAGAATGAACCAAAATTCAAGTGCCACAAAAATCCAGCCATTTATTGATGAATACGAATTAAATACTCAAGAATTCGAAGACGACATCACCTCATTTAAAAATTTTAATGAGTTCTTTTTTCGGAAACTTAGAGATGAATCTAGACCAGTCTCTCAAGATGCAGAGGATATAGTTTTCCCTGCTGATGGACGTCATTTTGGATTTGAAAACATCTCGAAATCGGAGGGCGTTTTTGTAAAGGGCCAAAAATTCCTGCTCGATCAACTCTTTGGGTCAAAAAAACTCGCTGAACCATATATTGGGGGAACTCTTTTACTCAGCCGATTATGCCCAACGGATTATCATCGCTTTCATTTGCCAGTTTCTGGGAAAATGGAGGATATAAAACTAATTAATGGCAGCCTTTTTTCTGTTAATCCAATTGCCCTAAGGCAAAACATTTCCATTTTTTGGGAAAATAAAAGGTATCTAACTTTTGTGGAAAATAATGAGATCGGAAAGGTAGCAATTTTTCTAGTTGGAGCGACCTGCGTAGGATCAGTCCACATAACTGCACAGTCAGGAAAATTCCATGTTAAAGGAACTGAACTTGGTTATTTTTCTTTTGGCGGATCTTCTTTAATAACTATTTTTCAGCCTGATATGATTCATCTGGACAACAAACTCATACAAATGACCAAGCAAGGACATGAATCATATGGGAAAATGGGGGAAGCCATGGGAAGGATTAGATAATTTATAAATTATCTCTCCTTGCGCATTTCATTTTCTGCAACTACAGGATAATTATTGAAGCCGGTTTATTTGAAAATTTCCCAGACAAAAAGAGCCTTTACGGTTCTTGAATTGCTAGTTGCAGTTTCAGTTACTGCCCTTCTGGCTGGGTTACTCCTAAATATAACTTCACAGGTCGTGCAGACGCAAACACAAGCGTCCGGTAATCTTGAAACGAATCAAGTCGCACAATTCGTTCTCGATCGAATTCAAGAAGATTTACAATGTGCCGTTTATCGTAATGATGGAAATGTGTGGATGGCGGCTGATATTCTTGACTCAACCGATAACAGTCGTAATTGGGTAGAATCCGCAGTTCAAAAACCAGTTGAGCAGTCTTTACGAATCCTTATTGATGACTGGCCAGAGGATTTGGTCAACCCTTCTTATGATGCAAATCTTCAAGGTCCAATATCGGAAACAAGAAACGGAATCAGTGGAACATGGCTTCGCTTTTTTACTGAGGCTCCCGAACTTGACCCGAATGCGGAAAATTCGGGTGGTGCTCGAGCGATTTCCTATCAAATCATTAGGCATGGTCTAACCAGTTCTGTAACTTCAACTCCAAGATATCAGTTATTTCGGTCTGATGTGAGTGACTTGAACACATTCGAAGCAGGATTCAATCTTCATCCAACTGACGGAGGATACACCAATATAAATGATGACGGACCGCGTGAATCTGGGAATGTCATAAATCCTATTTTCACAAGACAAAGTGGGGGCAAGTCTACAGATTTTTCATTGGCATCTAATATCGTTGATTTTGGGATGCGAGCTTATCTAATTCGCAATAGAAATCAGGGCACAGGTTATTTACAGCAAATCTACCCGGATTTAAATTCCACCGGTGATATTTATTCCTATCTAGCCTCTTCCCATCCCCTCTACAGGACAGATCCGCAAAGATTATTCCTTAATGCATTTCCAGATGTAGTGGACATTATGGTGAGAGTACTCACCGCAGAAGGCGCATCTGCATTGGCCGCCTACGAAGATGGACTTATCCCTCCGCAGGAAGGTCTATCGGTTGAAGAGACTTGGTGGGAACTGGTTGAACAAAACTCTGAAGTTTATGTTCGTAGAATAAGAATATTATCAAAAGGACTTTAAGCCTAAGAAAAGCCCCTCTGCTTTCGATACTTCAAGGGAGTAATCTTCATCTGCTTTCTGAAATGCTGCGTAAAAGAACTCTGATCATAAAATCCATTATCTTTAGCAATTTGAGTAAGTTTCTTTTTTGAAGTAAGCAGATCATCGCAGGCAGACTCAATTCTCGTTCGCGTGATAAACTGCATAGGAGCAATCCCAAAAAGTTCAATAAATCCACGGTGTAGTTTGCGGTGATTTAGACCTGAAACTTTTACCAAATCGGAAATAGCTATATTTTTACGAAAATTTTTCCTTATGTAACTTACTCCACGACCAATTTCATCGTCTCTTTCCCACTTTAGATCTCCAATACTGGCGGCGTTGTCTTTATCGGCATAAGGTCGAACTGAACCAATCACACCTATTACTTTACCACTTTTATTAACCAGAGGATATTTATTGGTAAGGAACCAATCCGGTAAACCTTGACTGTTGAAAACAAGTTCCAAAATATTGAGTAAAGGTTCTTTTGTTTCGATCACTACTCTATCATCTCTTCTGAAGTGTTCAGCAAGTCTAGGAGGGAAAAGGTCAAAATCTGTTTTTCCAAATAACTCTTCGTTGGAATCCAAGCCTATACGGGGAAGAAATTTCCGGTTCATGTAAAGTAAGCGTGATTCGGTGTCCTTAATAAAAAAAGACACTCCTGGAATGTTCTCGAAAGGTTTACACAAATCGAATGAGTCACATTCAAAATCGTTCAACCAATTGGAAAATTTTAAGGATTTTTGGAAATTCATTTTATGACATAAAAACAATTTTACTCACCTTAATCAAATAATTATTTTCAATAAAATGTCATAAATCACATAATATGATGGGAATCTAAACTATCTAACTTTTGAAAAAAGCAAAGTTCAATTGCTTAAAGAAGAAAAGGATTTCAACCTACCACAATTTGCCAACACTGATTGAAGTGTTGATTCTTGAAAAAAATAAAGCTATTCGAGATTTAATTTTTTAAGTTTTGGTCTTATGACAAAATTACAATACCCTTTGTTCGGATTACGCTTGTAATAGTCTTGATGATATTCTTCTGCTAAATAAAAGGTCGGTGCAGGTACAATTTCAGTTACAACTGGATCAATCAACTTTGTTCCAAGTTTCTTTTTCCATTCGTTGGCTAACTCCTGCTGGGTATTGTTAAGAAACATAATTGTGGAACGGTATTGCGTACCAACATCAGCACCCTGCCTGTTTAAAGTCGTCGGATCATGAGATTCACCAAACAAATCTAGAATTTTAGCAAAACTTATTTCTTTGGGATTGAAAGTGATTTTGATTACTTCCGCATGACCCGTCAATCCAGTGCAAATTTCCTCATAAGTTGGATTCTTATTCTTACCGCCCGCATACCCGGATAAAACTTCCTCAACACCAGGAACGCTTTCAAAGACTGCTTCAGTGCACCAAAAGCAACCTCCTCCGATAATAGCAATTTCGGAACTATTCATTCTATTTTCTTTGCTTGCAGATTTAGTTGCATCTGGGACTTCAATCTTCTTTGCCTCACAGCCTAAGAAGGTCAAAAAGAAAAAAGAGATCAATGATAATTTTTTCATATTATTTGTAATCCTTTCCAGTAATCCACTCATGCCCTCTTGCCAACAGTAATTTATCTGCCGCCACTGGGCCCCAAGTGCCCGCAGAATAGTTTTCAAGACCACGACTATCCTGCTCACTCCAAAAATCTAAAATTGGGGATAACAGTCCCCATGATATCTCCGCCTCATCTCCTCTTATAAATAATGTGCCATCGCCATTTAAAGCATCAAGAATAAGCCTCTCATAGGCTTCAGGAGTATTTGAGCCAAAAGTTGTCTCGTAGCCAAAAGACAACTCTATCGGTTGCAGTTTTGTTTCGAGCCCAGGCGTCTTGGAATTTAGATATAATGTTATGCCTTCATTTGGTTGTATACGAATCACCAACAGATTTGGGGCGAGTGAAAACCTTTCGTCCTGCCCAAACAATATACCTGGAGGTCTTTTGAATTGAACCGCAATCTCACTCGCTTTTAAGGCCAGGCGCTTGCCCGAACGAAGATAAAAAGGAACTCCCTTCCAGCGCCAATTTTCTATGTTAAGGCAAAGGGCTGCATAAGTTTCAGTGATTGAATCATCAGGGATACCGCTTTCAGATAAATATCCCAATGCCTTTTCACCCTTGACCAAGCCCTCACTGTAAACACCTCGTACAACTTCGGATGAATCCCCCTTCAAATCGAGCGGCTTAATTGCATTCAAAGCCTTAACTTTCTCATCCCTAATTGCCTCAGGATTAAGAGAGGAGGGCGGTTCCATTGCTGTTAAGGCAAGTAACTGCATAACATGATTTTGTATCATGTCCCTAAGGGCACCACTCTTATCATAATATCCACCTCTTTTACCTACCCCCAATTCCTCCGAGACAGTAATCTGAACACATGATACATAATTCCTATTCCAGATAGGTTCGAAAATGGAGTTGGCAAATCTTTGGACCAATAAGCTCTGGACGGTTTCTTTACCTAAATAATGATCTATTCTGAAGACCTGAGACTCATTAAAACGCAAATTTATTACTTCATTTAGTTTTTTGGCACTCGCTAAATCTTTACCGAATGGCTTTTCGATAATCACCTTAGATTCACAATCCGAACCATGGTGCCTCTTCGCTAAACCACTTTCTCCAAGATTTTCTAAGATTGGCTCAAAAACACTTGGAGGAGTTGAAATATAAAATAAACACTGGGAAGGACGGCCAAGACTTTTTTCCATTTCTAAAATCGTACGCTCTAGTGAATGAAAACTTTCTAAATCGTCGTATGAACCGGAATGGAAACGAATGTTGGCTTCCAACTTTTCCCAACTTTTCTTACTAATTGCACGCCGGGAGAAATTTTTAAGTGAATCGCTCAGGTACTCACGAAAAGCATTATCCGACATGGGGGTCCGCCCAACCCCTAAAAGAAAGCACTTCTCAGGCAACAAATCATCCTCCGCAAGGTTGAATATAGCAGGTGCAAGTTTGCGTGCAGTTAAGTCCCCGGAGGCCCCAAATATTACCAAAATTGTTGGAGGAGGATTCCCTAATGATTGTGAGATGAGTTGTCTCATAAAGTAAAAATATTATTTGGAAATATTTATAAGAGTAAGATATGTTGTATGTACAATTGCCTAGAAAATGGCAATGTTTTCATGATGAAATAATCTTGGCTTATCTACCTTAGATGCAGGCAGGTCAATCTCAACAATATCGAATCGGTAAATGTCTTCATAAATTCGGTTTTCTCTTAAAAAAGCCTTAAATGCCCGAAGCAGAGTTTTTCTTTTTTTAAAATTAATGGATTCGAATCCATTAATTAAAGAATTTTTGGACCTTGCCCTGACTTCAACAAATACAAAAGTCTCCAAATCCTTCGAAACAATATCTATCTCCAAATTCGGATTGAATTTACTGCGCCAATTTTGTGCAAAATGTTTGTAGCCAAGCTTTTTCAAGTGTTTTTTGGCCAACCATTCTCCGTAATACCCTTTGAGTAAATTTTTATTCAAATTTCCTTGAAAACCGAAACACCAAACTAATTCATAGAAAAAACGATCGTGGTTCTTGAACATTCTTACCTCCACTCATGTTTAGGATATCTTCCAGCCAATTCTTTTTTAACAGTTTGATAGGACCCTTCCCAAAATCCCGATAAGTCTTCGGTGCACTGGGCAACCCGTCCGTTCGGGGCAAGCATTTCAAGCGAAATTCTTATTTGCCCGTTTCCAATTTTAGGGTGATCGTTTATGTCGTAAAATTTCTGTATTGGTGCGCTTAAATAGACTTTGGGAAATTCATACCTTAGAATAAAGGGCTTAGCCTGAGGTCCCAATTGAAAAGAAACAGGAGCCATTGCATTGATTATGTCTAAAGCTGTCTTTCCATAAAAAGAATGAATGAAATCCAAAACTCGTGCACTTCGAATTTCCTTCCACTTTTCAAATGTTGAACAAATGTCTTCTAGTACAAAGCTTTTTGCATCTTGATTAAATTCTTCTATTCCATATTCAGAAAAATGATTACTTACAAAATATATTCTTGCTAAAAACTCGTCCACTTCCTGATTCCAGTATTTCAATTTCAAATCACCCGAGGCAATAGCACAGGCATAAGCCTTCGCAACGGACTCTTTTTTGATTTCTTCTTCATCCTTTTGGCTAACAATTACCTCGCCAAATTTTTCCACCACCCGCCTGTAGGCTTTTTTGGCTTCGCAGTCAAAAATCAAACTGGAATCTATCTTTAATTCATCTCCAAGGTACTGCCGAATCATACAGATTTTTATTTCTGTTATATCTTCCATTTGTAGAATAATTCTTTCCCTATTCTTTTTTTCGACCACTTGCATGGCCAATACCCACTGAGCTCCTCTTACCACGCTAAATTTAGACATCTGCAGCCTATTTCCTGAATAATCAACATAGGTATTCGTTCCTTTATTTTCCAAGAAAGCCAATCTTTCCGGATACACTTTTAATAAAATAAAAGTCAATGTATCTGGATCAATTCTGGAATAATTGAAATCTTTCCCCAAAGTACTACAAAGTAAAATCGCTATCTTCTCAATTTCCCTAAACCTCCCCCCATGCACACCATGAGACTTACAAAATTCTAGATTAAAATTGGTTGCACTTGTCTTCTCATAAGCAATTTGTAAGGCTTCCAAATCAGAACTAGCAGATCTCTTTTCGATTAAAAATTCTTTTCTTTTGTCAAGATCAACAGGGTTCTTAAAATCAAGTGCAGACAACAAAAGGGCAAAAGCTGATAAACACCCTTTTTCCTCGGATAGCAAAAGGGCAAGACCAAGTCTGGGATGAAGGGGGATCTTAGCCAGTTTAAAACCTAACGCTGACACCGATGAATTAAGATCGATAGCTCCTAATTTAATTAATAAAGATTTTGCCAGATTTAGGCTCGTTGCTGACGGACCTTCAAACCAATTAAGTTGATCAGGTTCTATTCCCAAACAAATTAAATTTAAATAAATCTCGGCTAAATCAAGTCTGTTAATTTCGGGTTCCTCATATTCCTTCCTGTGTGAATTTTCATTTTCGGACCACATCCTTACGCACATTCCCTCAGAGGTCCTCCCTGCTCTTCCCGAACGCTGCTTTGCTGCACTTTTGCTGATTGTTTCTGAAAGCAGAACGTTAACTCCTCTGTAAGGATCAAAACGATATTTCTTAGCCAACCCGGTGTCGATGACAATCCTAACACCTTGAATTGTCAGAGATGTTTCAGCAAGGTTTGTGCTAACGATAACCTTTCGCTTTCTATTTGGTGACAAAGCTCGATCTTGTGCTTCATGTGACAGGTCTCCAAAAAAGGGCAGAACCTCTAAATCATAGCGACTTAATTTTTCACTTATTTCTCTAATTGTTCTTCTAATTGATGCAGCTCCATCCATAAAGACCAATACATCTCCCTCAAATTCGGATAAGACTGCCCGTAAGCAGTCACACACTTGAGTGGATAAATTAATCTTTGGTTTGGGAGCCTTGTACTTAATCGAAACAGGGTAAGATTTTGCAGATACCGAAATTCCTCTGTTAGCATTAAGATAATTATTAACTTTATTTAAATCTAATGTCGCCGAGGTTACAATGATTCGAGTGTCTATTCTTTTAAGATCATTCAGTCGTTTTACTAACGCCAATGATGAATCCATAAAAAGAGATCTCTCGTGAAACTCATCGAAAATGATTAATTCTACACCTGCTAGATTCTTTTCATTTTGCAGAAGCCGAAACATCATTCCATCTGTCAGATAAATAATGCGGGTTTCGGGGGTTGTTTTGTTTTCGAATCTAACATGATAGCCGACTATATCGCCCAGTGCTGAATCCATTACTTTACACGCATGCTGAGCCAAGCATCTGGCCGCAACTCTCCTTGGTTGAACAATAAGGATTTTTCCCTCAACAAGATTTTGCTGAAATAATAAAAGGGGAAGCCCCAATGACTTCCCGGATCCCGTTGGAGCCATGACTGCAAAGTCTTCTCCCTCAAGCCATGTTTCTTTTAACTCCTTAGAATGAGCACTTATTGGCAAGTCTTCGAGGAAACCCACTTTTAAGCCTTTTTCAAAATTATCTGTTTAAAGATATGCTGGAATATTTGTCCTGCACTGGATTAATCAAAGAGAGACCTGTACTTTTCCAAAATACTCTCAGCAACTGAATCTCCCTTTTGAGCAGCCACTGACAACCATTGCCTGGCTGCGTTAAGATCTTTAGAAGTTCCCTTGCCGGAGAATTTCATCATTCCCACATAACGCGCAGCTTCAGCATTACCTCCTTCTGCCAAAGGCATAAATATTACAAAAGCACCATCATAATCTTTAGTAGTTCCCACGCCTGTGTACATTTGTTTAGCTTTAGCAATCAAATCTTTGTCACTCAAAGAAACACTTACATTCCTTCCACTGATAATTTCTGTTTCATCCGATTTACCCTGCCGCTTTTCGAGATACCTTTTAGCCAATTGATGATTTTGATCTGCCGCTTTTTGTAAAAAGCGTAGTCCTTGCATTGTATTCTTCTCAACGCCATCCTGGCCCTCCAAAATCAATACGCCCAGAGTGTACTGTGCCTCTGCAAAATTCTGCCCTTCTGCAACTTTTAACCATTGAACGGCTTTTGTGGCATCTCTTGGCACTCCATCTCCCCCTAAATATGCCATTCCTAAATTATACCTAGCAGTAAGTGATTTTGCGCGGACAGCTTTGGCAAGCATTTCAATTCCTAGTTTTGAGTCTTTTGGTAAGAGCCCAGGAAGTCCTTTTAAATAAAGTGCACCTAATGTGGCTTGAGCTTGAGGGTAATCCAATGCAGAAGATTTCTTAAACCAGTCTAATGCTTTAGGCAAATTGGTAGGAATTACCTGAAAATCAATTTCTCCCATACAATACATTGCAACCGCATCACCTCCCGATGCTTTTCTCTGAAGCAAAAGTGCTGCATCTTGATAGTATGTTGTTGCTTTGGAAAAATCGCCTTCAAGCATAGCAATATTTGCAAGATTATAGGAACCAAATGGATGAGCATTTTTATAGGCCACTTCCGACCATTGTTTTGAGAGGTCAATGCTAACAGTGCTGCCAGCTTCTCCAGAGCGCAAATAAATCCCTAAAAGGCCCTGAAAGTACGCCGAACCCCCCTTAGCTTTTTCGATCACTTCCGTATAATTCAAGGATGGGGTCCACTTTTCTGCCGGAAATACAACCGCGGGATAATAACCAAGGAAGAGGAGTAAAATCATTCTTTTCATTGCTATGCATTCATCTAACGAACACCGGAACCTTACAAGCTTGAAAAAAAAGTAATCATAGAAGATCATGAAATGACGATTAAAATGAATTATTTCCCTGCTCTTATAATTTTTGCAATTTTGCAAATAACATTTCCCAAATGGGCATTTGCTACAAAGCAAATATATTCTCTTGCTGACCAGAAGCTAGTGAAAATTATTGAAGCAGAACAACATTTTCTATCGAACGAAAAGCAGCTTCCAAATTCGCCATCTGAACTTACTAGAAAAGCACAGGATTTAGTGGCATCCTATGAAGCTTATATCAGTGAAAATCCCAGAGACACCTATGCTTTAATCTTATATGGAAAATTTCTCCAAAAGGTTGGTCAGTCTGAACATGCCTTAGGTTTTTTCCTTCAAGCAGACTCGATCAATCCTAAACTAGCTGTAGTCAAACAACAAATCGCTAATTACTTGGTGGAAAGCGATAGACCTGTGGAAGCACTGCCATTTTTCGTCGCTGCAGTGGAAATTAACCCGGAAGTTCCGGAATATCACTTTCACTTAGGCAACTACCTCCACATTTTTAAAGATGAAATTATTTCCTCTCAACTTCTAAAAAAAGATGTTTTGGAGAAATTTTCCCACCAATGCTTTAAAAAAGCCGCAGAGGGTAAGTCTGATTCATTTGATTACCGCCTCAGGCATGCACAAAGTTTTTTTGATTGTGAAAAGCTAAGCCCCGAGGTTGCGTTGTCTACATGGCAATCCATAGAAAGGGATTTTGGAAATCTAACCAAGGCTGAAAAAGATTATCTAAAGCTTTGCCAGGCACGCATACTCATTGACCTTAGTAAAAAAGACCAGGCAGTAAATCTGATAAACTCAGTTACCACCAAGTCATTGCAAACTGTTAAAAAAACTTTGTTAGAATCCTCACGGCAAAGTAATCAGCTTATTGAAACTAAGAAAAAAGAGGGTCGTAAAAAAACAGGTACAAAATTGAATCTTCAACACGACCCGCACCTTTTCCGCTTGCAAAAAGTCACTACCAGATTGAGAGAAGAAAGTCTCATTCGTGAACTTCAAATAGATGCTGTAAAGGCCCATCACGACGAAAATGGACATATCAAACTGACCCTCAATCAATTGGGTCAGAATTAGACATATGCAATCGAAAGGCTATTGATTGGAAACACAAAAGATCATATTGTTCATCCTATTAGTTGCCTCTATTTCTATTCACGAATGGGCACATGCTTGGGTTGCCGACAAGTTAGGAGATCCACTGCCCAGAAATCAGGGTCGCGTGACACTCGACCCTAGATCTCATATTGATCCTATAGGCACAGTACTAATTCCCTTAATAATGATTTTTTTAAGCCCTGGATTTGCTATTATTGGTTGGGGAAAACCTGTACAAGTTTCCTTACCAAATATAAAAACAAAGAAGAGAGATGACATGCTGATTACCATGGCAGGTCCGCTTTCAAATCTTTGTATCGCACTTTTTTGTGCCATTGGATTCGGTCTATTAGGCAGATTCATTGGGGTAAGCGAAAGCTTTTTTCTTCTTTTTCTTAATGTTATAACTTTGAATGGAATGTTGTTTTTGTTTAATCTTTTACCCGTGCCTCCCTTAGATGGTTCCCACATTATTAAGAATTTATTTAATATGAGTGATCAAACTTTTCTAGAATTTTCAAAATACGGAATCTTTGTATTGATTATTTTGGTAAATATTCCTCTTTTCAAAAATTTCATGACCTTTTGTATCGAGCATCTAAATCTTATATTTGTTGGCATTTTCTCGCTTTTAAAAAGTTAAGGCTTAAAATAAACTCATGCGTAAAATTGGAGAATTTGACCAAGAAAAACTCGCTTTAAGATTTTGGGGCTATCTTAAGCAACATTCAATTGATGCATCTTTGGAAGAGGAGGAAGCCAAGTGCTGGTCCGTTTGGGTGGGTGATGAAGACACTATCGAATTCGCTCAAGAAGAATTCGAGAAATTTCAAAAAAACCCTGAAAAATCAGAATTTAATCCTACCACGATCGATAAGAAAATCAGTCCTTCGAAAACAGAGAAGGGCGGAAAGAACAGATATAAAGAATTCAAATTGAAAGAGAAATGGCAAATGTCGGAACGCTCGCTTGGTGTCGTTACTCTTTCCCTCATTATTACTAGCATTGGTGTATTTCTACTTTCTGGAATGGGGAAGAATAGTGAAATTGTCGGCAAATTTTACATTTCAGAGATAATGGATGGCAGACTTTCAGAATTTCTTGGGGGGGAAATATGGAGGGTCGTAACCCCAATCTTTTTGCACGGAAGCAAAGATGCAGAATGGTATTTCAATTTTATACATATTGGCTTCAATATGATCCTATTGAAAGATTTTGGTAGTCAGATAGAAGCCAAGAAAGGTGCAAAGTTTTTTTTGACCTTTGCATTGTTATTGGCTGTCTGCTCAAACCTTCTGCAGTTTTGGATGTCGGGACCAAATTTTGGTGGTATGTCAGGAGTTGTTTATGGACTTTTTGGATATGTATGGATTAAAAACCGCCTGGATCCAGGTGATGGTTTTCAAATTGATTCCAGTCTTGCATTTTGCCTTTTTGCTTGTTTCGTTTTTGGCTTTACTGGAACGCTTTCTATTGCAAATTGGGCACACACAGGGGGATTGGTGCTGGGGTTAGCCTGGGGATATGGATCTGCATACCGATGGAATCGTGGAAAAATGTAATTGCTTCATCTTTACTCTTTTAGCAATTCGTAAATCGCAAGGCCTGCTCGAAGATTCGGAATCCAGTCGCAAGTTCCAACCCAGTCTCCTTTGTGAAATACTTTTCTTCCAATTCTAATATTAAAATCCCTCGATCCATTTTGTAGATTTTTACAAAATTCCTGAAATTCATTAATCGAAAAATGATTGCTAAGATGACTGCTCTCCCATCTGTGAGGATACACCTCGTTGCAAACTCGCTTTCCTCTGAGGAGAAAATTCAAGCGGTTACGCCAATATCCATGATTAACGAAAGTTACAGCCACTTTCTTTCCTACTCGTAATGCTTCCTCAATAACAGTGCCGGGTTCTGGTAGCTCCTCGACCATTCTTGAAAAAATGACCCAGTCGAATGAATTGACTTCAAACTTCTTCAGTGCTGTACGAATATCCTCTTGATAAACTGGTACTTCCTTGGAAATACAAGATAATGCTTTGTCCAAATTCAGGTCTACCCCAAGTCCGCTTACTTCTTTTGATTCCCTTAAATGTTCAAGAAGTAAACCACGACCACATCCCAAATCAAGAACTCTAGATTTATCTTCAACCCACTCATCTATGATCTTAAAGTCTGCCTCTTTTTTCACTTCATACCGATTCTTTAAGTTTCGAAAACCTTCCGCATATAGTGGTTTCTCGCTCTTTTGGTTAATGCCTTGCAGAAAAAATCTCACGGCTTGTAAAAATGGTTCAGAATCAATCAAAAATGAATCATGACCATGCATATCATCTAGTTGAATGTAAGTAGCTGGTTTTCCAAGGGCGTGTAAAGCTTTTGCAATTATTTTGTTTTGCTCTGGGGTGTAAAGCCAATCGCTTGAAAATGCGAGAATCATGGTTTTGGCTTTAACCTCCTTGAGGCTTGCTTCCAGTCCCTTTTCCCCCACCAAATCAAATCGATCAAGTGCTTCCGTTAACTTAAGGTATGAATTCGCGTCAAATCGATTAATAAACTTATCTCCTTGATAATCTAAATACCGATGAACGCTGAATTCAAAATTAGGATCAGAATCAAGACGCTTTTCTCCACCAAACTTTTCCTCCATTCCTAAGTCTGAAAGGTAGGTTATATGGGCCATCATTCTAGCCACGCCTAATCCTTTCAAGGGACCTTTTCCTTTGGCATACTTTCCGTCTAGCCAATTAGGATCATCCATGATTGAGCGTCGACCAGCCTCATTAAATGCTATGGTTTGAACACTGTGTTGAGCAGTGGCGGCAATGATGATCGCCTTTTCAAGGTAATCCGGGAATTCCACAATCCATTGAAGTGTTTGCATGCCCCCCATACTACCTCCAACCACAGCAAAAAGTTGTTGCACGCCAAGGTAATCTAAAAGAAGTTTCTGTGCCCGAACCATGTCTCTTATGCTTAAATCCGGAAAATCACTACCATATGCTTTTCCATTTGGAGATTCAGACAAGGGTCCAGTGGAACCCCGGCAACCACCCAGGCAATTGGAACAGACAACGAAAAACTTACTGGTGTCAATCGGCTTACCGGGACCTACAATATGGTTCCACCAACCTGGTTTTTCATCCCCAGCCTCGTACACTCCAGCGACATGATGATCTCCAGTCAAAGCATGACAGATCAGAATAACATTGCTAAAGGTCGAGTTGAGGGATCCATAAGTTTCATATTTAAGCTTAAAATCAACCAGTTGCCCACCTTCCATTTCGAAAGGGGAGTTATGAAAAAAAGTTTTTTCCTCTACAACCCCGACATGTTTGGACAAATCCAAGAATTCATTAGCACTTGCATCCATTTCTTTGAGTATTAATTCATTAGACAACTAGCACTAATGTTACTCAGAAACTTCTTCGAGCAAAGACTCTTCCATGTCATAATTTCCATGCACTGCCTTAACATCTTCCAAGTCTTCAAGTGACTCCACGAGTTTGATGATTTTTTTTGCCGCATCCAAGTCAGTGATCGAAACAAAATTGTTAGGTAAGTAAGCTAACTCTGAAGAATCTGGCTCTATATCTATCTTGTTAAAGGCTTCCGCAATAGAGTCATACTGAGATGTTTCACAAACAATTTCATAATGATCCCTCTCGGTAATTATGTCTTCTGCATCATTTTCAAGTGCAAGTTCAGTAATTGAATCTTCGTCAATTTTATCTTTTGCAATAAGAAATTGTCCCTTTCTCTTAAAATTAAACGCCAAAGCCCCGGCACCTGCAAGGTTACCACCTCCTTTAGAAAAAGTGCTTCGAACCTCTGAGGCTGAACGGTTCTTATTATCCGTTGTAACTTCTACAATCAAACCAACTCCTCCAGTAGCATAACCTTCATAAAGAAGTTCTTCAATTGAAACGCCGCCTAACTCGCCTGCTCCTTTTTTAATGGCTCTTTCAATATTATCCGCAGGCATATTGGACTGCTTTGCCTTGGCAATAAGGGTGCGCAGTCTAGGGTTGAATTCAGGATCTTTTCCGCCGTCTCGAGTTGCTAATGAAATCTCTTTACTTAAGACACTAAAAATTTTCCCACGCTTTGCGTCTACTACTGCCTTATGACGCTTAGTCGTTGCCCATTTGCTATGACCTGCCATTTGATTTTAATTGAATGAGTATACTGGTCTCTCGTCAAGTTTCCTTACTTTGAAGATTAGAAAGGAATTCATATGCTTTGTGGGCTTTTTCTTTTTTCTCCAAAGCTTGCTGACGTTTGGATGTTGGCATATTAGCTAATTTGGCATCCGTGTAGTTAGAAATCCTTTCTTCGTAAGCCCGCTTCAAATCTTCGCTTTCATAAGTACCTTTTAATTTTAATCCTAAGAAATTACGGTGCTTTCGTTCTTCATCGCTAATCTGTTCGTTACGTAATCTTGGAACCTCATTCGAGTCTCTTTCAAAAGAAGAAGATTTTTTCGAGTTTTCTAATTTGTTAGATTTTTGAGAGATTGGCTCTCTCTTCGTAATTAATGTCTGAAAGATAGTCATCAGATTTTGAACTGTCCAATAAAGAACAAGTGCCGAGGAAAAGAAATACAGGAAAATCAAAAACATGAACGGCATAAATCTCATCATCTTGGCATTAATTCTCTGAGCTTCGCTCATTTGAGGACCAAGTTGCATGGGAGTTAGCTTCATTTGAAACCACTGAGTAATTACCATGAGAATAGGCAACAAGTTGGCTGAAAATCCATAGACATCAGTAATGTGATCTTGCTCAGAAAGGTCATTTGCCCAAAGGAATTGTTGGCCATAAAGTTCGGCAGCAGAACGTAACATCCAAAACATTCCCAAGAAGATAGGAATCTGGATTAAAATCGGCCAACATCCAGCAAAAGGATTTACTTTATGCTCTTTGTAAAACTTCATCATCTCTTGATTAAGCTTTTGGGGGTTGCCTTTATGCTTTTCCCTAAGAGCACCCATAGGTTCCTGTAATGCCTGCATTTTCTTCTGAGAACGGGTTGCCTGTGCAGTCAAAGGCCAAAGGACTAGTTTAACAAGTATGGTTAGGACTATAATCCCAATACCGTAATTACCGAAAATCCCGCTCAATAAATCCAGCAAATAACTTAATGGCTCTGATACCCACCAGAAAATACCAAATTGCATTACTTTATTTTGTTCAGCTCCAAGTTCAGATAAAAGCTTGTAATCTTTTGGTCCCAAATAAACCTCAAATTCCAGTTCTTTTGTTGAATTGCTTTCAATGATTCCCAAAGGAAAAGTTATTGCACCTTCAACGCCAAGAATTTCTTCAGTTGAGTTTCGTTCTTTAGTGTTTGCTGAATTTCCTGAGACAGTAACATCTGAAAATTCCCCTAAAGGCCGGATTAGATTTACAAAGAATTGATTATTTACGCAGGCCCATTTTGCTTTGGAAAGAAGTCGTGGAGTCATTTTCCCATCAGTACCCATTTCATTCAGTTGTATGAATTCTTCTTTCTTGCCATCAATTCTGCCACTGCACTCAGCACAAGAGCAACCTTCTGCTAAATCTGGTCCAGAGTTGAAATACCCAACATTGAGGTAAGTGGATGAATTATCAAAAGGGTTGTAAAGTCTGGGAATTTGAAAAGCAGAACCTAGGTGTAATCGAACTTTATCGAGTTGAATGGGAAAGTTATTCAGGTTGGCAATTGAGGTTTTATGCCTAATCGCATATGAGGCGTTGGAATCTCTCCAATATTTTCGCGTAATTTTAATGTTTTCGCTGGAAACCCAAGAGTATGAAACCGTGCGACTTTCGGGGGAATGATTAAGTTCAAAGTTTTTGGTATTTTGAAAAATGTTTATTTCGGATCCGTCTCTTTTTTCAAAGCCGATGGATAGGAGCGGTTTTCCCTCTTGCCTCATCGAAAAACTCTTGCTCAAGCGATCGTATTTTTTCAAGTCAATCGCTCTTAGTCCGCCCCACAAGCTTGTAAATGTTAGTGATGAATATTCGTTTTGAAGTCCTTCAAATAAATCTTCTTTTTCTTCCGTGGCCTCAGTTAGTGCACTTTGGGGGGAAGGATTTTCAATAGAATTGATTGCAATTGCAGATTGATTTTTTTCGTTTCGTATTGAAGAAAAATTTAAGTCGCTGGTATTTATTGAAGGATTTTGGGGTGAATGCGTCAAATCATCTGAATTTTTCTGCTGTTCACTTTGGTCCCAGATTAAATAGAATGCACCTATTAAAAAACAAAATCCAAGGAGGTAATTTTTCATTTGAGAATTTGAAGCTTTCCGAGAAAAGTTATGAATTCTTTCTCGAGAAAAGAATATTTGATTTCAAAAATTTTCCTGCGTGGTAGTATAACCAGCATTGTCCCATTTTGGATAAGTGAGTAGTTATTTCGGAAAAGTTCTCGGATTAGTCTTCTAGCTTTGTTTCTCACATGAGCAGGACCCAACTTTCGGGTAGTTATGATTCCAAGCCTAGCTTTCTGATCTGCAGTGCAGGATTTTGTCTGTCCCCAAAACAAGTTCATTTTAGTTTTACAGTGACTTTTCTTAACATCTAAGAACTCATGCCTTTTCAGCAGTCTCATTGACCGCTTAAAATTATGATTCACTTGAGAGAAAAAAAACCGAAAGATTATAGTTTATTTGAACCTTCGAGCAACGGATGCTGTAAGACTGGCCCGTCCCTTTTGGCGACGATTCTTCAATACTTTGCGGCCGGATGCGGATTGATTGCGTTTACGAAAGCCAAACTTGCGAGCACGGCGTAACTTAGAGGGGTTGTATGTGGGTTTCATAAAAAACATTTTTACAATAAAAAT
>NHDJ01000107.1 GCA_002167265.1 Verrucomicrobia bacterium TMED56 | reverse complement strand
TCCTGCCCAAAAGCGACCCATGGGGTCACATTTTCCATCATTAAAGCGATTATCCGGACATTTATCTGCTTCTGGATCAGCCAGATTCTTTTTTGCACCGGTATTTGGATCAAAGGAATAAATCCCTGAATCACCCGCACATATGAAACCACCAGATTGACGAGGTACCACCGTTCCAATTCGCTCGCCCATTTCCCAGACTTCCTCTCCGCCTGTTTCTGGATCCAGACGAACCAAGGCATGTCCCTCAATATCCACATACAAAAGATGATCATTCCAAAAGATTGGGCCTTCGCCCCACTTTGAAATACGTGAACCTACGGGAGTAACGGAGATACTTTCGCTCATATGCTTATTTATTGGTGGCTTTGATCACCGCTTGCAACCAATTCCTTGCGATTAACTCATGACCTTGAGGCAAAGGGTGCACCCCATCCCAAATCCAATGCTCGGGAGAAACTTCTTCGGACGCCAGATCAAATATCTTTTGAGTCTCAATATGAACGGCCTGGAAGTCATTAGCCAATCGACTGACAATGTCTCCAAGCTTATCAATTTCTCCACGCCAACGCTTCCATACATCATCTTCTGATAATCTCGTCATCCGCAAAATGAATGGATCAAGTAGCACAATTTTTAGAGTCGGATTTTNCTGACGGCTCCGCTTAAGCAGANAGCGATAATCCTCTTCCCATTTCTGAAANTTTAAAATACTTCGTTCACCCCGGCTCACATCATTTACCCCGATTAAAATACTCAACCAGTCCGGATTNAAATCGATCGCATCCTTTTGCCANCGNTTTCGTAAGTCACTNACTTTGTTGCCACTGATACCCCGGTTAAAAAACTCGAGGTTCGCTTCGGGCAAATCCACCCCCAAACGGGAAGCAATCAAAAACACATANCTGTGACCAAGATAATGNTTCCGNTCCTTTTGGTTTCGTCCCCATTTCATATCGGTGATTGAATCTCCCTGAAANANGAGCNTCGACCCTTTTTTAAATTGGGGAAGATCATATTTATATCCTTCCACTCTTCCATTTCCAGNTATGTTTGCCTCNGTAAATTGGATGCCCNAATTGGTGAGGAGTGCGGCTGTGCCTANTCCNTGGGTAATGAAATTTCTGCGAATCATTTCTTTTNCNTCTTGGGATGTCCCCATGAATTCTGAAAAAACTCCATCGCGAGATCATGAAGTTTTTTNTNTTNCGGGAGTTGATCTAAACCGGTCCCTTCTNCACCGTAAGCATNACAATCCACATTCAAGTTTTTACATCTCTCCCTGACCATAATCGCAAAGTCTGGATGGTGGATTTTATCATTTTTATTTGAACGATTATAGACCATGACGGACGGACCATCTTCTCGGAAAAATGGAATCAGGAGTGGGGTTCCCTTAGGTTGTTGAATTGGAAAGATCGATTTGATTCCAAGTTGTTTGGCATGACCCAAATAACAGGTAATCAAAGCCCCNGCTGAATTTCCCATGATTGAGAAAAAATCGGGATCCAAATTNTANTTGGATGCATGTTTTTTCAGAAATTCAACTGAGCCCGCACAATGCTCGAGAATTTTCAGGTAATTACCCTGAACTTGCTCAACGAATGGATAGTTCACACTGGCAAAAGATATCCCTTTGGGTAAATAGTCGCGTAGGATGAGGTTTCTTTGGAATGAGCCCTTGTCCCCATGCCTGAATCCGCCGCCGTGAAAGTTAATCACTAAAGGCGTTGGGGTATCCGATTCCGCTAACCATAAGTCTAACTTACTGCGATCGTACTCTTCACTATACCTGACATCTGCATAAGTTGGTTCTTTCTTTTCAGCCCCACAATTTAGAACAAGTAAGCAAATAATTGAAAATAAATAAATAATTCGTTTTTTCATGATAGAGAAAAGAATCCACACCAAAATTCTTAATAATATTCAATCGTTTTATAGAATCACAAAATGTAAATTCAATGAATTATGCAAATGCCCAAATTTTAGAGATCATTTACTAAATTTTTTAAAAATTCAATTTTTCATTTGAAACTATAGATTTAAATTCTGAAAAAAGAACCTCACGCCTCTAACCCTTGATTATCATGTGCTGTCCAAAAAAAATTCTTATAATAAATCTTCTTTATCTCTTTTCCTTTATGGGACTTTGGGGAGCGGACAAAAAAGTTGTTTTTATTGCTGGAGCTAAGAGTCATGGATATTTTTCTCATGAGCATATTGCGGGCTCAAAATTACTAGCCAAGTATCTTGATGAGGCTGATGTGGGACTTAAATCCATTGTCATTACTGATAACGGTTATCCTAAAGACCCCAGAGTCTTTACAGGAGCAGCGGCTGTGGTAGTATATTGTGACGGTGGAGGAAGGCATTTACTTAATCCACACTTAAAAGAGTTTGATAAAATAATGAAAGAGGGCGTGGGTCTTGCCTGCATTCATTATGGAGTGGAAGTGCCCAAAGGTGCCCCGGGAGATTATTTTCTAAAATGGATTGGGGGATATTTTGAAACGAACTGGTCCGTGAATCCACATTGGACGGCTAACTTCCAATTATTTCCAAATCATCCAATCAGTTCTGGAGTTAAGCCTTTTGCAATCAATGACGAGTGGTATTACCATATGCGTTTTAGGGAAAACATGAATGGGGTTACCCCCATCCTTTCCGCCATGCCCGGACCGGAAACTCTCAAGCGAAGAGATGGGGCTCACAGCAACAACCCTCATGTTAGAAAATCCGTTTTGGAGAGGAAGGAAGCCCAACACGTTGCTTGGTCTTATCAGCGGGGAAAGGACTACAAGGATGGACGCGGGTTTGGTTTCACGGGCGGACATAACCATNTNAANTGGGGCTCAGATAATTTTCGTAAGCTAGTCTTAAATGGAATTGCTTGGATNGCGAAGACTGAAATTCCTANCNAGGGAGTGTCGCCCGGTGAAGTANCGGTTAAGGGTTTACTAGAGAACCAGGACTATCCTCCTCGCGGATGGGCANCCGAACAAATCGANAACAAGCTCAAGGAATTNAACGGTAANNCTCCTGAAAAAACAGCTTCTCTCNGCCAGAAAGAACCTTCANGTAGTTCGAAGTCNAAACCCCTCTTTGTAAGTAAGGTTGTGANCGCCCAAACCCCGGGTCAATCGATAGATATTGCTGCAGGGGTCAAGAATCTTAAGGAGCTGCANCTCTATGTTAGTGATGCAGGTAATGGCTATACCTGCGATTGGGCAGGTTGGGTGAACCCNAGNNTAGTCGATGCCNNTGGNAAGGAAACCAAGCTTACTTCTTTAGNATGGAAACACGCATCTTCAGGGTGGGGACAAGTCAACCTTAACAAAAATGCACAAGGGGGNTTGATGAGGGTAGCAGGCAAAGAGGTNCAAGGCATAGGTTGCCATGCGAACTCANTGATCAGTTACCAATTGCCAGCNAACCATAAATTCACGCGTTTTTTAGCCANGGGTACATTGGATGATGGNGGNGCCCGCCAGGGCANTGGTAACCAGTCCAGCATACAATTCTACATCTATGCTGAAAAACCCAAGANNCTTGGNGGTGTCAGGGTATCATCCNGATCCAAAGGTTCAGGNNANCGNATCGGAGACCAGGGCGATCCTTCNCATGCGGTNGACAACCTNGNNNTTCANGATGAGGTCAAGGCCAGTCTTTTTGCNAGTGAACCGATGCTTTTGAGCCCTTCTGCGATTGATATTGACCACCGCGGCCGGGTTTGGGTTTGCGAANTTACCAATTANCGCAGGCACAANAACCAGCGNGAGGAAGGAGACCGCATCCTGATCCTCGANGATACCGATGGAGACAANNAGGCAGANAAGGTNAAAACCTTTTATCAGGGACGGGANNTTGATTCNGCTCATGGNGTGAGTGTTTTCGGAGACAAGATCGTAGTTGCAGTCGGTGACCGCATTACTGTGTTCACGGATAAGAATGGAGACGATAAACCGGATGGGCCTTCGGTGCCTCTCTTTACCGGTATTTCCGGAACGCAACACGATCACGGCATCCATGCCGTACACTTCGGCCCNGATGGCAAGTTCTACTTCAACTTTGGCAACAGTGGTCGTCAAATCAANGATAAGAATGGNAAGCCNATCATTGANCTNGCTGGGAACGAAGTGAATGACAAACGCAAACCATANCAACAAGGCATGGTCTTTCGCTGCAATGAGGANGGNTCCGACTTCGAGACTCTCGGTTGGAATTTCCGGAATAACTGGGAAGCAGCNGTAGACAGCTTTGGAACNGTCTGGCAGTCCGATAATGACGACGATGGGAACAGAGGTGTACGAATNAATTATGTCATGGAATTTGGAAACTACGGCTATCGGGGGGAATTTTCAGGCAAGGGCTGGAGAGACAANCGNACCAACATNGAAACNGAGATACCNNTTCGCCATTGGCANCTCAATGATCCTGGCGTTGTNCCAAANTTGCTTCAAACNGGAGCCGGTTCACCCACTGGCATAATGGTCTACGAAGGNACTCTTCTGCCCAAGATTTTTCAAGGACAGGTNATCCACTGNGATGCCGGACCCAGTGTCGTACGGGCGTATCCCGTAACGAANAGCGGGGCNGGTTATGACGCCNAGGTTGTCGACATTCTTAACGGNGCGAGTCGTGACAANTGGTTTCGNCCTTCCGATGTGGTCGCNGCACCTGATGGCTCCNTCATGGTGGCNGACTGGTATGATCCNGGTGTGGGTGGGCATAATATGCGNGATCTCGATAGNGGNCGTCTTTTCCTCGTCGCTCCCNATGGACATCAATACAAATCGCCCAAGNTCGANGTNTCNAGGATCAATGGAGCTATTGANGCCCTGAAGAGTCCNAATCANGCAACNCGATACCTNGCNTGGCATGGACTTCGGNAGCAGGGCAAAAAGGCTGAANCTGCCTTGCANANGNTNTGGTCTGNTAAAAANCCACGGCTTCGAGCTCGAGCACTTTGGCTNCTCGGCAAGATCGANGGTAGAGGNCAGCATTACTTAGANATCGCAATCAGGGATAAGGACCCAGATATTCGCATAGTTGGTCTTCGCCTCGCCCGTCAATTGCCTGATGTNNAGGAAATCGATGTTGTTCGAAAACTGGTCTCGGANGATTCNNCNGCAGTTCGCCGAGAATGTGCGATTGCCTTGCGTCATCAGAAAACGGATCAAGCNGCCAAACTTTGGGCTGAACTTGCACTACTTCATGATGGGAAGTGCAGATGGTANNTGGAGGCCCTCGGCCTTGCCTCTGATCTTAATGCGGAAGCCTGTTTTGATGCNTGGCTCANNAAAGTTNACGGCNATTGGAATACCCCTTCTGGNAGAGACTTAATCTGGCGGGTTCGGTCAAAGGNTGCACCAAANTACCTGATTAANATTCTAAAAGATNAAAAAATTCCNACTGCAAGTCACCCACGCTTTCTNCGTGCNTTGGATTTTCATTCTGGGCCTGANAGGGANAAGGCACTGGAATCTCTGCTNGATATTTGAGTCTCTTTGGNNTTCNNGTATTAACTANGTNNANAGNAAAANGANGTCATACNATTTTGTCNGTTTTTTATGACCTTTNAATNNATCATTTTAANTGCTCTTTTCCTTTTTGGATTTCAAGTTTTGAGTCAGGAAGATGCAACCCCCNAAGACCGTCTCNTCGTTGAAAGCCTTGTTCGTCTGAATCGTTTTGACCTTTCAAAAAATGAAAAGTGGAAAGCAGCAGTTGTNCGGTACACCCGTTCTTTGCGTNCAAAGGAAGGTTACTTCGAGTTANTNGAACAGTTCTCNNTAGTTGAAGAAGTNCCNGAATTAATNCGGCTTNNANNAAAAGANCCCAACGCACTTGANTCNTCTCAAGCAATCAAGNTGATTCTNCANTTTGGNGAATATGATAAACTTNCAAANCTNCTNTCCTCTGCTCCCAANGATAAGGTNACTGNTTANTTGAAGCTTATTGGTTTTGTNAAAACNNTTGAGGCANAAAAATTNCTCGAAAGTTGGGNAAGTTTGAANGAACCNNCTTTAGCCTCTGCNAATNCNGTCCCGNCTCNANTGAATTCTTTAGAAAACATAGANNNGCTTGCGNCCCGCACNGGAAATATAAAAAAAGGNAGGGCAGNATTNCAGAAGTTCTGCTTTGCCTGCCATAAAGCNGGTGATATTGGAATCGACTACGGGCCGGGGTTGTCTGAAATCGGTGATAAGCTTCCGAAAAGCGAGTTAATTCTCTCAATCGTAAAACCAAATGATGGNATAAGTTTTGATTATGAAGGATGGACAATTGAAACTTCTAATGGNCNGACTTTTACNGGAATAATTAGTGAAAGCATTGAAGATNTTACAGTCCGCATGGCTGGAGGGCTGAAGCAAANAATCAAAAAGGCGGATATAACGAAAAAAAAGAAGATGAAAATGTCATTAATGCCTGAGGGCTTGCATTTGGCAATGTCTGAGAATGAACTAATCGACTTGGTTGAGTTTTTATCAAGTTTACGCAAAAGATGAATAGAAAATAAGCTGCAAAAAGTCTGGTATTCATAAATCGATTCTCATCAATCTGCCTAATTTATCTTACATAATTCAATTCTTGGATACTTTTTTATTCTCTAATTCCAACCTCTGATGCCCAGTCCTCCCAAGACTTTTTCATTTGACTAACCCGTTCAGGAAAATGGGCAACCAAGTTCTGGGTTTCTGTGCGATCTCGGCTTAAATCATATAACTGCCAGGGGCCTTTTTTATGTTGAACTAATTTCCATTGATGTTCCCGAATCACCTGCCAACTCCCATACTGAAAAAACAGAGGTTTATCCCGTTGCAGTTTTTTTCCTGAAAAAGTCGGGATTATTGAAATTCCATCCAATTTAGGAAGTTCACCCGGATATTTTGCCTCACCCCCGGCTAATTCCATAAAAGTGGGCACAAAATCAATTAAATGACAGGGGTCTCGGGAAATCGAATGTTTTGATATTTTAATGCCTGCGGGCCAGTGAGCAATCATAGGGGTACAAATGCCCCCCTCCAAACCCTGCACCTTCCACTTTCTAAACGGGCTGTTGATTGCGTTCGCCCAGGATTGTCCAATCGCTTCAAAAGAGCCAACACTCCCCCACGCTGCCTCTGGATTCTTAATGCCTCTTTTTGGCTTCTCGTGACTGGCTCCATTGTCAACCAGAAAGAAAATCAGAGTATTCTCAAACTTTTTAAGTTTTTTCAACCTTTCAACCAAACGACCGATATTCTGATCCATCCTATCCACCATCGCAGCATGAATCTTCATCCTGATGACTTCATTTTCTTTTTCCTGCTTAGATAAATTGTTCCACAATTCATGCTCTGGTTCACTTAAATGTGCCGTCTTCGAATTAAATAAACCGATTTCTAACTGCCTTTCATACCGCGCCCTGCGAATAGCTTCGTATCCACGATTATAAATTCCATCATATTTAGTAATGTCCTCAAAATGTGCATGCAATGGCCAGTGCGGGGCATTGTAAGAAAGAAAAAGAAAAAAAGGATCCTGCTCTCTTTCTTTTTCATCGAGCCAGTTCAGTCCCCAGTCCGTAAAAGCATCCGTAGCAAAAAAATCCTTCTCTGGATTGAATGGTTTCACCAATTTATCATCAAAAGCCCAGGTATACACAGCTTGCCAACCAGGTTGGTCCTCACCTTGCCTTGCCTGCTCTCCGGGGTTCCAAAAATTGATCGCTCCACCGAGAAATCCAAAAAAATGATCAAAACCACGATCGTGTGGATTAAACTCAGCATGATGCTTTCCTGCCCACCAAGTCCGATAAGCGGCCGGTTTAAGAATTTCTCCGACCAAAGCGGTGTTGCTGAAATCCCGGTCACTTCGATGGTGATATAGACCGGTTAGTAGACTGATTCGAGAAGACCAGCACTTTGATGTATTGTAAGCCTGTGTATACCGAATTCCATTTTCCGCAAGGCGGTCCAGGTAAGGAGTTTTAATTTCACCCCCAAAGCAACCCAAATCAGAATATCCCATATCATCAGCAAATATAACCACAATATTGGGCCGTTCTCCCCCGGTCAAAAAAAGGACTCCTCCAAGTAGGAAAAGTAGGGTGTAAAACTTGTCCATTTAACCCCTTTCCCCAATCCCAATTTTTCGTAATTCTTTCAATAAATTAGTCACCTTGTCGGGAAATTTTTTTGCGAGGTTTTTCGTCTCACTCGGATCTTTTTTATGATCATATAATTCAACATATAAAGGTTCGGCTTTAACATTCCGATAATCAAGCCAGGCAACCAGTCGATAGCGGTCTGACCGGATGGTGTAGCCCATTAAATGGTTTTCAAAAAGTTCACGATCCCATCGCTTTCCCTGCTGTTTTTTAATCCGCTCTTCCACTTCTTGAATCAAAGGACCAAAAAAAGTTTGCCGCATTCCCCCCGATAGCGGGTTGGCAGCCCATTCGCGGAGAGCTGGGTTGGGAAACTGACTGATGGCAAATGTTTTACCTTCAGCGTCCGGCTCTTTCAACTGGGGAACGAGGCTTTTTCCCGCCAAATGCTTGGGCGGGGACAAGCCCGCCAATTCGCAAAGGGTTGGATACAAATCAACCAGTTCCACTAAAGCTTCCGTACTTTTTCCTCTCTGCTTCATCTTAGGTGTCCAAAAAATCAGGGGGACCCGGGTGGCAATTTCATAATTGGTAGCCTTTCCCCAAATTCCCATTTCACCTAGATGCCAGCCATGATCCCCCCACACCACAATTACGGTATTATCCCGAATCCCCTCCTCTTCCAATGCATCCAGCATCAATC
>NHDJ01000106.1 GCA_002167265.1 Verrucomicrobia bacterium TMED56 | reverse complement strand
GCAATCTATCTTGAAGATTTGGCAAAGGCTTCAGGAATAGAATCAAAAAGGATGAAAGTTCTGCCAGGCAGGCAAAATCTCATCCTTCGCCTTAAACCTTCCGGGAAAATTAAAAGTCGAATCATGCTAACTCCACACATGGATGTGGTCCCAGCAGAACCGGATGCTTTTAATCCGAAAATCAAAAATGGATGCCTTTTCGGAAGAGGCGCCTGTGATACGAAAGGATCGATTGCATCCTTTTTTCATGCCTTTCTCCGTCTAGCCAAGGAAAGTGCCAGGCCTAGAAATACAGAAATTATTTTTGTGGGGTTGGTGGATGAAGAATATGGACAGGCAGGTTCACGATCTCTTGCCCAAAAAGGTCCTCAAGCAGATCTTGCAATCGCAGGCGAACCTACCAACCTTAAAGTGGTTTCCGCACACAAAGGGAACCTCTGGATTAGACTTTCAACCAAAGGGAGGGCGGCTCATGGGTCCACTCCACAGCACGGAAACAATGCAATTAACCGTATGTCTCCGATTCTTGTCGCTCTTACAAGTGACTACCCAGAATTACTTTCAAAAAAGATTCACCCATTATTAGGATCACCCACAATCAGCATTGGAACAATCCGAGGAGGCTCTCAACCCAATGTGGTACCTGACTCCTGCGAAATTGATATTGATAGGAGAACGATTCCCGGAGAAACAGATGCATCTGTTAAGAAGGAAATGAAAACCCTTTTTGATAAGCTGAAAATCAAGAGCCCAGATTTTTCGGTAACCAGATCCGTACCCTGCCCCCCGCTTGACACTGATCCCTCTCTTTCAATCGTACAATCATTCTTGAAGGCTAGTAATCGACGAAAAACAATTGGAGTACCTTATTTTACTGATGCCTCGCCAATATCAATGGGGGGAACACCCTCCTTGGTTTATGGACCGGGTAATATTGCCCAAGCACACGCTAAAAACGAATGGGTATGCCTCAAAGAAGTAGAACAGGCTGAAAGCACTATTTTTCGATTCCTCTCAAACCTTAATTAATTTATTGTAAAATATTCATTACTTTACAGCCTCATTTTTGGGATCTTGTTTTGACGCCATCAAGAAAATGAACTGCTCAAAGATCTTCTACCTTCTCATAATAGAGTGAAAGCTCCAATGCCATTGCATAAGTAGAAGAAAAAATAATTCAAAAATTCATAAAAGATTCTTTAACAAAGTAAGCAGATTCATTTGAATAAAAGTATGAAAATTTATTTTTTACTCATACCTTTTGTTTTTCTTGCTAAGTTTCTGGGTGCAGATGAGTGGACATCTTTTCGGGGACCTACCGGTATGGGAGTAACGATTCAGAAAATCCCTACCTCATGGAATAGCTCATCGATCCTATGGAAAAACAGCATACCAGGCGAAGGACAATCTTCCGTAGTGGAAGCGGGTAATAAAATCTTTGTTACTGCAAGTGAAAAATCCGGCAAAAAAAGAACTTTATTATGTTTCTCCAAGGATAAGGGAAAATTACTTTGGCAAAAAACCATTAATTTTAAAGGAGAAGAGAGCAGTCACCGAATGAACGGATGGTGTACGCCAACGCCTGCAACCGAAGGAAATCGAGTGGTCGCTTTTTTCGGTCCTGCTGGCATGCATTGTTTTGACCTGGATGGAAGAAAAATTTGGGAATTAGATCTGGGTGATTTCCCTGGAAGTTGGGGTGCGGCAGCCTCTCCGATCATCAGGAGTGGAATAGTCTATCAAAACTGCGACTCTATGGGCCCATCCCGACTGGTGGCCATCAGTTTAGAAACCGGAAAGACCTTGTGGGATTCGCCTCGAATCGAAAAACCCAGAGGTGGATGGAGTACTCCCATTTTCATTACCCATAATGGTATATCTCAGCTTATCCTCAATGGAGAATATGGAGTTCGAGGGTATGACCCAACAAATGGGAAGGAAGTCTGGTTTTGTAAGGGTTTTAATGGACGAGGTTCGCCTGTACCCTTCTATGGGAATGGCTTGCTTTATGTGGTCAATGGAAAGCCAGGTGATTTATATGCGGTCGATCCCTCAGGTCAGAAAGATGTCAGCAAATCTCATCTCAAATGGCAGGCACGCAGAAATGGTGGGCGTGATCTCCCCTCGCCGGTTATGATAAAATCTATGGTACTCGTGACAAGTATGAGTGGGGTTATCACCTGCTATGATGCCCAGACTGGAAAGACTTACTGGGTGGATCGCTTGGAAGGAGCCTTTTCTGGTTCCCCCTTGATTACCGAAGATCATTATTTTATTCAAAATGAGAGTGGTATAACCTTTGTTATAAGGCCCAATGAGGATAAGCTCGATGTAATCTCAAAAAACAGCCTATCGGCGGATTCCGGTGAAATTTTCCGGTCTACTTTGAGCACGATCAATGGAAAAATATACACTCGATCTAATAACCGCATCTATTGTATCTCTACCTCAATGTAATAAATGACGAGAGTCCGATCCGTGTGTTTGCCGTTTTTGACCCAGTCCAAAGATCTAAACCCTTCTGAAGGACTCTTCAAAAGACAGCTCCAGGCTAAAAGTTGAAATTTACTTCAAGCTTGTCGCGAATCGAAAGAAAATAAACGCAGCTTTCCAAGTTAAATTGTTGAAACAAGGTGATTAGATTATAACTATATTTCTTATATTACTGCTTCTTCAAGTCTGTGAAAAATGGTTACTGCATATACTTTGAAATACATTATTTAAACTACCATTTTGCTCTGAAACTAAAGTCCTAAAACTTCAACATTTTTAAAAAACCGTAAGAATTTTTCTTCGCCGACCCATATAACTATTACGAAAATCTATTCTAACCGAAAATTTTCTATGAATAAACAAATTCAAATTCTCCATTCTTCCATTTCACGTCGAAACTTTATTTCAAATTCCGGAAAAATCGCCACTGGAAGCGCACTGGCTGGGGTGGCTTTACCTGTCGTTCATGGCCAAAGTTCTGATGTTACGAAAGTTGCTCTTGTTGGATGCGGAGGTCGCGGAACAGGTGCGGCCAGTAATGCACTCTCTGTATCAGCCGCCAATGGACCCACCAAACTCGTAGCCATGGCTGATGTTTTTCAAAGTAAAATGGACCAGAGCTACAACGGACTGGTTAATAAGCATAAGGATAAATTAGATGTGCCGGAAGAGAGAAGGTTCATCGGTTTTGATGGATATGAAAAAGCCATGGATGCACTGGATCCGGGAGATGTTGTCATTTTCACCTCTCCTTGTGCATTCCGGTGGGTTCACTATCAATATGCGATCAAGAGAGGTCTCAATGTATTCATGGAAAAACCCGTAACCCCAGACGGTTTTTCATCCAGAAAAATGCTTGAGCTGAACGAAGAAGCCAAAAAATTAAACCTCAAAGTGGGTGTAGGCTTAATGTGCCGACACAGCCAGGCCAGACGTGAACTAAAATCAAGAATTGAGGATGGAGAACTGGGTGAAATCCTTAACATGCGAGCTTATCGAATGCAGGGGCCGATTGCATCATGCTTTNNNGATAAAAAACCNGCAAATGANNNNGAANTAGNTGTANCAGATNAANNNNTTCCANAGNTTTCTCTGGNTAAGNGGAGGATCATTNAGTGATTTCTTCATTCACAACATCGATGAATGTTGCTGGATGAAAGGGATGTGGCCGATAAAGTGTCAGGCACAGGGTGGCCGTCACTATCGTGGAGACAAAATTGATCAGAACTTTGATAACTACACAGTGGAATACACATTCCCTGACGAAACTAAGCTATATTTCCATGGAAGAAACATGGCCGGGTGTCATCAGGAATTTTCCAGCCATGCCCACGGGACTAAGGGATATGCATTAATTTCAGGTCCAGGAGGCCACCGATCGCAGGCAAGAATTCATAAAGGACAGGGATACGATAGTGATGTCGCCTGGATGTTTGGTCAAAGCAATGGTGGTGGGCGCCCCGCCCGTGAGACCAACCCATATCAGGATGAGTGGGAAAGGCTAATGGAAGCAATTAAAAACGATAAACCACACAACGAAGTCGAACGCGGAGTGCAAGCCAGTGTTGTCACATCAATGGGAAGAATGGCTGCACACATAGGAACCGAGGTGACTTATGACCAAATGCTCAATTCCAATCATGTTTTTGGACCAGGAGTAGAAAACCTCACTTTAGACTCTGCCCCCCCTTTGCTTGCTCAAAATGATGGAACCTACCCCATTCCAGAACCCGGAAGAAAGAAACTGGAATACTGATCTTTGCACAGAACAACTTCAGGACAATTGATTAGGAAGTGAAAACTGCCTTTGCTCACAAAGTTGCAATGGCACTGCGAATAACTTTTCTTTATATTTAGGCAGATTCTTTCCTCTTGCTTTACAAGCACTTAGAGGCTCTCAAACTGAGACATGTGAAAAACTCTGCAAACTCTAGTTGACCAACTTTTAAACATTCAACTAAATCAATATATCCAAGGAAGTTTTGGGGTAGGCTTTCTTGGTTTTAGGTCCGTCCTCGGTCTCCGGGGACGGACCGCTTTTTTTTAAAAACATTTAATTTTTTAAATGATTGATCAGATTATTTTTGAATAATTATAAGACAATGCAGATTTTCGGACAGTTATGCTGTACATCTCAGATTATTATCACTCAATGACTATCTCTTTTTTAAACATCTTATGATCAAAAATCTATTCTGTCTGACTGCTCTGTTCTACTTGCTACTGAACCTTTTAATGGGACAGGGCAAAAAAAAACTAATTTGGGCGGACGAGTTTAATGGCAATAAATTGGATTACTCCAAATGGGGTGCGGAAGAGAATGCCTACGGAGGTGGTAACAACGAATTACAAATTTATCGCTGGGATAAAAAGAACTTACGGGTGGAAGATGGGAACTTGGTGATTGAAGCCCGCAAAGATAACCCAAATGTAATGGGAACCACCCGACCCTATTCATCGAGTCGTATACGAACAAAGCATCGGGGAGAATGGAAATATTGCAAGGTGGATGTTCGGGCTAAGCTCCCGGTCGGNCAAGGAATTTGGCCTGCAATCTGGATGCTCCCCACAGATGAAAAATACGGCGGTTGGGCTTCAAGTGGGGAAATTGATATCATGGAACTTGTTGGCCACGAACCATCCACATATCATGGAACCTTGCATTACGGGGGTGCTTGGCCAAAAAATAGACAAAGTGGAGGCAAGTTTAATCTAAACACAGGTACATTTGCCGATAAATTCCATGTATTTTCNGTTGATTGGCAAGAAGGTAAGATTACATGGTCAATTGATGGAGAAGTTTGGCAAACCCAGCAAAAATGGAATTCAGAAAGCAAGCCCTACCCTGCTCCATTTGACCAACGGTTCCATTTAATTTTGAATCTAGCAGTCGGTGGTCGCTGGCCAGGTAACCCAGATGCTCAAACCAAATTTCCAGCTACCATGCTGGTGGATTATATAAGGGTGTTCCAAGACTAATTTCCCTCGCACTCAAGATGCAAAAGATGTTCCACCATTTTTTTCATAGCCAGAGGTGGAATAGACTCACCAACCACTTCTCTGACCAATCTGGCTGAAAAAGGCTTATCTGATAGTTGTCTGCCGTGTCGGACTCCATCAAAAGAGTATTTTTTATCCCAACAGGGATGATCCAATGTAGAAAGAATGAGGATTTCCCTCAAGGATAAGACACGGTTTTGATCTGGGTGGCCTTTTACATCACTCGAAATAACTCCACTGTTCATAGTTAGAGTCCCACCAGGCTTATCCCATCTCATTCTCCGATAGGAGGATTTAAATCCCTTTACAAGGCGATACTTTCCTCCCTCTTGTATTTGAGGGCGAGGGAGAGTCTGTCCGCATTCACAGGAAACTGCAGCAGGATCCTCCGTTTTCTTATTACACTTTACACAATGCATATTATCAAAGGCTGATTGTCCCTCCGGCGTATGTTGCATCCAGAAATATTGTTGATCATTCCATTTTGGCACACAGTGGAAGTGATCCTGATNATCCTCAATCTCAGTTTTAGCATCAAGACGAGGTAAATGCTGAATTGCATCCCTTAAGCTCACCCAGGGTGTTTTTCCATTTTGTCCATGCGAAGGCAATGGATGAAACGGACTTAGCGATTTTGAAAAAATTTCTGANCCAGATGGAAACTTGGCNGTGATGTAAGGCAGCCGGCAGCCGATCGTAATTAACCTTTCCCGGTGATGAGATACTCCATAATCTCTAAAATCAAGAATATTGGCAAAAATTGAATAACCCAAGCCACTTAGCCTACGGTTCAGGCATTCTAGGATATTCTCTGGTACTTCATTCTCATTTCGTATGATGGTATTTTCCATTCTTCTAACATTCTCGAGAATAAACCATTCTGGTTGTAGACTTTCTAAAATTTCGATTCCCGGAAGAATTAATCTATTTCTCTNATCTTCCCTTGGGCGTTTTCCTGATTTTATTTCTGAAGATATTCTACCAGCACCATTGGAGGACATTCCCTGACATGGAGGTGATAAAGTTAGTAACCATGGACGGATTGAGCCAAGCTTTTCCCTAAAAAATTCTATGTACGCACCTTTTGTTGTCCAAATATCACCCTCAAAAACTTTAGTTTTTGGAAAATTTCTTCGGATAAGTGCAGCTCGATTAGGAACCAATTCAGATGCCGCTAATACTTGAATTTTATGACCCCATTCAATACCAATATCTCCAATACCACCACCAGAAAACAGCGACCCNGCCACTTTATTTTTCATAACTTGGGATGATTCTATATGGATTGGAATAGATAATAAAATATTTTCAGAATATTAGCATTTATTTCTATTTACCCCAAAACCTTTCTTTGAAAAGTTGAAGGATTTGAATCGACGTAATCGGATATCAATACAAATTTTGAGTCATATTTACCTATGAAATTTATTCTCTACAGTCTTCTTGCTCTTGGTTTTGCCTTTACACAACTTAATGCTCACGACCCTGCCACTGACATGGCCTTTGCAGCCAAACGTTTCCTGCAGTCTCTGGATACTGAAACTAAAAAGAAAGCTCATTTTCTGTTCAAAAATATAGAAAGAGAAAATTGGCACTTCTTTCCCGGTCCCTTCATCAGACCAGACGGAAGGCAGGGCTTGTCACTTAAGGATATGTCTCCNGCACAAAAGATTCTGGCACACGGTCTACTCGGTTCAGCCCTCAGTCACCGAGGGATGATTGAAACGACCGATGTTATCCTATTGGAACAAATTTTATACGAGAGAGAAGAGCGTGAAATGCGCAATCCTGAGCTCTATCATGTATCCATTTTCGGAACTCCTGATAAAGCTGGTACTTGGGGTTGGCGATTTGAGGGACACCACNTGTCACTCAACTTCACTTTCGTAAATGGCAGAGTTTTCTCTGTCACTCCCAGCTTTTTCGGGGCGAGCCCCGCCAAAGTAAATGAGGGAAAGCATGCCGGCATGAAAGTTCTTTCCGACGAGGAGGAAAAAGCCCGAAAACTCTTCCGTTCGCTTTCGCCGCCCCAAAAGAAAATGGCCATTCTTTCCGATAAAGCTCCCAGAGACATTCTATCAGGTCAGAACAATACCGTAGATCGTAAAACCTTTTTTCCACCCAAGGGTCTGCCGATAAACAAGATGAACCCGAGGCAAAAGGGTTGGCTCGATGAATTAATCCATGCGTATGCAGCCAAGCATAGACCGGAAGTTGTAGAGCAAGTTTCAGGACGCAAACCTCTGATTCATCCTCAGGAGACTTACATTGCATGGGCTGGAAGTTTAGATGCAGGCGAAGGGCATTACTATCGAGTGCAAACTCCTGACTTTCTGTTCGAGTATGCAAATACCCAAAATAATGTGAACCATGTCCATGCGGTTTGGAGAGATTTTGACGGTGATTTTGGTAGAGATCTGCTCGCTGACCACTACCAAAAAGATCACAAACCCTCCAAAGGCTGGGAGTCGATGTTCGATGGGAAAACATTAAACGGATGGAAAGCAAATGAGAATGACAACTCATTTTGGGTTAAAGATGGCTGTATTGTAGCCAATGCCCCCGGGCGCTGTCATCTGTTTTACGTAACTCAAAAGCCTTTTAAGAACTTTGAATTTAAGACCGAGGTAATGACCCTGCCACATTCAAATGCTGGTGTTTACTTCCATACCCGTTTTCAAGATGAAGGTTGGCCAAAAGCTGGCTTTGAATGTCAAGTTAACAACACTTACCACGATCCCAAAAAAACTGCCAGTATCTATGGAGTGCTCGACTGCTTGGAAGCTCCCGCAAGCGATGATGAATGGTTCGAATTGTATATCAAAGTTGAAGGAAAACATGTCATTACCAAAGTGAATAATAAAATCGTTGCAGACTGGACTCAACCTGCTGACTGGAAAAAGGGTGCAAACTTTGAAAGGATAATTGGAGAAGGTACTTTTGCACTTCAGGGACATGATCCGGGAAGTACTGTCCTCTTTCGTAATCTGTTCGTCAAGAGACTTCCCTGAAGTAAGCTTTTCAATGAAAGCCTTTTTTCTTGGTTTACTCATCCTTCCTATTTTAGGGTATGCCCAAACATGGCCACAATGGCGTGGTCCAGATGCATCCGGACATGCCCCGATTGGAATTTACCCCAAATTCTGGTCTTCCCAAAAAAACATCTCCTGGAAAACTAACTTGCCTGGTCGTGGCCACTCATCCCCGGTTCATGATGACCAGTATATATGGGTGACCTCAGCTTTAGAGACCTCCGCATCAGAAAAAGAAAAGGAAGCAAGGCTTAAGGAAAACAAAGGTTTACCCACTGTAACCGTACTTTCCAAAGTTAGCCTTCGAGCCTTGAAAATTGATCCTGTTTCCGGAAAAATTCTCAAAAATATTAAGGTTTTTGAAAAGAGCCAGCCTCAATGGGTTCANAAATTAAACAGCTATGCATCTCCCTCACCTTATATTGAAGGCGGAAAGTTATATCTACATTTTGGTGCCTATGGAAATGCATGTATTGATACAAATTCGGGAAAAATTATTTGGAAAAACGATGAAAAACGACTGTGGGTTATGCATGAAAATGGTCC
>NHDJ01000105.1 GCA_002167265.1 Verrucomicrobia bacterium TMED56 | reverse complement strand
CCTTTTTTTTGATAAGATAGAAGTCAAAGGTGCGATTGATGTATTTATCGAACCGGGCAAGCGAGAACACGAAGCCACCATTTTCGCGGATTCTGAAATAATGGATTCAATATCAGTTTCCGTCAGAAAGCGTACCCTATTTATAGATGCCAATAATACCTTTGACCTAGCCCGGCGGTTACCCTTCCTAAAACTTCGAGCAGAAAGGACCTTTCCAGTTGAAATTATTATTCATGTTGGAGAAATTTCTGAAGTCATATCACTGGAAAATTCAAATGTTACGCTATCCGGAATTCGCTCTAATCGGTTGTCTATAATTTCGGAAAGCTCAGGCCGTTTTCATATTGAAAACCCAAACACTCAGCAGCTCGAGATCCGACAAGACGGTAATGGAATAATTGTCCTAAAAGGTAACCCATTGAATCACCTTGATTTAATTGTAAATAATAATGGCTCGGTTTTCGCACAAGAATTGCCTGTGAATAGAATAAAAGTTTTACATCACGGAAGAGCGGATTTAGAGATTCATCCGCTCCAGTTCCTAGATTCCAGAATCTATGGTGATGGTAACATTATTCTCCATCAAAAACCTGACAGCTTAGTAATACAACAAAGAGGAAAAGGAACTGTTTCTGACTCTCTGCCTGAAAGCGGTGCACTCTACGATTTGAATGCAAGCAACCCTGCCCTAAAAAAGAAGTAAAAGAATTTACAGAGTTATCTCTTCGCCTTCAATGGCGGGTCTTGCATTGGAATTTACTGCTGCTGCTTCATCCGCTATCTGATCCATCCGATCATCATTGTGAGATGGATCGTGATGGAACAAAAAGGTTTTACTAACATTGGCAGCTTCTGCGATTTTCAAAGCTTCCTGCCATGTTGAATGCCCCCAGCCTTTAAATTTTGGATACTCATCATCGGTATATGCAGAATCATATATCATGACATCCGCATTATCTGCTAAAGCCATTACATCCTCATCAAGTTTTCCTTCGTAGTGCTCCGTATCAGTGCAAATTGACAAGACCTTTCCACCATATTCAATTCGGTAACCGCACGCACCATTGGGGTGATTCAACTTTCCAGTTTTAATGATGATGCCATCCCCAAGATCAAATATCTTGCCACAATCATAATCATTAAAGGAACAGGCTTTTTCAATCAATGCACTGGGAACAGGAAACACTGGATCTTTCATCAGCATAGTGCCAATAATGCCAAGTAAATCGTACTTTTGACCGCCCAAATGCCCGGCATGCAACCTTACATCACTCTCTGGATTGTATAGGGGGGCAAAAAATGGAAGACCTTGGATATGGTCCATATGAGTATGGGTGAAAAATAGATCAGCATTCAGGTAGTTACCTTCCTCAATCATGATTTTCTTACCCAACAATCGAACACCGGTGCCTGCGTCTATGATTATCCGTCTCTCTCCACAAGTAATTTCAAAACAGGTGGTATTCCCACCATATCGAACAGTTTCAGGGCCCGGGCAAGGAATACTACCTCTTGTACCCCAAAATTTGAGGCGCATGGTTGAATCATTGGTCATAGCAAATCTTTATTAAGAGTAAATGAATCAACCTTTGCAACCATCAAAATGTGTTTGATACAGTTGAAAAATTAACGATCTTGCCAGCTTCCATCAACATCTTGAAAGGAGTTGGAAACACGGCCGTCTCCCCAGTCATATTGTCCCTCATAGGCAAGTCCATTACGAAATTCTCCCACATAGCTAGTACCATCACCAAAATCGATAGTCCCAGCCCCATCTCGCAATCCATTTACCCAATTCCCTGAATATCGTATGCCATTGGGGTCTTCCTGCACCCCAAACCCATTGGGCAATCCTTCCTTAAATTCACCGGAATATTTAGTTCCATCATTCTCCGTGAGTATACCAACCCCGGAAAATCTACTATTCATAAAACCGCCAACATAGAGATCTCCATCTGCTTCTTCCAGAATTCCCCGGCCCTCGTATTGATTGTTATAAAATGAACCTGTATAAAGGTCTCCGTTTGGATTTTGCATAAAACCTTTTTCATAACTCCCATCTGAATTAAAACTTCCGGTAAATTCAGCTCCGTACTGATTCTTCGAGAAACCCTCGCTCAAGAACTCCCAATTCCCCTGCCACTTTCCAGATTTAATNACACCATNAAACCCTTCATAATCACCNTATTCCAATCTGTTTTTTTTCCATTTCCCATTAATTCTCGANCCATCCTTTAATACCAGTGTCCCAAAACCATCCCACTTGTCACTTGCCCACATTCCTGTGTAGCGATCGATTATCGAATCGGATTTCATACGAAAAGTACCATGTCCATGCCCCATACCCTTATTAAATTGTCCTTCATAAACATCTCCATTTTCAAATTCTTTTCTTCCATATCCGTGAGGTACTCCCTGCTCCATTTCTCCAGAAAATTTCGAACCGTCTGCAAGCATTTGAATCCCACTTTTAGCCTCTCTTGATAAAGCATCAGCTTCTGAAATGTCTTGTGCTTTGGTGGGTTCAGNAACTTCCTCTTTGGAGCATCCAATCAAAAGGAAGAAAAATACTGTTTGGAAGATGTGGGAGTATGTTGAAAAAAATTTCATTTAGTAGCTTATTGTCTTAGTAACTTGAAAAATGCTAGTTACAATAGAAATAGCAACCAATGCAACTAAGGAAAATGCAAATCCCAACGCTCCGCCAGAAACCAGCGTTGTCATTGTCTTGATCTTTTTTGTCAATTGATTACGGAAAGATTTGCTTGTATCATCCATACTATTCCCAAGNTTACCGGTTTTTTCTCCCACTTCTATGACATCGAGTTGCATCAACGGCATAAATTTGAATTTTCGGAGNGCTTCGGGAAGAGATTTCCCCTCATTGACCAATGCNCGGGCCATGCGAAACTGGCTTCTCAGGAAGCGGTTTTTAATGGTTTTCTCACAAAGTCTTAAATTTTCAGTCAATCCAATTCCACTCCAAATCAAAGTGGACAGCAAACTTGACAACTGAAACATTTCGGAAAGATAAAGGATTTGTCCAACCAGTGGCATCTGTAACAAGCTACGATCAATCATCATTCCACCCTTGTCAGATTTATTAAATTGAATGAGTGAACCAAATCCTACCAACAGGGCAATCAGGACAAATGGNCCGATCGTTAGAACCAAATTAGAGCCATTAATCAGTATCTTGGCCATCATATTTAATTCCCCTCCTAGGGAATCAAGCATTTCCTGTATCTGCGGCAGCAGGTAAAATAAAAAGAAAAGAACCACTCCAATCGCGACCACCCCAACAAAAATTGGATAACTCATACTCCCAAGCACCTTGGACCTTATTGCCCTTTTTTCCTCTAAATGAATAATGATCTTTTCAAGAATTGGACTTAAGTTGCCGGTTGCCTCTCCTGCTTCGATTACAAATGTGGAGGATTCCGAAAAATACTGGGGAAGTAATCTCATGGCTCTTGATAAAGTTCTTCCCTCTGCAAGCTCCCTCCACAATCCACCGGCAATTTCTTTTTGATACGGATCTGATAACCGGAGNTTCAAGAGTTTAACTGAATCCGCAATTGGCATTCCACTACCGTGCAGTTCATGTAGCCTCTTAAGGAACTCGAGCCCAATTTTTTCTCCTTTGGATGACCCTTTCGAAAAAGACTTCCTGCTCTTTTCTTCCTCAGATTTGGCAGATTTCCCACTTATTTTCCCGGAAATCTTAGATGAAGACACATCCAGTTTCAGCAAAGTNAGCTTTTTTTCACGCAACTGTTTCCTGGCTTCTTTCTGACTGTTTCCAGTGATGGTACCCGAATGGGTTTTTCCCTTGGAATCAATCGCCACATATTTGAAGTCAGCCATTGCTAAGCAAATATAATGATAAGCCTACTTCGAAGGCTCTTCGTCAACCATTCCGTCCGCATATCGAATAACCTCATCAATTGTGGTTAATCCGCGCTTAATCTGCTCCCAACCACTTCCCTGTAAGGTACTCATTCCCTCAGTCAGGGCAACTTCACGAATATCGGGTGCCGAGGCACTTTTAATGACTAGTCCATGGATGGAGTCGGTCATCCGCATTAATTCAAAAATCCCCACCCTTCCGCGATATCCAAGGTTTTGGCAGTGCTGACAACCGTTGGCCTTTCGTACGCTGCTTAGGTGAGAAACTTCTTCCGCAGGCACTTCAAGCAATGAAAGGGAGGCAAGTAAATCTGCTTCTGACATTTCTGCCGGTTCGGCACATTCCAAACATAATCTCCGAACCAGTCTCTGTGCTATTACCATCTCAACCGATGAAGCAATCAGAAATGGTTCGATTTCCATATCAATCAAACGGGTAATAGCGCCGGGTGCATCATTGGTGTGTAGCGTGCTTAAAACCAGGTGTCCNGTAAGTGAAGCTCGAATGGCAATATCTGCCGTTTCCCGATCTCTAATCTCACCCACCATAATGACATCCGGGTCCTGTCTGAGTATTTCCCTTAAGGCACTTGCAAAATTAAATCCAATTTCAGAATTTACCTGAGTTTGGTTAATTCCAGCCACTTCATATTCAACCGGATCTTCAACCGTCATGATCCTGCGCTCCGGCTTATGTATTCTTCGGATAAATGCAGTCAATGAAGTGGATTTCCCAGATCCAGTAGGCCCGGTGACAAGCACAATCCCGTGCGGTTTTTCAAGGATAGAGACTATGTTTTTCTCATCTTTTCCCAATAANCCAAGCTCCGGCATCGANAGNGGCTGGGATTTTTCATTGAGCAGGCGTAAGCTTATACTCTCTCCATAAAGGGTTGGAAGCGTGGAAACTCGAATATCCAAATCACTTTGCCCGTGGGAAAAAGTAATNCTTCCCCCTTGGGGCCTTCTTTTTTCAGAAATATTGATGCCGCTCATTATTTTAATTCGTGAGATTATGGCATCCTGAAAGGATCGTAAATTGTCAGGCACTCGAACGGGCACCAGTTGCCCGTCTATTCGGTAACGGATTTGCAAAGTATCTTTATGAGGTTCAAAATGAATGTCTGTTGCCCGATCCACAATTGCTCTTTGCACCACCTCGTTAACGAAACGAATGATTGCAGCGTTTTGATCCTCCAAATCATCCTGCCCCTCCTCCTCGCTATCAAGGTCCAAATCAGAATCATCCAAACTGTCGGCCCCGATCCCAAAATTTTCAGTGATTGCACGCACGATCTTCTCTGGAGATCCAAGGCTCCAAATTGGCTTATTTCCAGACACCGCATACACCCAACGGCTCATCCTAGGAGTGGGAGGCCAAACTGTAACCAGGTGAACTTTCCCTTCGGATTCTTCCTCCAACGGCAAACAGCTAAATGAATGAATCAAGCGGAGTGGTAGGATCTTAGTTGGGTTTTCAGGCAGATCAAAATTGTCGAGATAATTCAGTTTTGTTTTCCTGCCAATTTCGTTCATTGTTTCCTCGACCGGGCTTGATGTTTTGGATGATAAAATTCTTGCTCTGTCCTCGAGGGGAGCATTCAAAACATTCAAGCGGTCCAAATCTGAAAGTTCCGGCCACCAATCCATTCTCTCCTCCACAGCAAGCATACTGGGCTGTGTGCCCAAATCTTTCTTTTCACCATTCTCCTCCGTATTTATCTCGTTCTCTGAGATCATGCTATTTTTTCTGCTGAGGTGCAGGGTTTCTGGGAGGAATTGTTATGGTCCTTCCTCCTGAGGTTACCACTTTACGAGGGGCATTGATGGCAGTGGATTTAATATTTGGCTTCGCATTNTTATTGGGAGGGGCTGGTTTCTTCGTTACCGGCATTGAACTTGGCACGGATAAGACCTTATTATCAGACTTCTTTAAACTCAGGGTAAAGCCCCCCTTTAGTTTTACCACTTCAGTTTCTTCATTAAAGGCTTCAATTTCCACTTTTCCGTCATCAAAACTTTCTCCTTTCTGCAACCATACTCCCTTATTTTTAGCCTTGTCGTAAATGGAAAAATACCACTTCCCCTGAAACTTAAAGAAACCTCTCAGTTCAAGATTGGTATTTTGGGGCTTGGGTGGGGGCGGTGGTGGCGTGGGTCTTTGAATAACTGGCTTGGGCCGGTCTGAACCGGGACGTAGGAATGGATTTTGTGCGAAAGCAAAAACTACAAAGACAGGGAAGAAAAAACAGAATAGAATCTTTTTACTTAATATTTTCATTCCAAGCTTGGTTTAAATGATTGAATGTCTTGAGGAGAAGAATACCTGTCATCTAAATCGGGTACTCCCAGTACCCTTCCACTTGGGGCTTTAAAGGTGGGCGAATATTTTGGCTCCAGTAAGCTGTCCAGTTGACGGTTGCTGGATTCGTTAAATCTGGATTGGGCTTGGGTAAGATCTTCTTTTCGAGCAGTCAAAGCACTCTTTTTGGCCTTAGGATCGATAATTGTGGGTCTCAGGAAAATCAACAGTTCAGTGGGTGTATACTGCAAGGATTTCGGACGGAAGAATTTTTCACCCAAGACAGGAATATCGCTCAAAAAATTAAATCTCGTCTCAGAGCTATCCATTTTAACCTCCTGCAATCCCCCCAAAACCAGGATTTCTCCATCCATTATTGAAATTGTTGACATTGCTTCGCGCCTCTTCCTCCCAGGAAGGTTCTGTCCTTGATAAACATTGGACTGGGTCTCATCAAACTTTTCTGCCTTAACCGTAACCTCCATAAAAATCGATCCCGGCAAGGACAGATTAGTTTCCGGGTCAATCGTGGAAAGTCCAATTTTAGGTTTTTTAATTTCCAACTCGGTGGAGGCAGTTATGGAATCCCTTTGTCCGGTATTTGTAGAGTCTGAAGTGTTGTTGAGATTTCCATAGTATGTTGGAATAACCACATTTCTTTCATCTTCAATTTTGATGTGAACAGATTCCGCATTATGCGAGACCATGATTGAGGGCGTTGAAAATATACGGACATCATTTCTCTCAGAGGCGACTGAAAATATCTGATCCCATTGGATTTTCTTAAGCTTCCAGTTTTGCATTTGGAATGGAATAGCAGAAGAAAGACCGGGTACTTTAAATACGCCATCGAGCACCTTGTTTCCAAGTTCACTGTTAATCGTTTGGGTCGTGTCATCCGCATTGCCAGGTATACCATCCGGTCCGGGACTGGTAATTTCCTGACTTTCTATCCTTGAATCATCAGACCATTCCAAATTTGAAAAAAGAGCGTCAATTCCTCTCTGTCTTTTTTCCGTCAAGTCAACCATTACAAAAATTGTGTCAATTCGGGCGAGGGGTAATGGCTCGTCAAGTTGTTCAATCATATTATCGAGTAACTTGATGTCAGTAGGCAAACCATGGGCTAGGATTGAATTACTTCTTTCTGCCACCGAAAGAGAAACCAGGGAACTGAAATCAGTAGCACTTTCACCTGCTTTGGTTCCTACCTGAGTAGAAGTATTAGTACCAGAAATTGCTTGTGGGGCTACTGTTGTTCCTTCTCTTGATATTTGCATACTATCCCTTATCTGAGAGTTTGTTGAAGATGTTACTTTTTCTGCAATCTCCATTTGTTGTTTTATAACTTCAACTGCAATTCGATGTACATCTACAGCATCAGCGTGTTGAAGTTTATAGAGCTTTGATATGGTGCCAGGCTTTATTTCCTGATCTAACTGATATAGCCAGTACTTTACTATTCGCATATTCGCTCTGTTTGTAATAACAAAAATTTTAGCTGTACTCTCATCCTCTTTTAATGTGGTATTTCCCCCTAAAAACGGTTTTAGACTTGTTTGAATCATGTCTTCCAAGCTCTTAGTAATTTTCTGTACATCTGAGAATAAAACCTGAAAAACATAAAATTCTGTACTGTACATATCATTTTCATCTTCAAGATTTTCAATATACATTCGATAAACATCATTATTTTCCCGTATCTCACCTATTATTTTTTCAATTATCTCAATACCAGAGACTTTACTTTCTTTGTTAGAATCATCGATATTTACTGCTTCTTGTTCTCTTTTAAGCTTTTTGTATCCTGTAATGAGTATCTCAGTTTCATTCCTGTCAATCATTTCACTCACAATGCTGTTTCCCATCATCTTCCAGGTCGATTTAGATAGAATTTGTGTATGGACAGGTTTATCAACTTGCTTAATCACCTCTTCCATCCTCTGTAAATTTAATAGGGAGTCGGTGATTAATATGCTGTTGGACTTCTCAAAGACCAGTAAACTTCCAACATTTGGAGTGGCAAATGCATTCAGTTGCTCCCTGACTTCAAGTGCTGGAGCATAGTCCAAGGTAAACATNTTCATGTATATTCTCTGACTTGGACGGAGCGTGGAGGCAGGAACATCCAACCAGATGGGAACATGAATATTCATTCCAGATGCGGGGACGGCTTTGTAAAACTTGTCATCGATCTTGGTGATTCCAATTCCGTTCATTGCCAAAAGACTCTCGACTGCAAGCAAAGTTTCCCTCTTCGATAGTACGCTCATACTGTCAAAAGTGATCTTCACTGCGGGCAAGTTTTGAGGACGCAAGATGTGCCGGTTTGTAATCATCTGGATCATATCGAGGATCATATTTGTATCCTGATCTCTCAATCTGAGCCGTTCCATTGGTTCGTCCAAACCTTCTATCAGCATAAGCTCTTCAGGATCCGTTAGTGGGCTGAAAGATGGCAAGTCTACCGATTCCNCCTCTTCATTTTGTGCAGGTGAAGGAGGAACAGGGGCTGGGAAAGCTTGTTCCAGTGAAGGAGGCAAAGCGGGAGGTAAACCAGGTGGGGGAGGCAAAGACGGAGGTAGATTCGGGGCTGCTCCAGGTTGGACTTGAACTTGTGCAGTAGCCGTGTATGCAAAGCAGGCAAACCAAAAGAGGTGGTGGAAAAGTTTGATTTTCATGGATTTAAAAATTCTACTGAACTGACTTCAAAGGTGGCATCAAAAGTAGTGGGATCATAAGGACGGTTTTTGGGTGGATAGTTCGGTTCTATCTCAACCTCACTGAGAAACATAAAGGGGCTTTCCTGGCGAATCAATGCAGCATATTCATTAACATCCTCATAACTAGCCCGTTGAAATTTAATTCTCACTCTGTGTTGCTTATACCTTTCGCGCTCATCTGAATCCAATTCACGATAATCCCGTTGAGGAAATACCTGATCCGCTAATCTGGAGGCTAAGTTACTCAGTTGATTCTTGTCGTAGCTCTTATTTTGCTGCTCCGTTTTTTGCTGCTCCAGGGCAGCATCAATAACTGGCTTCAGGTCAATGACTATTTTATGTCCTCGAATGGATTGCTCAGCGAGACTCCAGTCGTCCTTCAATAAAGTTGAGGACTTTAAAATATTGACCATGCTAACCGCAAAGACCACCCAAAGAGACAAAACCAAAAGAAATTGCTCCCTTCCATTCAAACGGAAAAAAATCTTTTCTAAACTTTTCATCCCTGCTTGCCGGATGGAGGGACGGGAGTGCCATCCTTGCTCGAAGTACTTTCTTCTGTTACTTCACTCAATTCTATCTCAATTTCAAAAGTTGTTTTTCCGGCGGCACTCTTAATGGTTCTTTTTTCTTCTCCAGATCTGCCAATCTGGAGGTCAGCCACCTTGTTTTTCTCCAAATTTTCGAGAAAATTATTAATTGACTCAATATTCTTTCCCTCCCCCTTTATTTCTATTTCATTCCTGCTTTCAAAATGGGCGGATGTGAACCAAACATCCANATTTCCTGCGGTTCCCCCAAGATGCTCATACAGCCTTCCAATTGACCCAAACGGATCAATCCCGCCCAACTTGTTCTGCCTGAGTTTCTCCAGCAGTTTTTGAGATTCCAAAACCAGAGGCACTTGAGAAGCCATTTGATTGGCCAGGTTTTGTTTGTCCTGAAGTTTAACTTCAAAGATTTTTACCCCCAAAAAGGCAATGATCATGACAGTCATGCAAATTGACCAGGCCATTGTGGCTTTCCATCTTTTTCTTCCCGTAGAGCGCCGCTTTCTTTCAAATTGCTTAAATTCAACTGAGCGAAGGTCAGAATTCCATAATTCCTCTGCATCCAGAGTAATCTCCTGATCCAGTTCCAAGTCGGGGCTGCTTCCATCCATCCATTCATGCTCGAACTTGAAAAATCCGTCTTTTTGTCTCTCCACTTCTCCCGCCATTAAAATGTCAGGAACAACCTCGTACTTTTCCAGTGCAATAAGGGAGAGCAATTTCCCTCTGGCCACTTCAAGAGATTCTGGATCATCCAAATCTACCGACATAGAATATAATTCATCAGGAACTGAACAGTCCGGGGAATAAGCCGCTACGCTTAAGGAGTCTTCCTGCAACATGAAGAGAACTGTTGACTCGGAAAAACTCTTACCAAAAAAAGAGATAAAAGAAGGAAAAACCCGGCGAAAAATTTCCAGGCTTTGCCAACCCAGTTGCCTTAGTTTCGCTTGGGGACATGCGAAAAGGAGTATTTTTCCATCATCAAGGGTTCCATGATAACCCCATGCGAGTTGATCTTTGGGATATGGAGAAAAAGATCGGTTCTCCAAAATCTCCCCGGCAAAACTCTCAATCACATTATCATTTTGATCACCTTCTGAAGAACTCACTAAGTGAGATATATCAACGCACTCGCAGAAGAAGAGCTCTCCCGGTATCCTTAAGGTAAATTCACGCAAGTCCGCCTTTTCCAACTCAGATGTATTTTCAACGGTTGCTGACATATTTGGTTATTGGGGGAATTCTAAGCAATAGTTTGGCTTATAACAAAATTCACATTGTGGGCACTGTATAGTTAACTTATTAACATAGCACTTTGTTACACTTTCAGTCGATTAAATTCTCATTTTCCTTAAGGGCAAGAACGCGGAACGGATATTTGACTTTTTGATTCCTTTCACTTCGGGGCAAACTCTTGGTTGTTGCATTCTTTGCAGAGGAAGAATTTCGGTTGTTTGCGGAATTTCTGGATCCACTTGATTCATTGGAAAGAACCGCGTGCAATTTAAAGACAGACCTTCCTCTGGTTACTGTAATGACCGCTCGTAAAACTTGAACCTGATTACTAAGCTTAAGCCCAATTTTAGATGCCAATTGGTTCATGGTTTGAAAGAAATCTTCCCGATCTCGCCGCTCTCCGGAAGATCTTTGTTCTAAAAGTTCTTCGTATAACTGATCATCATCCCCCGCAAGTATACGAATCATAGAATCCGAGCTCCCATATGGATTAATAGTTCCTTCATTGTAAAAGGAAAATGAATCACGAAAAACTTTGAAGCTCCTAGTTTCCATTCCCTTCTCATCAAAAAATAAGCCTTTTTCATCGGGGTCATCTTCAGAAAAACCGAACCCCTTGATCCACTTAAATTCATCAAATGCCTCGATTTTCCTGCCAGGAGTAAAATATGGCGGG
>NHDJ01000104.1 GCA_002167265.1 Verrucomicrobia bacterium TMED56 | reverse complement strand
GGCTTGCAAAGCACCTGCATTCTTAATCGATTGGAGGATTGAGGTCATTTCTCGAGTGGTAAGTCCCAATTTGTTCAATGCGGATGCTAAATCATTAACTGTAGATGCTCCTTGCGGGTCCAAATCAGCCAAAGTGTCAAACCTCCCGATCTCTTCAATCAACTCCGCATTCTCTCCTTCTAAAATAGTAGTAGCTCCTTGTGAGAAAGGAAGAGGTTGGCTGACTCCAGTTGTTGGATTAAGGAATATCGTAATATTACTGTTACTTACGGCAACGGGGGAAATTCGAACATTTTCTGTGGCTACAATTGTTCCAGTTCTCTCGTTGATAATGACTCGGGCAGCAACATCTGGCTTAACATCAATATTCCCAATTGCCGCCAAAAAATTTGTTAACTGCCCACGGAATTGAGGAGGAACGTTAACATTGACGACCCCTGAATCAGTTGCGAGCGAAGTCGCGGGGAAATTTTGATTTATAGCATCGGCCATTTTGACAGCAGTGGCTGAGTCCGGGGAGCGTAACAGCAAATCAATTGAATTGCCTTGAATAACTTTACTTTCTATCTCAACCTCAACAATACCCCCATTGCTTACAATTCCTACCGTGGGGTGATTGACTTGAACATTTGCACCACCCGCATTTCCTGCTGAAAGCCCACCAACAGAAACTGCACCTTGAGCNACTGCATATGCTATTTTGTTGTCAGGCCCAAAAAGAGGAGTTTGAAGAAGAATTCCCCCTTGAAGTGAATCAGCATTTCCAATTGAAGACACTGTCACATCCATGCGAGTACCTTCTTTTGCGAATGGACCAATGTCGGCAGTAACAATAACCGCAGCAATGTTTCTTGATTTGTCTGCTTTATCTGCACGAATACCAAAATTTTCAAGGGCATTGAGGATACCCAATTCAGTATATTCAATTCTTGAATCACCCTGCCCATTCAAACCAGTAACTATACCGTAACCTCGAATTTGGTTGCTTCTACTTCCTCTCACATCTGTAAGATCTTTAATTCTTGCTCCTTGAATTCCAATCAAGGGTAAACTGATCGACAAAATAAGAAGTTTGAATATCGAATAGTTCATANTCAAAATGGGTTGAGAACTGACGCCAATCGCTGGTACCAAGACTCTTTTTGAGCGTCATTCAAACTACCTTTGGATACAAATTCAATCTGAGCGTCTGCAATGTATTGAGAAGAAACTATGTTTCTGTATCTAAGACCATCTTTGAATCCAAATCCTATATCCTCCATCCGGACCATGCCTTTGAGGACGGCAAAGTAACTTTCGCCAGAGAATGTAACCATTCTGGCTCCTTCAATTACTAAGACATCATTCGGTAAAACATCAATGATCACGACGCTGACTCTTCCCTTTAAATCTTGAGTGTTTGCAATTGAACCACCACCTTGATTTGAGCTGTCAGTTTCTATCTGAGTTCCAGGTAATCCACCATTATGTTTGCCAAGTCCACTGTTTGCNAAAAGAAATTGCTGAACAGCGTTTTCAACTTGTGACTGTCGACTTCTAACCGAATTCTGAGAAGCAGCCAATGAGGAACTCTCTGCCACATCTATTGTAATCAAATCTCCGACTTGATACGCTCGCTTACCAGAATAAAGACCCCTTTTGACCGCATTGCTCTTATTCCATAAGGAGGCGGCATTAAGGAATGAGAATGCTGAAAAAATTAGAAAAATACTAAAAAATTTAATCATAGAATTATAAATTAACCTTTACGCTATTTTGGTTTAAGACTTTTGCTTGAAATTCTCTGTCGGAAGTTAGATTTCTAACCCGGACTACCCCCCCTTGAACTCCATTATCCAGGGAAACGCCCTTCATGGTTATGTAAATCCCACCACCTGAAGCAAATACATCTACGACTTCACCTTTCTTGACAAGATTCACCTTGGAAAGATTATTCCATTTGAGAGGAGCACCAATGTTAACTGAACTGGCCAGTTCATAACCTTGTAAAGATGAAGAGGAAGGTACAGCACCTGCATTTTGCCTAAGTATGTCAACTGGTTTTAGAGAAAACGATGAGGTCGTAAGATGACTGCCCCTCAATAGTTTCACCTTAGCAACATAAACATCTACAAAATGAGAAAATCTAACTGGTTCTCCAAACCTTTTAACTAATTTTCCTTGATCCCACACTTCAAAGCGAATGAAAGAACTTGCTGACAACTCATCAGGCATGCAGTCAATAATTTTAATAACATAATTATTTTTAACCTGAAATGGAACCCATGCTCTAGTGAGTTCCGCTACCAAAGTTCCACCGCACTGATATCTGTGCTGGATAGATTGTCCAATTTTCTTTTCGATCTCAGTTTCATTCAATAGCATAGAATCTGGATATAAAGATAAACTTGAATCAGATTGTTCGTAACTGGAATCACGAAAAACTGGTGCAACATAAGCAGAAGATTTTGACCTTATCAATGTTCCGGATTCGGAGGATACCGAGAACTCAATTGGACTGAGAAATCGGGAGACATCTCCCAAAGTAACCAAGACTGGAATAACTAAGAGAAATCTAATCATTAGATTATCTCTTCAACTGATTGACACGTGAAAGCATATCATCAGAAGTTTGGATCGATTTTGAGTTTATTTCGTAAGCACGCTGAGCGACAATCATATTAACCATTTCCTCAACAACATTAACATTAGACATTTCGAGATAACCTTGTTGCAAGACACCAAAACCATTTTCCCCTGGAGCTCCAATTTCTGGAGGACCGCTAGCTTCGGTTTCAGTGTATAAATTTCCACCCTGTGACTTCATACCCGCTGGATTGGGAAATCGTACAAGTTCAAGCTGTCCAATAATTTGAGTTCCATCAGCGGTTTCGACGGAAACTTCACCAGTTGGAGAGACAAAAACATTGGTAACTTCAGGATCAATCTGTAAACCGGCAGCCAAAGGAAGAGCATCTGCAGTAGTTAGCTGTCCGTCAGGACCAACTTTGAATGCTCCGTCACGAGTGTATGCCTCCGTACCATCAGGCCTCTCAACTTGAAAAAAACCTACACCATCGATCGCAATATCCATTTTCTCACTTGTTTGAGTAAGCTGACCTTGGGTGAAAATTTTTGCGGTCGAGACAACTTTGGTTCCATTACCCATTTCCACCCCGGTTGGAACAACATTCCCAGCACCTGTCTGCCCACCTGCTTGGCGGGGGTTTTGGTACAGAAGATCTTGGAATTCTATTTTGTTTTTCTTGTAACCTGTGGTGTTTACATTCGCTATATTATTCGAAATCACATTGAGGTTAAGTTGCTGGGCTTGCATGCCAGTGGCGCCGGAATAAAGAGATAGATTCATAATATATTAATTAACTGGTTTGGCCTAGTGTACCTATTGCTTTGCCAATATTTTGGTCAAAAGTCTGTATCATTTTCTGATTTGCTTCATGAGCACGGGAAACTTCGATGAGTCCAATCATTTCTTGGATAGCAGAGACGTTACTGTTTTCGAGATACCCCTGCATCACTGTGTAAGACTCAACATCTGCTATATCAGGCTCAACATCAGGCTCTTTGCTAACGAAGCCACCACCAACTTTTTGCATATCAGTCAACGGATTCTCAAAAACAAAAACTCCAATTTGTCCAATATTTTGCTCCCCCTGAAAGACTTGCCCCTCCTTATCAATCAAAAGTTCACCACCACCTGGAACCGTTTGTATGTTATTTCCCCCTTGGTCGGCAAATTCATGCCCCATGCTATTAACTAAAACACCATCGGCATTCACATAGAATTGACCGTCTCTAGAATAAACCGAATCTCCATTTTGATTCATGAGAGAGAAAAAACCTTCACCACGAATGGCAAGATCCATTGGATTGTTAGTTTCACGCATTTCACCCTCATTGAAATCCACTTGATTCTTCATAACCGGAAATGATCCAGGCATCTCGTTCCTCAAGCGGTCGTGGGTACTTCGAGCGATTTCTCCACCTTCTACAGCTTCAAAGCTGACAGCAACTTTTTTAAAACCTGCGACATGGCTTGCTGCAATGTTATTGGCAATAACATTTTGGTATTGCTCCAAACCTCTTAGAGCAGACGCATTTTCATATAAAGATAAATTCACGCAAATAGACAAGCAATACGCGTGCCACAAAATGCCTAAATCTCAATAATTACAAGAAATCTTAAGCAATCTGCCATCGTTCATATGAACGATAATCTCCCTAGGGCAACCGTCAACGGACATTACTTCAACGACAGGAGAATCTCCGTCACTGTAGATAACTTCTTGAGTGGAATTAGCATTGTCTTTTTCGGCTTTTTTTTCAGCCTCATTATCCGGGTTTCTAGTAACTATTTCTGACAATGTGCGAAATTCAGGTACAGAATTACCCGAATTTGAAGAAGATTCATTGCCTCGACCTGAAAGATAGCTTTCCATATTTATAAGGTTTTAAAGCAAGTAGAATGCCTATTCCTCAGGAAAGGATGCCAAATCTTTTTTACTGACATCCAAAACAAGACTTAATTCAACACGTCTGTTTTTAGAGGGTTGATTTGGGTACCTCGAATCATTGGGCTTAGTAAATCCGTGCCCAGTTATACTTTCCAACTTACCGACCAAATCATTTGCAGAGTATTTCAATAACTTGTCATTAACTTCTTTCGCTTGCAAGAGGGACATTTCCCATGCGCCCTCGCCGTTTGAACCTACACTATCCTGTAAATGATTTGTATGGGAATCGATTTTGTATACTAGAATGTGCTGTGATAGTATCCAAGACATTCTTTGCATCACCTTTGTTCCAAATTGTGTCAGTTGCGGAGAAGATTCCATAAAAAGAGGACGTTCATCACCATGCAGTAATGTTATTTTAAGACCCTCTGAAGTCGCATCAATTTGAACAACTGAATCGTCTAATTCATGAAGCCGGTATCTTTCGTACCAATCCTGGGCAATTCTATGTAATACATCAATGTCAATTGAAGTCGTGTCATTGGTATTACGCATAGTTGTATCAGAACGACCAACAATTTGATCAACCATACTACCCGGGCGGGCGTCCTTTTGTTCTACTGGTGTGGATTTCGGTACGCCAGCCTTGTATGGATCACGAAAAAACCGAGTAGTTGCAATAATGACTTCTTCGTCTTGGGATAAGATCCATAGTACAAGGAAGAGCGACATCATGCCTGTGACAAAGTCTGCGTATGCTACTTTCCAAGCACCACCGTAAGCGAATGACTTGTAAAGAGATTTTGTCTTAAGCAATGGCACGGGGACTAAACACTTTAAGATCAAGCACCTTGACCAGCACCCTTGCACTTTTCTTCCAATTCATCAGCTGATGGTTGAATTTGCTTATCAAGGGAACGTCTGCCAATTTCAACAGCCATGATAGGTGATAATCCTGTGGCAAATCCAGAAACACATCTTTCAACGATACGGTAATACAAAAATTCCTGTGTCTGATTCAGGGAAACTAGCCTACCAAGAGGCACGCCAACACCGTAAGCTAAAAAGATACCAAGAAAAGTTCCGCTCAGTGCAGCTGCCACTTTATAACCCACTGATTCAGGGTCCTCAAGGTTAGACATCGTGTTAATAATTCCCAAAACTGCGGCAACAATACCTACGCCCGGCAAGGCATCGGATATCATCTCAATAGCTTTAATTGATCGAGTGGCTTCGGACTCACGACTTTGCAGCTCAGCGTTAAGAATTCCTCCAATATCTCCCGGTTTACAGCGACCGTCTACAATTGGACGCAACGAATTACAGAGAAATTCGACCAGACCCTTATCGTTAAGGAAAGAAGGATACTTTGTAAAAATAGAACTGTTTTGCGGGTCACTAACATGCTCATCGAGTGCTGGAGTTCCTTTCCTGCGACCCAACATGAAAAGTTCAAACATCAATACCAATAAATCAACAAATTTGCCTTCATTGGCTATGCCCCCTTTAAAAGCTTTTGAGATGTCGTCCTTCAAGTTCATCAGCACACTTTTGGGACTGGAAACAACAAGAATTCCTAATCCAATACCACAAATAATCATTATTTCTCCAGCGTGGATAAGAGTAATAGGATTTCCACCCGCAACAGCAAAACCTCCAATGCAGGAAACAAAAACAATAACGAGACCAACGACTAAAAGCATGACGAGTTAAGTAAGGGATTTAAATTGTGCTTTCAAAGTTAAAACTGATTGTGAAAGAATTTGACTAATCCTGCCTTCGCTCAATTCAAAGACCTTCGCAATTTCCGATAACCTAAGTTCTTCATAATAATACAACATCAGAATTTTTTTTTGTTGATCTGGCAACTCCTTAATCAAATCTCTGAGTTTTTCAACCCTTTCTTTAGACTCTAAATGTTCAGATGAAGTCTGCTCTGTGGGGTCGTGAAGAGTTTCAAGCAATGATGTGCTTTCATTTTCTTGTCCATGATTATCAAATTGATTTTCAATAGGAACAAATGTGACAGGTTGAGTATCTTTAAGCAGCGCGTGATATTCCTTTTCACTAATCGAAAGTTCTTTTTGGATCTCTTCTTCTGTCGGAATCCTTTTGTTTCTGGACTCTAGCTCCAGAATTGTTTGCTGAAGAGATTTTGCCTTGGCCCGATTCGAACGGGGAAGATAGTCCAGTCTTCTTAATTCATCCAACAAGGCCCCCCTAATTCGCATAGCTGCGTAATTGCCAAAAGATTTCCCTTTAGATGGATCAAACTGGTTAACAGATACGATNAGGGCTCTGGCTCCGATTCCATACATGTCCTCCAATTGACAATTATCAGGGAAATTGTGCTTCATACGAAGAACCACAGATTTGACTAAAGGCAGGTAATCGACAATGAATTTGTCTCTTTTAGCATCCGACAGCATAGCGTTCTTATACCTTTTTGCCGCTTCTTGCATATTTGCATGACTAAAGGAATTTTTAGCTATCTTGACTGTGTTAAGCGAGCTCATCTAGTAATTTTATGATACGATAAAATTATTGTTAGTCATTATTAATAGAGTTTGAACCCTGTTGAGTAAAGTTTATTGCATTTTGATTTGAAGGATCCTGTGACACCGCCTTTGAAGAAGGATTTACTTCAGAAGGCACAGCAACGGCAATGCTTTCGTTGTTCAGGGCAAAACTAAGCAATAATCTCCCTGCAACAGAAAAGAACAAACAACCAAGTACTCCATGTAATGTAGCAAAAATGAGCTCTCCATTTAAAATCATGGAGGAGAGAGAAAAGGTTACAAAACCAACAAAACCAAAGAAAACAAAGAAGAATCGTGCGTCGTTATTCATGAAATCGCATGCCTGTAACTATTGAATCCTCTGGAATAAAGTTCCTCTGGAAAAGTNCGGGCAATCATTTGATTAAGAACATTTGTGGAAAAATCACCCGTGACATTTTGCCCATTGCATATGCAGAGCGGGGTTAGNTTCTCGCCTAACACCAATGGCCAAAGCTTGGTCGAATTCGATATTTCATCAAAGTGAGTTATTGCCAAATGAGTAGCTCCCAAGTATCTAGCCATACGAATTTCCTTTAGGATGATCTCCCTCTCGTAAGCACCATTTATGACTAAAACCCTAGTTTCAACATTCAGACTATCTAAAACCTGACCTGCCTCAGCCCACTCCTTTGAATCATTTACAGATAAACCTGGGAAATCTAGATATAATGGTGTCTTCTCATTAGCTTCTGGTAATGAATCTGCCTGTCTAAATAAAGTCACCCCAATTACTTCACAAAAAATACGTAAGGCGTCATCAGGATTGGGCATACCATTCTCAACCTTCAAAACTGAGGGTAATGATTTGTTCATAAAAACTTCGTGAGCCAAAAACTTACACAAAGTTGTTGTCTTTCCAACACCAGGCGAGCCTATCAGTGCTACCTTAGGAGTGGCTTGGTTATTATCAGTACTGCGAAAACGATCGCTAAGTCCAATGGTAATTTCCTTTAAAACATCAGCAAAAGGTTTATCCTTTAATTCCTTCCAAATATCCCAAGATTGAATTTCCTTAAGCAAAAAGGGATCGAAACCAGAACGACTCAGTAGTAAGACATTGTTAGGTTGGGAGTTTGGGTTCTCTTGCTTTGTTTCATCTAAAATTGAGGGCTTTTGGATCGGCTCAGGGATTGGGGGCTTTGTATCAACTTGAGTATTAGCATTTNATGCATCGATTCCCTCACCGGAACCAGAATTTTCTTCCTGGGATAACGCAATCGCCTCAGGTGAAGGAACTTCAGCGATAACTTCGAGCTTTGGCGAAGAAATAAAGCGCTTCAATCCCTCGCCTCCTAATTGGCGAACAGAAAGAACTTTTGCATCTTCACCTAACTTATCTCGTATCACCCGTACTGCTTCCTCTGCAGATTTTACAACAAGTCTAAATTTCTTGCTATTCAAATTCTCTTCTGAAGATTTTTCTTTGACTAATTCATTCATGTTACAGGAAAAGCAAGAGGATCAGATTCTGGAGACATTTGCTCAGGTACTGCCATTTCATTCATAATTTCAGGAGGTAATGATTGTGAACTTAACGCAATTGCCCCAAAAGGTTCAATTTGCGTTTCAGTTGGCAGTTCTTGGTAGGAAAGAATTACCAACTGAGGCATACTTGGTTCGAGAAATCTGCGGATAGCCAACCTAAGTTCTGCGGTGGTAAGTAAAATAGGAGTTAATCCTTGAGAAATCATCTCATTAACCTTGGGTTCCAATTCTTGCAATAATCCCTGAGTAGTATTGGGATCCATTGCCAATCCAACATCAAACTGGCTTTTTTTCACTCGCCCAACAAGAGACTGTTCGAGAGTAGGTTCAAGAGTCAAGGCGACTAGTTTGTTAGGCTCAACTTCGAATTCTTTAACAAAATACATGCCCAGCCTTTTTCTTGCCTGTTCTGACAAATCATCAGGGATTTTGGTAATTGCACCCATGTCAGCAATCGTTTCTAAAATAAGAGTTAAATTCTTGATTGAAACTTTTTCACGCAGTAAATTCTGAAGAGTTCTCTGAATAACACCTACATTAACAAGATCAGGAAGTAATTCGCTAACAAGTGTGGGATTTTTGTCTTTGATCAAATCAATCAATCTTTGGGTTCCTTCCCTCTCAAGAATAAGATAGGCAAATTTTTTCAAAACATCTGACAAATGAGTAACAAGTACGGAAGATGGATCCACAACCGTACATCCCTCAACTTCTGCATTTCGCTTTTGATCCTCGGGAATCCAGGATGCCTTGATTCCAAAAACAGGTTCGATACACGGTATACCTTTAAGGTTTGAAACATCGCCCTCCCCCATGTTCATGGCCATTACACGGTCAGGAATAATCGTTGACCTCTCCAACTCCTTACCCCTAAGCAGAAAGCGGTATTCATTAGGTTCAAGCTCTATGCTATCCCTGACTCCAATCGTAGGTAATAACATTCCCATCTCTTTGGCAAAGTTGGTTCTTGCTCCCGTAATTCTATCCAGTAAATCACCACCTTTTTTCTTATCTGCAAGAACCAGTAACCCATAACCCATCTCCAGGGCGAAAACTTCTTGCTCAATGGCTTGCTCTACTGGAGATCCTCCAGGTTGATCCCCTGGGGCAGATTGAGAAGAATCACCCTGCCCAGTTCCTGGAGCAGCACCGGAAGGACCTAACTCCATGGATTGTGGAGATTGCGAAAGTTCGCTAAGGGAGGGTTCTTCAAGAGATTTTTTATGGAGAAGATAAGCTACCCCGAAACATCCAAGTGATAGCAAAAAGAAAGGCCAAAAAGTTTCAGATAGAAAGAGCGCAAACAAAAATAAAAGAACACCAGAAATGGCAACTGCTTTTGGATAAACTAATAGTTGACTACCAACAAACTCACCAAGGTTTGCTTCTTCAGATGATCTTGTCACCAAAATACCAGCGGCAATTGAAACAATAATGGACGGAATTTGACTGACCAATCCATCTCCAATTGAAAGAATAGTATAGGTTTCCAAAGCATTTTGAATCTCCATGTCTTTTTGGAAGAACCCTATCAATATACCGCCAATAACATTCACAACAGTAATTATAATTCCAGCAACTGCATCACCGCGAACAAACTTACTCGCACCATCCATTGAACCGTAGAAATCAGCTTCTTTCTGTAGTTTCTCTCTCTTCTTAATGGCTTGTGCTTCAGTAATCATGCCGTTTTGCATTTCTGCATCAATCGACATTTGNTTACCCGGCATCGCATCAAGTGTNAATCTNGCNGTNACNTCTGCAATTCGACCGGCACCCTTAGTAATAACGACAAAATTAATCACAACCAGTATTAAAAAGATAACAGTTCCAACAACATAATTACCTCCAACTACAAAAGTTCCAAAAGATTCTATTACCGAACCTGCGTCTCCATCCAGAAGGATTAACCTTGTGGATGCAACATTGAGTCCCAATCGATAAAGTGTTACCGCTAACAAGAGTGTAGGAAACACAGAAAATTCAGAAGGATCTTCCAAATATATCACCGTCAGAAGTATTAATAATGAAACAGCAATACTAAGGACCAATAAAATACTCAATAAGTCCTTGTGGACTGGAATGATCAAAAGAAAAATTGCCGCAATAATACCACCAACAAAAGCGAGTTCTGTAGGATCACCTATTCCTGAAAACTTGGTTCTGATATTATTTAGGAAATTCTTCATCCGTATGAGACAGAACTAGGTTTTTTAGCGAGCAATCGCCTCGCTTTTAACCGATGAAAATAGTAGGAATGTTTCTGATATACATCAGCTAAAAGTTGGGCTACGACCTGGTATAATTCTACCGGAATTGCCTTACCTATATCTCCAAGAGCATACAAAGTTCTAGCCAGAGATTTATTCTCCACCATGGGAACCTCGTATTCAATAGCGATAGCTTTTATTCGTCTTGCAACCATGTCATAACCTTTCGAAACCACAACAGGAGCAGAATCCGTGCCTTTTTCATACTTAAGTGCAACAGCAAAATGTGTGGGATTGGTAACAACTACATCTGCTGTAGATACGGCTTCCATCCCCGCCTGGCTTAATAACTCAGCAGCACGCTGCCTTTGTTTCTTTTTAATCTCTGGATCTATTTCTTTTGAACTTCTTTCGTCTTTGACCTCCTGCTTGGTCATTTTCA
>NHDJ01000103.1 GCA_002167265.1 Verrucomicrobia bacterium TMED56 | reverse complement strand
CGATTAGAAAATTATCAGTCACATTAAAATTTAAAGACAAGCTAAATTTATCGCTATCCCCATCTCCCATAGGAGTTTCTAGATCTTCGTGAGAATATTGAAATCCAAGCCCAAATAAATCGTTCACTTGATAGTGTAAAAGAAGAGCTAAATCCCAAATATTTGTATCAAGTGGATTCAGTTTCATATAATCGTATTCTAATGCACTAGTAAATCCGGCATTTTTAAACTCAATTCCAGTATTTAGGTGATGAATATCATCTGAGGAATCTGGGATGACCAACCCTAGTAAAGATCCAACACTTTCTGCTGACTCATAAGCATAGCCTATTTTTCCAGCAAAAGAAGGATTAAGGTATATTACAGCATTTAGATCTAACGCAAAATCACCATCTCCCATATCAGGCATTTGGTTCCATATAGACTCTGTAATAGCAAATGATAAATCAACTGCAGAAAGGGACACATTACCACGAATGCCTTTGTTATAGCTAGTTTTATAATCGTCACGTAAAAGCATTAATGATGAAAACATTTCTACATAAGCTTTGGAAACCGATGCCATTAAGGTATTGGTATCGAATTGAGGATCATTTAAATCAGTAACTGCATCTATCCCAAAAATCGATACCAAATTATCGATGGCAGCCTGGTCGGAGGCTGTAACAGCGTCAGTAACTAAATCAAACAACTCCTCCATAACTAGGATACTAAATTTAGTACCAAGGAAACCTTGCTGCAGGTGGTATGTACTTGTCCTAAAGAACTTTTCATTTAGTTCTTCAGGAATTAGAGATCGGTGAGAAACAAATTTACCTGCTTCAAGTGAAAAAACATCATTTACTTGAAAATCTAGATATAACTGCTCAACAAAAATTGCGTCAGATACATTTGTATGAATTTTTAGACTAACCGGGTCAAATTTTATATGCGAATCTAAGTCGGCATAAGCATTAAATCCAGTATCTTTATTAAACATATTCATTAAGGGTTCCATCCAAGAACCGGAAGCAACCCCGTCCTCGTCCTTACTGAAAAACTCCACATTTGCGTAACCATTAAGAATAAAATGGTTTCCTAATGCTATTCCAGAACGATCAATATTTGGATTATATCCAATAGATTTATTAGAATAGGGTATTTTTTGAGGAGTCCCTTGAATTTGTGCGACTACCGAGCCAGCAACCATCAAAAGGGCAATTAATAGAGAAGAAGTTTGCTTCATAATCAGTTTAGATAGGTGGTGAATTGTTTCAAAGATTCATATTTCATTGAAAAATGGAAACCAAGTCAATCTTCTAAAATTGAATTAAAAACCAAAAAAAAACCGCCAGTTGGCGGAATTTTTTAAAAAGTTATTATAAATGTTGCTTTAGAAAGAGAAGATCGTTTCAGCATAGAGTTCGTCGACACTGGTGTCGCCAGTAATCGTAGAATCAAGCTCCGCATGACTGTACTCAACTCCAATGGTTAAGAAATCTGTAATCGTAAACATCGGACCAATTGTAAAACGGTTGCTGTCCCCTTCTCCTCCTCCTTGCACATCGGCTTCAAAATCCTCGTGCGAATATCGGAATGTTAAAGCAAACAAATCATTAAACTGGTAGTTAGCTAGGAACATCAAATTCCACATATCTATAACATACATGTCCCACATGTCCCATTCCATGGCAAGGGTAAGACCGCCGGTTTGATAGGATAACCATGCATTAAATTGGCTAATATCATCAGATTTAGGGAAAAGAGGAACTTGGGAAGCTTCTGCCGTAAGACCAGCATTGGTAAGAGCAGTCCTTAGATCAGTTGCCCAAGTATTATAACCAGCAATTGATTTGTCGTAGTCATCATTGTTTTCGTATCCAAATCCAAGACGAAGCTCAAGTCCGGGAATAATCATAACTGAAGCCGCAATATCCAAACCAATATTGCCGTCATTCAAGTTATCATTGTCAGTAAAGTAGCCGTTATGGAGACCCGCAACCAAACCGAACTGTCCATTGTTGAAATTAGCTCGTATACCATCTACATAATTTCTACGAAATGATGGTAGTGGAAAACCGGCAGGATTAACTGCTGGATTTGTTCCGGCGTATGAATCATAAGCCGGAACCCCAGTCATTGCAGAATCGATTGATGATGCAGTGCTTTTAAAAGAATTTAATCCGATAAAACTTTCTAAAGCAGAGGTGCCCCCTTGTACATCCGCAGACACATCTGTAAGGTATGCGTAAGATGTTTGATACATGTTGGGGGACTCATCTTTTTCATAGCTCAAAACAGTCAGTTGACGGCCAGCGGTCAGACTGAAATCCTGATTAAAGTTGTAGCGCAAAAAAGCCTGTTCAAGTCCAAGTTCGTCTGAAGTAGCGGCTAGGTGTACTTCACCTGTAACAGGAGAAAAATCGAAAAGGAAATCCACATCGGCAGCAGTACGAAATCGAGCGTCATCGTCAATAGTCAAACCATTCTCGTCAGTAGCCAAGCCATCCAAATCGGAGTAATCATAACGAAAATCGACAAATCCGCGCATTTTTACACGGTTACCAAGTGCAATACCACTGGAGGAAAGTGTGTTATTGGCTCCTAAAGATGTACCTTCAGGTGCAGGTGATTGCATAGTTGCCATGTTAGGTACTTGAGCAAAGAGTCCTACCGATATCGACAGCAGAGTTAGTATAGTAACAGGATATTTCATAATGAAGTTTGTGCGTTTTTTCGAAAAATACATATATTGGATATCAAACTTTATTCGTCAACCTATAAAACTCTGAAATGACCAAAGTTAACTAGTTGTAAGATTCTATCTTATAGAGCTTTTTTAGAACATTATTGGGTAATTTTTCTCGCTGCTTGGGGGTATTTAAAGGACCCTCAAAAATTATTTTTCCTGCCGGGTCAAATGCCTTTAAATATTTCTTCCCGTTTTCTACAGTGTATTCAATTTTTCCTTGTTCGTCATTAATTACGATATGATTTTTCTGGTTCGAATAAGTAAAGGCCTGATTATTAACCTCTCTATTACCATGGAGCGGATTGTTAAAATCTAAGTCTTTTAAAATACTGGTATTAAGCAGGTCGCTTATGGTAGGGAGAAAATCTGGAAGACCTTCATTTGGATTATTTGAAAATGGATCATCAGAAGATTGGTTTTCTTGCAAAGCATCGTACAATTTTAGTGAATTGTTTGGAAGCGAATGATCAATTTCATCAAGCACAACCTGTACTGAAGTTTTTTGCCCTCTTCTCAAAATATTAAGTAAAACAGAATCTCCGGAGTTTTTCATTTTTACCACGGCTTTAAGTTGAGTTGAGTTTACAAGAATTTGATCATCGAAATTTAATAAGATATCATTACATATAATCCCTGCTTTTTCTGCTGGACTGCCAGTAGAAACCTGATCGACGCTGAGGTAAAGACCTCTGGGGAGATTCAATTGATCGCTAATTAGAGCGGGCAGAGTCGATGTACTTACTCCAAGAAAAGTAACTTTTTCAACTTCGCTTTCTTGCTCGGCGCTAGCAAAATGTGTGAATAGGGTAAAAAGAAGCACCCGTTTTGACAGGATTAAAGTTTGCATTTGAAAATACCTTTCTAATTCTGGATCAAAGTGACGTTGTGTGTAGACAACCTAATTGAGAGACATGTTAATAAAGGTCCAAGTCAATGAGAATGATTTCTTGTCGTGGATTTTTAGAAAGAATGCGCGTATCAGTATCGGAATGTTGCCAGATGATTTCATCCAAGTAGTGCATCCTGACTTGTCTTGCCGGCAAACCGCTCGGTCGTGAAACGACACCTTCATCAATACGGTCCACCAGTGTCTCATGAAAAGATGGCGTCCACCCACCAACTGGCATCTCAGATCGCATCTCCAATTCAGTGAGCGAAATGCCGTGAATCGGGCTTTCGGGATCATCCATGAGAAGAGGTTTATTTGGTTGAGAATCGACTGGAGAATTGTCCATTCCAATAAAATAATTCTGGCGGAGGGAAGATATTGCGATGAAAGTAAGCGTAAGGGTTGCAACTAAGCCTATCCCAACCCATGGTCGCCAATTAAATAGGAAGTTAAGCAAAGATTTGGAAAGTGTTTGATTTTCTGGGAGGCGACGGATGGCCAAATTCCCTGCATCTCCCAAACCTTTTTCTATTCGATAAATTAAGCTTTTTGAAGGCGATTTAGGCGATATCGATTTGAGTTCTTTTTCAATTGATTCAAATTCATTCATGGCGACTATGGATTTCGTTCAGATTCCCCAAGCTCCTGCGGGACCCATTCTTTAAGTTTTTGTAAACCGTAGCGATATCGAGAGGCAACTGTGTTTAGCGATAAATCTAAAGTTCGAGAAATTTCATCAAATGTAAGTTCACCCCATACCTTGAGAGTGATCACCTCCTTTTGTTCATCAGGTAGTCGATCGACACATTGGAGTAACGCTTTTTGGCGTTCGTCTTTTTCCAGATTATCTTCAAATGCTGATGAAAGAGGTGAAAGTTCATAAGTTCTTTGCTCACGAACAACTCTTCTATCCAAACTTCTAGCCCAATCAATGGCAAGCCTTCGGATGGCACGATAGACTAGACCTGGAGACAAATCACCCGTGTGACCATACAAGCGCCACATTCGAACAAAAGCTTCCTGCAAAAGATCTTCAGCATCATTTGGGTTACGGGCTTGTTGCCTTGCAAAAAGCAACAACTTACTGCCATGTCGGGCAAACCAGGATTTCCAGATAGGTTCAGATTTCATGAGGAATATGACATTAGCGACAGTAAGAGAAGTCTTTGTTTATATTATTGTAAAAATTTTGACCACATTAACAAGGCACTGTATCCTAGAAAACTTTTTTGTACTTTTTTACGATTTCTCAAAAATTGGCATGTAAGATGCAAAATTACATTTATAGGGCAAAGATACTCACAAGTGAGTTAAAAAAACATGCACGACCTGGGCTGGGTCGTGCATTTTTTTTGCTTTTTTAAAAAATCTTAACGAAACACTAACTTTGGGATAGATACGAGTTTACCTTGTCTTAGTGAAGGTTGATTCCTATGGATTTCTTAATCATATGAAGCTCACTCATAATGCTCACTTGGCTTACTGTACAAATGTCCACAGGGGAAACAGTTGGGCAGAAACATTTGATTCCCTAAAAAAATATGTTCTACAAGTTAGAAAAATGGTTGCTCCAGAAAAGCGTTTTGCGATCGGATTAAGACTTGGTGCAGATTCGGCTGTGGAGCTTTCAGAAAACCAGAAAATACATGCATTCCGAAAATGGATGGACGAAAATAATTCTTATGTTTTTACTATTAACGGATTTCCTTATGGCAACTTTCATGGCATGCGGGTTAAAGAGCAAGTTTACAGGCCTGACTGGATGACTCAAGATCGACTTGATTATACCATTCTTCTCTTTTCAATTCTTGAAAAATTACTAAATACAAATGAAGAAGGCAGTGTCAGCACGCTCCCTGGATCCTTCAAGGAATTTCTTCATGATTATAAAAATTTCGACAATATTTTTAAAAATATTCAATCTTGTGCCCTTGAAATCGAACGGATTGCAAAACCGAAGAATCTAGATTTGCACCTTGGTATGGAGCCAGAACCACTTGGCATGTTTGAAACAACGGAGGAAACTCTCAATTTTTTTAATCAATTATTTGAATTTGGGAACGATGTGGAAATTTTACGCAAAACAATTGGAGTAAACTATGATTGCTGCCATTTGGCGGTTGAATTCGAAGACGCTAAAGAAGGATTAAATAAATATCTTCAATCCGGCATCCGTCTGAGCAAACTTCATCTTAGCTCTGCTCTCACTGCGAAACCCTCTCCAAAAAATTTACATGCATTAAAAAACTTTGTTGAACCTGTCTATCTTCATCAGGTTTCTCTTGGAAAGTCAGGTAAATGTATTGATCGGATTAAAGATCTTGATCTCGCTTTGGAAAATCATTCCGCAGGCAATTTACCGCAATCAGATGAATGGAGAGTACATTTTCATGTCCCACTCCACGCTTCACCTGGCCATGGACTCGGAGACACGCGGCAGCATGTATTGGATACTTTGTCTTGGCTGAGTGAGAATCCAAATGCTTGCAGGCACCTTGAGATGGAAACATACACTTGGGAAGTTTTGCCTGATAATTTACATGCCACAACCGTAGTTGAGCAGGTTGCACTGGAATATGAATGGACTTTAAAGCAAATGTATGATCTTGGCTTTCAAGTTCAATAAAGAGAAATGCTGGGATTATTTAACACAATACTCACCTTATCCCGGATTTCCAATCTGCCAACGGTTTGGACAAATTCCTTGGCTGCTTGGGCAATTAATCATTCAACAAACAAAATCGTAGGGCAAACTCCAGCATGGCATGACCCTTCTATTCTAGAATGGGGACAATTAGGTTGGCTCCTTTTGGGAGGAAGTCTTGCCTATTCCGGCGGGTGCATTCTCAATGATGCCTTTGACCAAAAATTTGATCAAGAGTTCAATCCAAACCGCCCAATACCATCAGGCAAAATAAAAATCACAACCGTTTGGAGCTTAGGATTAGGTTCCCTCATAGTTGGTGGAATAGTTCTTACATTTGGAGCTTTGTGTTCATTGATTTGGACCGTGGCTTTAATTAGCTCCATTTTATTATACGATGCGTTTCATAAAGAGTGGAAAGGTTCGGTATGGGTCATGGGAGCCTGCAGGATGTTTCTTTGGTTAACTGCTGGAACAGCAGGTCAATGTGATACACTCGGACTACCACTAGTAATTGGTTCTATCTCTTTGGGTGGCTATGTAGCAGGTATAAGCTTATTCGCTCGCAACGAATCAATCTCCCGAAATTCGAGTCGTCCAAGCCGTTTAGGAATCTCTCTGTTATTTAGTCCATGTTTGATTATTTTGGGATTATTGGTTGCATGGAATCACTTAGACCCAAGCCGTATTTTCTTGGCGAATTGTTCAGGCTTGTATCTTGGATGGATCATTTTTGAATCCGTGCTTTTAATGCGGAAACGAGGAGGAAATAACCAGATAAGCCAAGGAGTATCAATGCTTTTGGCTGGTATTTGTCTGTTTGATGCACTTGCACTTGCGCTATTCATGCCATCTCTTATGGCACCTTGTTATCTTGCTCAATTATTTGCGAAAATTCTACAAAAGAAGTTTGCGGCAACATAAATCCAAACATAACCTTGTATCATGCCCTCTCGATTTGCCACAATTAATCGAAATATCAGGTTAGACTTCAATCATCGAGTCTACTTCACCCGAGATTCTTTTTCTTCTACGAATGAGACCCTCGCTGATATACTTCAACCCAAACGCAAGGGACAGACCACCAAAGCGATCGTTTATTTGGATGAAGGTCTTTTGGACAGTCTACCCAATCTTCCCAAACAAATTGAAAGTTATTTTCGCTCCCGTGAAGACCGCTTGGAATTGGTATGTCCAATCAAGTTTTCTCCTGGGGGTGAGCCAGCAAAAAATAATTTCAAATACATTGAACAAATTTGGAGTGACCTGAACAAACACTCTATGTGCAGGCACTCATATGTAATTGTCATTGGTGGTGGAGCAGCCCTTGACATGGTTGGATTCGCTGCTGCCACTGCTCATCGAGGACTACGCTTAATTCGCTTCCCCACAACCAGTTTGAGCCAGGGCGATGCCGGGGTGGGGGTAAAGAATGGAATCAATTTTTTTGGAAAAAAGAATTGGGTCGGGACTTTTACCGTTCCTGATGCCGTGGTTAATGATTTTGCTTTTCTACGCGGTTTACCGAGCAGACAAAAAAGAGCTGGCTTTATCGAAGCCGTAAAAGTTGCCCTTATTCGGGACCGTTCTTTTTTCGAGCAAATTGAGGAACGGGCTGAAGAACTTGCCAATTTCGAAACANACTCCATGGAACAGGTAATTCGAAAAAGTGCCGCCCTTCATCTTGATCACATAGCAATATCAGGAGACCCATTTGAAAAAGGTTCCGCCCGGCCATTNGATTTCGGGCACTGGGTGGCACATAAACTGGAACAAATTTCCGATTTTCGCATTGGGCATGGAGATGCAGTTGCCATTGGTCTAGCGGTTGATCTTTTGTATTCCTCTAGGATTGGTCTCGTAAAACAAGCTTCTGCACATCGTGCAATTAACTTGATTGAGCGACTTGGTTTCTCCACCTACGACCCACTTCTTCATCGGNTAGACGAAAATGACATGTCTTTGATAATTCTTGGACTAGATGAATTTCGCGAACATCTTGGCGGAGAACTCACTATCACTCTAATACAAGGAATTGGTGAGGGCGTTGAAGTGCATGCTATGGATAAAATTCACATTAAGTCTGCTCTCGATGAACTGAGAGAGCGACATCTTTCAATTACCGCTAAATAACAAATGGTGAAATTGGACCATGACAGAGGTCCTCGCATTGCAATTCTCAATGTGGTTGGACTTTGCAAGCGACATCTTGGAGAGCATACCCCTAAATTAACGAGCTTTGCTAAAAGTGAAGGAAATAAGGAATATTTAATCAGGCCAGTCATGCCAGCCGTAACCTGCTCGGTTCAGTCGACTTATCTAACGGGAAAATTACCTACTGAGCATGGAATTGTAGGAAACGGTTGGTATGACNGGGAACTCAANGAGCNTCAATTTTGGAAGCAATCCAACAAGCTGGTTCAATGCGAAAAACTTTGGGATTCCGTTAAAAAGAAAAGACCGAANCTAAAGAGTGCGAATTTGTTCTGGTGGTACAACATGTATTCGAATGTTGATTTTTCTATAACTCCTCGACCCCTTTACAGATCTGACGGATTAAAGGCATTTGATATACACAGTCACCCCTTGAGTATTCGATGTGAAATCAAACAGGAGTTGGGTAATTTTCCGTTTCCTGCCTTTTGGGGACCCAAAGCAGGTATTTCTTCCTCACAATGGATTGCGGATGCGGCCCGTTGGGTTGAAAAAAAATATCATCCTGACTTAAACTTAATTTATCTTCCACATTTAGATTATGATTTTCAGCGGTATGGACCCAGCGACCCAAGGAGCCTCAAAGCATTAGCTGAAATTGATCAGATTGCAGGATCTTTGATAGATTTTTTTTCAACTCAGGGAGTTGAGTGCTTAGTGCTTTCGGAATACGGGATCACCGAAGTAAGCAAAGTGATTTACCCAAACCGAATATTCCGCCACCAAGGATGGTTGAATCTGAAGGAGGAGTTTGGCCTCGAAACCCTGGACTCCGGAGGAAGTCAAGCTTTTGCACTTACGGATCACCAAATTGCTCACATTTANCTCCCGCAGTCCAATCCTGCCCTTAGGCGAAANGTTAGATCCTGTCTCGAATCAATGGACGGAGTGGCCACTGTCTTTGAAGGCAANGAGAGAGAAATGTGTGGCCTCAATCATCAAAGGGCTGGCGATCTTGTGGCTTTGGCAGAAGAGGATGCGTGGTTTGCTTANTATTTTTGGGAAGATGATGAACTTGCACCGGAATTTGCACGCTGCATAGATATTCATCGGAAGCATGGATATGATCCTGTTGAACTGTTTGTNAATCCCGAGATAACTTTTCCAACNCTCATCGCTGCACGTAAACTTTTAGCCAAAAAACTGGGTTTTCGGATACATATGGATTTTATNCCACTGNATCCATNTTTAGTNAAAGGCAGATCGGANGNGCGTCGAAACCCAAAAGTTCCTTGGATTGGCCTGTTCTTTTAGGAAAAACATCGATAAGCGGAAATTCCATTGAATCTACCACAGTTCATGAAATTTTAATGGAACGGCTGTTGTCCGGAGAGACTTAAATTATAAATTTTTAAAATTTTATGAAATTTTCTTGCTTTGCTACATTTTTACCATTGTCAATGCAGGTAGCCCAAAAGTTTCTCATTTTCATTTTAGCAAACTTATTAACCTTTAAATAGATTCAAATTCATGAGCCTTCAAAATACCAGCTCCGACGATGAAGCACTAGCGAAGGAACTTGTTGCTTCCTACGACAAGATTAAGGAACAAGTTCACCAAGTCATTGTCGGTCAGGAAAAAGTGTTGGAGCAGTTACTTATTGCAATGCTTGCAAGAGGTCACTGCCTGCTGGAAGGGGTTCCGGGCTTGGCTAAAACTCTAATGATACGCTCTTTGGCCCAAGCTATAGATCTTAGTTTTCGCAGAATCCAATTTACTCCTGATCTAATGCCTGCTGACATCACTGGTACTGATATCATTCAAGAGGATAAGAAAACCGGAACCAGAGAGTTGGTATTTGAAAAAGGTCCTATCTTCAGTCAGATCATTCTCGCTGACGAAATTAATCGTACCCCACCCAAAACTCAGGCTTCCCTACTGGAAGCTATGCAGGAGCACTCGGTGACCATAGGAGGCACCACCTACACCTTGGACGAACCGTTTTTTGTTTTGGCCACTCAAAATCCGATTGAACAGGAAGGAACTTACCCTTTACCAGAAGCACAACGCGACCGATTTCTCTTCCAGGTAATTGTTGACTATCCTACCCGTGAGGAAGAAAGACAAATTATCGAGCAAACGACTTCGACTTTTGAATCTAAATTGGAACCTGTTATTGATGGACCCACCTTGCAAAAATGTCAAGAGACCGTTCGTAAGGTTCCTGTGCCAGATCATGTATATGACTATGTGCTTGATCTAGTTCGTATGGCCCGTCCCAAAGAGGTGGGCGCCGAAGGCTGGGTAAAGGACCTCATTGATTGGGGACCAGGTCCACGGGCATGCCAGCAATTGATTTTAGGATCTAAAGTACGTGCCTTACTAAACGGGCGTTTTGCAGCAAAAGTAGAAGATGTGAAAGCCTTGGCTCATCCAGTACTTAGGCATAGAATTGTTCCCACTTTTAATGCGGAGGCGGAGGGAATAACAGTTGAATCGATCATTGATCGATGCTTGGAGGCAATACCGGACAAAAAAGAGGCCATTCTCTAATTTTTAAGTCTCCACATTCGGATGGCTAATGTAACAGATTATCTGGATCCTAAGGACTTATCACGTTTAGCCAACCATCAGGTCTTGGCCAAACGGGTGGTCGAGGGATTCTGTTCAGGGCTTCATCGTTCTCCCCACAAAGGTTTCAGTGTCGAATTCAAACAACATCGCGCCTACACCCGTGGAGATGAAATTCGCAGGCTTGACTGGAAAGTATTTGGTAAATCAGACCGGTTTTATGTTCGGGAATATGAAGAGGAAACCAACCTCCGTTGCCATCTGCTGCTTGATGCAAGTGGGTCGATGGCCTATGGTGCAGAGAGTGAGAACGGGGTAAGTAAACTTGCCTATGGCTCGAGGCTGACCGCCTGCTTTGCTTATTTGGCTCTCAGACAAACAGACAGTGTTGGCCTGACTACTTTCGACAGCAAAGTTCGTGCCCTGGTGCCTCCCCGGGGAGGAGCATCCCATGCACGTCAGATCGTTGAACTTTTGGGTGAAACAACAGCGGGTGAAGAAACTGATCTCGGTAAAGTCTTTCATG
>NHDJ01000102.1 GCA_002167265.1 Verrucomicrobia bacterium TMED56 | reverse complement strand
CGAGAAAGCCCATGAAAATCCTGATAGAAGCTGGCATATCGCAGCCACGCGATCGCATCTACCTTACGCAGTCGCTGCATGATTGCATCGGCAATCGCACGACTGGGTACCTCGCTGTCGAACTCATTTTCAATTCGCCTGAGAGTATCCGAAAGTAAAGCGTTGATTTGCTCCGCATCGATCGGTCGTTTTGCGATCGAACGACGCAGACCCATGGCCAGCTTAGTACGATCAAAACTTTCCCTGCGTCCGTCCCGCTTGACCACGACTAAGTCCTCCCTCAGGACTTCTTCGATAGTAGAAAAGCGATGATTGCATTGAAGGCATTCCCGACGGCGACGAGTTGAGGCGACCTTGCCTGCTCTCGTCTCCAGAACCTTCAACTCTTCTGACGAACACTTAGGACAACGCATTGATTTCGTAGGATTCCATATACCACACGGAATGTTTCTAGCAGAGTTTAAGGAAGTTCTTCAAGATCATAATTCCATTTTCTGTCGCGAGGGACTCGGGATGGAATTGTACGCCCCATAGAGGAAGGTCGCGGTGACGTATACCCATAATTTCATTATCCTCTGATGAAGCCGTGATTTCTAGGCATTCTGGCAGGGTTTCCCGCTCAATGACCAAGGAGTGGTATCGGGTGGCTAAGAACCCTTGAGGCATTTCTTCGAAAAGGTCCTGATCGTCATGACTTATTTCGGAAGTCTTTCCATGCATAAGTTTACTGGCTCCAATGATTTTTCCACCAAATGACTGCCCAATGGACTGATGTCCCAGGCAAACTCCGAGAATAGGAATTCTGCCTGCCCATTGCTCGATCGCATGCAGGCTTATCCCAGCCCGATCGGGATCACAGGGGCCTGGAGAAATTACCAAGCCATCATATTCATCGAGTTGGAGTTCATTGATTTTAATGGCGTCATTACGGACTACTTTCTGCTCAGCCCCAAGTTCACCAAAATACTGGACGATATTGTAAGTGAAGGAATCGTAGTTATCGATGACGTAGAGGCGCATCTTAGAAAAAAAATTATACTTTATATCCCTGCTTTCGGGCGCGTTCCTTGAGCCTAAGGGCATGTAGGCGGATGAAACCACCAGCGTCCTCGGGTCGGTAATCGCTTTCGTCATCATCCATAGAGGCAATTTCCAGATCATAAAGGGAATGGTCAGATTTACGACCAACGGTGGTGATGTTACCTTTATATAGCTTTAGGCGGACAGTGCCGGAAACGTTTTTTTGACTTTCGTCGATTAGGGCCTGGAGGGCATCTCTTTCAGGAGCGTACCAGAAACCGTAATAAATGAGTTCGGCATAACGGGGGATGAGGGAGTCACGCAAATGCATGAGGTCCCGATCCATTGTAAGAGTCTCNAGCTGGCGGTGTGCATTTAATAGAATGGTACCACCGGGAGTCTCGTAAACCCCACGGCTTTTCATGCCAACAAAACGGTTTTCTACAAGGTCAACCCGCCCGATACCATGCTTGCCAGCAATTTCGTTTAGTTTCCAAACAATTTCGGAAGGTTTGCCAGATTGGCCATCAATCGAAATACAGTTACCTTGGATGAATTCAAGTTCCAAATANTGCGGTTCATCCGGTGCGAGTTCGGGATCGACGGTCAGCTTGTACATTTCACGGTTTTCTGGAGTGGACGGATCAAACCATGGATCTTCCAAAATACCGGCCTCGTAGGAAATATGCCAGAGATTGCGGTCCATAGAATATGGTTTGGAAGCACTNGCTTCCACATCGATTCCATGTTTCTTACAATATTCAATCATTTGTTGGCGGCCAGGAAATATCTTGCGGAATGATGCATCTCTCCAAGGAGCTAGAATTTTAAGGTCGGGTGCGAGAGCGGAAAAAGTAAGCTCAAAACGGCACTGATCATTGCCTTTCCCGGTTGCACCGTGGGCTAGGGCAGTGGCACCGAATTCACGTGCAATTTCTATTTGTGCCTTGGCGATAAGTGGACGAGCAATCGAGGTCCCAAGAAGATACTGTGATTCATAAACNGCGTTACCTCGAACCATTGGATAAATGAAATCCTCTGCAAATTCATCAACCAAATCCAAAGTACGATGAGCAGTGGCGCCGGTGGCGAGGGCTTTTTCCTCAAGTCCATCAAGTTCTTCTTCCTGTCCGACATCCGCACAGTAGGTTATAACTTCCGCATTTTGGGAGTTGGCGTACCAGTGGACAAGCACGGAGGTGTCTAAACCTCCAGAATAAGCTAGGATGATTTTCATGGATTGAGAATAATCAANTCAGGATTTGTTAAGTTGGCGAAGAATTGCTTTNTGAATATGCAGACGGTTCTCAGCCTGATCAAAAAGTATGGCCTGCGGGGATGCGAGGACAGATTCAGAAACTTCCTCTCCGGGATGGGTTGGCATGCAGTGCATAAAGTGGGCTTCTGGTTTAGCGGATTGAAGGATAGCCTCGGTTACCTGATAAGGTGACATGATTCGTTTTCTTTCATCCGCTTCTTCTTCAAATCCCATGCTTACCCAAACATCAGTGTAAAGAACATCCGCATCTAGTGCAGCAAGTGCTGGGTCAGACTGATGTTCAAATCTTCCCTGCAAGTCGTGCTTTTCCAAATATTGAATTATCTTTTCCTTTGGCAGAAGATCGGCGGGTCCAGAAAGGCAGACCTCCAGACCAAACAGGGCACTGGCTATAATCCAAGAGTTTGCCATGTTACATTGGGTATCTCCAAAAAAAGTGAGTTTTTTACCGGCTAAAGAAAATGGATCCTGAGAGTCTCCGGTCTTTTCCAATAGTGTCATACAGTCAGCAAAAATTTGGCAAGGGTGAAGAAAATCGGTCAAAGCATTGATAACAGGGATTGAACTATGAGATGCAAATCCTTCAATGATTTCATGTCCATGAGTTCGGATAATCAATCCGTCGAGAAATCTAGATAGTACTTTTGTTGTGTCCTCAACGCTTTCTCCGCGCCCGATCTGGGTAGATGATTGATCCAATATCAGCGGGTTTCCTCCGAGTTCGCGGATGCCGACTTCAAAGGAGACTCGAGTACGGGTGCTTTTTTTGTGAAAAAGCATGCCCCAAGTCTGTCCGTAAAGATCATTTGTNGGCCTTTGGGCNCGGTTTGCTTTGTAGGCAAAGGCATGAGTGAAGATNTCTTTGATTTCTGGGGGTGAAAAATCGTTTTCCTGAAGGAAGTGCTTCATTTTCTAACTTCGGCGGGTTGAAGGGATGAAAGAGTTGAATCCACAATTTCTATGGCCTGATCAATTTCCTTATTCAGAACATTTAGTGGTGGAAGAAAACGGACGGAGTGGCCNGCTGCTCCTACGACTAGAAGACCNGCTTCGCGAAGCTTTGAGACAACTGGGGTTGGATCATTCCGGAACGCGAGAGCGAGCATAAGCCCACGTCCACGAACTTCAGAGATTAGATCTGGATATTTAGTTATAAATTCCGAAAGTTTTTTCTGGAGCACTAATCCTTTTTGCCGGGCTGCTGATATCAAATTTTCCTCCTCCAACACATCAAGTACAGCATTAGCAGCAGAGCAAGCTAAAGGNGAGCCACCAAATGTGGTGCCGTGACTGCCCGGGCCGAAGGTATTAGCATATTCTTCGTTTATCCAAATGGCACCTATAGGGAATCCACCCCCTAGGCCTTTTGCCATGGCCACCGCACTGGGCAGGATACCCGATTTTTGGAATCCGAGAAATTCGCCCGTTCGGCCAATCCCGGCTTGTACTTCATCTAGCAGAAGCATGACTTTTCTTTGGGAACAGATGGCAGAGAGTTCCTGCAAAAAAGAATCATCTGCTACAAATATACCACCTTCTCCTTGGATGGATTCAACCAAGACCGCGGATGTATTATCATTTATTGCGCGATCAAAGGCTTCGATATCATTGAGTGGGGCAAAGTCGAATGATGGGAGCAGTGGTTCAAAGCCTTTTCTGTATTTAGGAGATTCAGTTGCAGAGAGAGCCCCAAGTGTACGACCGTGAAATCCATTTCCTGCAACAAGAATATTATGTCTTGGATTCTTATTCCTTTGATTTTCATTCAGGCGGACAAGCTTGATCATNCCCTCATTTGCTTCTGCTCCACTATTGCAGAAAAGAAGCTTTCCCTTACCTATCTTTTCAACCAAACGCTTTGCGAGACGGACTTGTTCCGGAATGGAAAATAAATTTGAGCAGTGCACAAGTTGATTAGCTTGTGCAGTAACCGAATCAATCCAATAAGGATGACTATGTCCAAGGTTGTTNACTGCAATTCCACTTGTAAAGTCCAAATATTCTTTATCTTGCTTGTCCCAGACTTTGGTTCCTTTACCTCTTATGATTTCAATTGCGGGAGGAGCATAATTTCCCACTAAAAATTCAGAATGTTCGGAAGAAATCATGAATAATCTAAGAAGAGTGAACGATTTCGGTTCCTATACCTTCATCAGTAAATATCTCCAAAAGAATGCTGTGTGGCAAACGGCCGTCAATGAGGTGCACTCTGTTAACGCCTGAACGCAGAGCTTGCACTGCGCTGTTTACTTTTGGGAGCATGCCTTTGGCAATAATTCCTTCTGCCTTGAGGGAATCCACTTGGTTAACAGGAAGGCTAGAAACGAGCGTGTTTGTGTCTTCAGGATTACGAAGTAAACCAGGAACATCAGAAAGATAAACCAATCGGCGTGCCCCGAGTGCAATCGCTACTTCTGAAGCTACTGTGTCAGCATTAACATTGTAGCATTGTCCGAGTTGATCAGCTGCGGTGGATGAAATGATTGGCATCAATCCACTTTCAAGAGCATCATGGATTGGATCTGTGATTACTTGAGAAATAGATCCGACAAACCCTAAATCCAATTCTTGTGAGAGTTTTTGACAACGAAGAATTTCTTTGCCCGGAAGCCTTTGCACTTTGCAATCGTATGAACTTACAAATTGAGCAACCTCTGAGTTTACTTTCTCATTTAAAACACTGTCGACCACTTTAATCGTTTGGGAATCTGTCACTCGCAGACCATCAATGAAAGAAGCCTTAAGCCCGCGTGATTCCAATTCCTTGGTCACCGCTTTGCCACCTCCATGAACCACAACAACTTTAATCCCAACAAAATTCAAAAATACTAGGTCTTGAGCCACGCGCGATCGAACAAGTGGATCGGGTGAGTCCATAAAACTTCCCCCATATTTGATCACGAAGACGGATCCCCGAAAACGCCGGACATAGGGCAGGGCTTCCAACAAAATGGAAGCTTTGCTCTGGCTATTTTCGTATTTATTCATGTTCGATCACTCACTTTTATTGAAATTGACATATTCTTCGCTCAAATCATTTGTCCAGATTTCTCCCGTGCCTTTTCCCTGATTAAGGTTGAGAGTTATCGTGAAGTTTTTACCTGAAACAATTTCTTTCCATCTGCTCTTATTTCCTACAATAGGTTCTCCTTTCTTTAGAGCAGGGACTTCATTGTAATTTAAATCCACCTTTGCGAAATCCATTCCGACTTTTGCATAGCCAGCAGCATCGATGATTCTTCCCCAATTCGGGTCGGATCCATACCATGAAGTTTTAACTAATAGGGAGTTGGCGATGCATCGGGCAACTTTTTGAGCACCTTCTTCGGTTTCCGCCCCGTCCACTTTTAGCTTAATAAATTTGGTAACTTTTTCTCCATCAGAAACGCATTTTTTGGCAAGTGCAGCACAGATGGTTTCTACACCGTGAGCAAAGGCATCCTGGAATTTCTTCGATTCATTTTTCAGTTCAATGCCTGAGTTCCCGTTGGCCATCATAAGAACCGAATCGTTAGTACTCATATCACCGTCAATAGTGATACGGTTGAAAGACTGATTTACTGCAATGGCAAGAATTGATTGGAGTTCATGGTTACTCGCACTTATATCTGTGGTCAAAAAAGAAAGCATTGTGGCCATGTTTGGTTCGATCATGCCAGCTCCTTTTACCACCCCCCCAATAGTAATTTCACCCGATGATGCCTTGATTCTAACTGAGCAAGATTTTGTACAAGTGTCTGAGGTTAGAATCGCCTCCTGAAAAGCAGCCGCCCCGTCATATTCTTTAATTATGTCATCTGCAGCATCGCGAATACCGGCAGTGATACGGCTCATTGGGAGAGGTTCTCCAATTCTTCCGGTTGAGCAAACAAGTACTTCCTTTGAATGAATGTTGAAGTGACGGGCCACTTCGGATGCCATTTTTTTGGTATCTAGTTCGCCTTGGCGTCCAGTACACGCATTTGCATTTCCGCTGTTTGCAATGATTGCATGACATGCAAACTTTTCATCCTTAATCAGTGCTTCACAATACCTAACAGGTGCAGCCCGAACATCATTCGTTGTAAAGACTCCAGCTACCGAACAAGGTTTTTTAGAGTAAATGATTCCAAGATCAAGTTTACCATCGCGCTTTCCTTTGACATCGCAATGCACGCCTGAACAAAAAAAGCCTCTAGCTTCAGTGAGTGCGTCACCGTTGTCGAAAAATTTCATATCAGACCAGTTGATTCAATCAGCCCTTCACAAATATTCATCGATTGAATGGCTTGCCCTCCGGCACCTTTGATTAAATTATCTTCTGCAGAGCAGATAACGATACGGTTCGTACGACTGTCAAAATGAGCTGAGAAATCCACCCGGTTAGATCCAACAACATGAGATACCTCTGGGAAAGTGCCAGTTTCCAAGACTCTAGCAAAGGGGCGGTTATGATAGACTTCGTTCCAGATGTCGTAAATGGAGGATAGATTTGAAGTACGCTTGGCTTTAACTGAAATCGTTGTATGAATTCCCCGATTCATCGGAGCTAGGTGGGGGTGGAAAGAAAGAATTACAGGGTGCTTAGCAAATAAGGTGAGTTGCTCTTCAATTTCAGAAAGATGACGATGTTTGGGTAGACCATAAGCTGAGGCATTCTCGTTCCTTTCACAATAAAGCAGTTTTTCAGAGGCATTTCTTCCTGCACCACTGATACCACTCATGCTGTTGACCACAATATCCTCCGAATCGACAGCCATGGATTTCATTAAGGGGGCAAGGGGGACAAGAATACTGGTTGGGTAGCAACCCGGCGATGCAATCAGTGGAGACTTTTCCCAACTGAGATTATGTAGCTCAGGGAGTCCATATTGGGCTGTTTCAAGAAGATCTGGCGAAGGATGATCTTGTCCGTAGAATTCCCTGTATGTATCCGCAGAATTGAGTCTAAAGTCAGCGGAGAGGTCGATAACTTTTTTGCCAGCTTCCAATAGCTTACTGGCATAAATAGAAGCTGTCCCGTGAGGCAGGGCAAGGAAGAAAATATCTAGGTCTGAATGATTGCAGAGGGCTTCGATTTTGGGATTGGAAAATGTCAAGTTTGAGGAAAAACCCGCCACTTGCGGGATAACCTTTTCCACTGGGTATCCGTCAAGGGTACGGGATGTAATTGTGGCAAGCTGAATGTGAGGGTGAGACAACAACAATTTAACCAACTCGCGGCCGGTATAACCGGAAGCTCCTATGACGCATGCTTTCATTTGACTGTCATTTGATTAGTATTTCTAAAAACAACAAACCCCTCGATGGTAAGACCGAGGGGTTCGATTTGAAACTGTAACTTGGGTTCTTATCGTTTGGAGAATTGGAACCTCTTCCGAGCCCCCGGTTGCCCGGTCTTCTTTCTTTCTTTTTTGCGAGGATCTCGTCGTAAGTGCCCCGCTTTCTTTAACGGAGACCGTAAATCTCCATCCATTTTTTCCAAAGCTCTGGAAAGTCCATGACGGATTGCACCAGCTTGGCCGGTTCCACCTCCTCCGTTTACGATAACCATAATATCAACTGAACCAGATTTTTCAGCAGTAACAAGAGGTGCGATTACCATCTTTCTTTCCTGTTCCGTTTTGCAGTAATCCGTATGGGGTCGATTATTAATTATAAATAAGCCAGTACCATCTTTTATGCGAACACGAGCAGTGCTGGTTTTTCGACGTCCTGTAGCTACAAATTCTTTTGTGGCGGTTTGAGCACTCATAAATTTTAATATTAAGAAAGAAGTGGGGTTGGTTTTTGGGCTTCGTGTGGATGTTCTTCGCCTCGATAAACTTTCAACTTTTTTAGCATGGCACTGGAAAGCTTGTTTTTAGGAAGCATACCCTTGACTGCGTTGGTAATGATAAATTCTGGTCTCTTTTCTCTAAAGTCAGCCACACTTCGATATTTTTCATTCCCCATGTATCCGGAATAGAACATATATTTTTTTTGCTCTTCCTTTGAACCAGTTAGCTTGATTTTATCTGCATTTGTAACGATTACAAAATCACCCGTGTCAACATGAGGAGTGTAGGTAGGCTTATTGCGACCACGCAAAGCGTTCGCAATGCTTACGGCTAGCCGACCTAAAATTTGATCAGTTGCATCAACGATCTTCCAGTCGTGAGTAGTAGTTTCTGCCTTGGCAAGTGTTGTTTTCATCGTTTTTTTGGGAAAGGAAAAAAATGAAGGAAAAGTGACCTTTCGTCAATCCTTCAATTTAACTAACCGAAGGAGAATGAATTAAAACTGGCCAGCACCAAGGTCTGAAAGTGTCTGTTCGTAGAATTTTCTTCCATATCCCATCACTCTGTCAGAATTGTCAAAAACGATAGGCATGTAAAGCTGTTCGATGTCTTGGTTTGCCAGAGGACCATCTTTAGATCCCCCTTTTCTTATCTTGTAAAACCAGACACTCCCCCAGTCATATCCTTCTACATAATTGGCAATACCCGTAAGAGAAAAAACTTGTTCCCGAGTCATGCCAACAGATAACCCCATGAGCTTTTCAATATTGTCCTTCACTTCCGCATCCCTGTCTGAAAAAGGATTTTGGGATTTTTTGGCACACCCCCCTGCCATCAAAAAGATGGAAGTTGCGACAACTAGTGAAAAATTCTTAAAATGAGATTTTGCATTCATATCTTTTTTTTATCTTTTCATTTTACCTTTGTGCAACCTCAATTTTAGGTTTTTACAAAAAGTTCAATCATTTGATGGAAATTTTTATGCCGTGATTTTTTCCAAAGCCTGGTAACTTCGAGCGATCATTTCTCTAGGATCATCAAGAAGGTTCGCGGATGCCAAGGCATTGTCAATCAATTGGTTGGAAACTAACAGGGCAGTGTCTTCATCCTTATCTATCATTGATGAAAGTCCACGAATAATTCCATTTCTGGGATTAATTTGAAGTTTTACCGTTTGAGCGGGCATTTCATCGTCTGGGCCTTGCATCATTTTCATGATCCTTCGAGCCGAAGCTCCCCCCATCGCGTCGGAACCCACCACGCAGACGGGACTTTCGATGAGTCTTTCGCCTTCCTCTACATCGGACAAGCGGTCCTTGAGCTTTTCTTTCAGCCATTTACAGAGCTTTTTGAGAGATTTCTTATCAAGAGCTTCTCCTTCAGGTTGATCATCGAGTTTTTCGAGTTTCAAATCCTCAGAATCAGCGGAAATAACTTTTAAATCCTTAAATTCACGAACCGACTGCATGACATACTCATCAACAGGTTCAGTCAGTAAAAGGACTTCCAAACTACGTGCTCGCAATGCTTCTAAGTAGGGACCAGCTTCAATGGACTTTCTGCTTTTGCCAAATAGGAAAAGGATTTCCTTCTGATCGCTAGCCATCCGGTCTACATAAGCATCAAGACCCGTAAGCTTTCCAGGTTCAAGAGCGGTTGATTCAAAGAGCAGTAGTTTGGATAGATCGTCTTTGTAGGTAAAATCCGTAGCCACACCCTCCTTGATCAAGGGACCAAACTCCTTCCAGAATTCAAGATAAGTATCTTCTTGTTTATTGGACTGTTCAGTAAGAAAGCGAATGAAGCGTTTCGTGAGCACTTGATTCAATTTTCGAAGAAGTTCGCTATCCTGCATGGTTTCTCGGGAAACATTCAATGGCAGGTCTGAACTGTCAACCACTCCTCGTAGAAAACGCAGCCATTCAGGAAAGAGGTTCTTGGGTTCAGCATCGATGAGGACTTTTCGGCAGTGCAAAGCGACTTTATTTTCATTTCGCATCATGCCCATTTTTTCCATATTTCTCTTGGGTACGAAAAGGAGTGAGTTGATCTCGAGGGGTGCATCCGCACTAAAATGCATTCGCATCAATGGACCTTCATAATCATTTCCCTGGAATTTATAAAATTCTTCGTACTCTTCTTCCGTGACTTCACTTTTAGATTTCAACCAGATAGCGTCGACCGTGTTTACTTTTTCCCCATTCACCGAGACGGGAAATTGAACAAAGGCCGAATACTTCTTTACAATGTCTTTAACCCTGTCCTCTTTGGCGTAATCTGTGAAATCTTCTTTGAGTTTGATGACGATCTTAGTCCCACGGCGTTGGCCATCTATTTCATCTATTTCGTAGGTTCCTCCTCCATCACTTTTCCAGCAGTAACCCTTGCCTTTTTTTTGCCAGCTACGGGAGTAGACCTCGACGCTGTCCGCAACCATAAATACACTGTAGAAACCAACCCCAAATTTTCCGATAAGGGCATCATTTTTCTCACCATCTTGTTTCAGAGCTTCCAAGAACTCCTTAGAACCAGAGTGTGCAATCGTGCCAAGATTCTTAACCAGTTCTTCTTCTGTCATGCCGATTCCAAAGTCTTGAATAATCAATTGATTGGTGGTGTCATCGGTATTCAAATTGATCTCTAGTTCCAGATTTTCATCAAGAATATCTTTCTCAGTGAGTTGAGTACGACGCAACTTCTCAAGAGCATCGGAGGCGTTAGAGATTAATTCCCTGACAAAGATTTCCTTATCTTTGTAGAGGGAATTAACTACAATATCGAGCACCTGCTTGGTCTCGGCTTGGAATTCATGTTTTTGGGATTTACTCATTTTGAAAAAGAAAATTACAATAACGATTGATCAACTCTCTTCAAGGTCGAAGTAATTGTATCTTGATAGGTATAAATTTAGGATGAAAACTTTTTTCTGAAGTGTTCGTAGGCTTCGTTTATTTCTTTGGCTTTTTGTTCGGCAACCTCACGGATTTCCGGACCCATTGCTGAGACTTTATCGGGATGATACTGGGCGATCTTCTTCCGATATACTGATTTTATCGCGTCAAAATCTTTCTTTGAATCATCAGGCAAATTTAGAATCTTGAGGAAATAATCATCTTGCTCATTGAATATTTTTTCAGGAATTGAATTGTCTTCTTTCTCCTGAGAGGAGTCTTTTTCAGGAATTTCCTGCTGATCTTCTGCCTCATAAGATTCTATAATATTTTCTTCGGGGATAGATTTTGAATTGGAAGAAACTTCTTTTTGAAAAGTTTCTTGATCGGGATTTTCAAGGGCAGGGATAAAAAAAAGATCGAACCTCCAAAGCATCCACCAACTCGAGCAAAAGAAAAGAGCCCAGGAGATTTTGTGAAAAATATTAGCTAATTCGTTGGGTGCACTGCCAGTGATGGAACGAAAAATGGTTGAGGTTGAATAAATTCCAAAAAGTCCATGACTACAAAATTCTGCAAATACAAAAGCTAAAATTAGACCAAGCAGTCCGCCGAAAACGAACCGTCCGCTCATTGTGTACATCTTCATAAGCCTAAAGGCGGTAGTTTACCCGTGCATGTCTGATAAAGGAAAAGGATAATTCCACCTATAAGCATCGCTAGGTATTTTCTCGTTCTAGTCACATTTCTTTTCAATGAATTGAGCTTCATCTGAGCAAGAGAATTTTTTTCAAAGAACAAACCTGTTTACCTATTTGTGACACTCTTAAAACAAGAAGATGATTTTTTAAAGTCAGCACCGGTTTAAATTGCAGAACTTATTTTGATGCCCATTTTCTGAAACTTGGGCTTAGGGTTCCCTGTTAAATTTGGTTTTTTTACC
>NHDJ01000101.1 GCA_002167265.1 Verrucomicrobia bacterium TMED56 | reverse complement strand
CCTTTCACGTCCTAGCGTGCTTACTCTCGATAACCGAATGGCATACATTAATGTTTCGGAGAAGATCCCAGTTGCGAATACGAAGTTTGTTAAGGATTATGTGAGTTCAGTTGATTTTCGCGAGATCATGGCTGGTATCGAGTTGGCTGTTAGACCGAGAGTAAACGATGATGGAACGGAGGTTTCCTTGCAGATTAATGCTTCGGTTTCATCTCCCGTTCCAGGTAAAGATCAGGTTGTTATGGGGATGAACAATGTCGAGCTTGCTCGGGCTCCAACTTTATCGATTCGAGAAGTCAAGACTTATGCCCGAATTGCCAATGATACTCCTTTTATTGTCGGTGGATTAATTGCAAAAGATTCCGAGCTGGCAACCAAGCAAGTTCCATTCCTTGGTGATTTGCCGATTTTAGGAAATTTATTCCGCTCCAAAACAGAAACTGGGCTCAAAAGAGAAGTGATCATTGTAATTACACCATCGGTTTTGCCCGAAGATACAGCTGTACACGCTGGAATGCCGAAGGATGAGGATTCTTTCGACCGTTTTGGACACAGGCTATTTAGAGACGCTTACAGGATTAGATCAGAGGATACATTTGACCTTCGTTATCTAACGGAAAATCAAAGTCTTAAAAAGCTCCAGAAGGTTGCTGACCGCATTGTTCAGGACCATGTAACTTTTCAAAGTATTTATCCTTACCAGAAATTTGCCCTAGGGTCTGTACCTGGGGAAGGTGCCTTGGTCCGCCGACAAATTTACGAGGTGCTAAAGAGGCAACGAGCTTCTGAAGTACTGGATACCGAGAAGCTCATCTTTTTTAAGCCTGACCAAAAAGTTGGATCCGGATTTAAAGTAAAGTTCTTAGCCAAGTATTTAGAAGAGGAGGCACCCTTTGTGCTGACAAAAGAGGGAAATGGTAAAGCCGTTGGATTATGCTTCCGTTTAACGCGAACCTCTACTGAAGCTGAGAAATTATTGAGAGAACCAGTTCCTGAGATTAAAATCGTGGACTGTCCCGATGAAGATACCTGGAGGAAATTACTTCTTCAATCCAATGCCCAAAAAAATGGAGAAACTGAAAAGCAAGTTATTTTCCTGCGTCACCAAAAGGATCTAGAGCGCTTGAAGACAGCTATTTTGATGAAAAAAATCATTTCTTTAAATGCAGCGGATTATATTCTAAAACTTAAGAATTTTACAAGGGGGAGATTATTACGGATGCCGACCATTCGAGAAGAGGATGTGGAGTTAATAGATGCTGACGTGGCGACCTGTTTCTATCATTCTGAACTTTATTACTCGGCTCTTAGGGAATCCTTACAAAAGGATGTTGTCGCCTTTAGGAAGGCCTTAATTGGGACTGATTACGAAACCTTTCTCCAGTAATTTCCTCTATCATGTCTCTATGGGCGGTTTGCAGAGAAACGATTGGGTGGTCGGGGAATTTTCCACCAAAACATACCTTTAATTCGGTACCTAATTATTCATGAGTAATTTTTTTCTCTATTTCATCTTTCTGGATTTACAACCTAGGAGTTTAGTAACTTAACTCTTTATTCCATGAAATCTTTTCTAAGACTCTTCTCATCAATGATCATAGGCCTCCTTGCTCAAGGCAAAGCGGGACCAGTAAAAGTTTTCATCCTCTCCGGACAGTCAAATATGGAAGGGAAAGGTGGAATTGATCCCTTGCTCAACCATCAGATTCGGGCACCGGAAACCAAAGATTTTTTTGCCCATCTTCATAAGGATGGCGAATATATAGAACGCAGTGATGTTTGGATTAATTATTTGAACCGTAAAGGAAACTTGACGGTTGGATACGGTTCACCTGGAAAGATTGGCCCTGAACTTGAGTTTGGAAATACGATGGGGGATCATTTTGATGAGCAGGTTTTATTGATCAAGACGGCATGGGGTGGGAAAAGCATTGCCCGTGATTTTCGTCCGCCCAGTTCAGGACTTCCCTCCAAGGATAAGATTAATGGATTTGTTCTCGATCTAGCTAAACGCGAATACAATAACCTAATAAAAAAAGAGTGGAACTTGTTGAAGAAAGATAACCCCAAATCCTCCCGTAAGGATGTAGAAGCCATGTTAGACTTAAGTATCGATTCAATTCTGGTAGAAAAAAAGGAGGAGTTCCTCAAACAGGTAATTCAGAGTCATGGATATTACTACCGATTTATGATGGAGGAAATTAGAACCACCCTTGCGGAATTAAATGCACGTTTTCCATCTTACATTAATCAAGGATACGAAATTGCCGGTTTTGTATGGTTTCAAGGCTGGAACGATCAGTATAATGATTTTCAGAAAGAATATGCAGAAAACATGAAGAACTTCATCAAGGATGTTAGACGAGACCTGGAAAAACCTGAACTTCCTTTTGTTATTGGTATAATGGGGCAGAATGGGTTTAAGGAAGCCAAAGGAAATATGGCTGCCGTCAAGAGTGCTCAGGCTTCAATGAATGATATTGAAGAGTTTAAAAAAAATGTGCGGGCCATTCCCACGGATCTTTACTGGGACGAAAAAGCAGATAAAGCTTACCCTACATGGCGGCAGAATTTCGAGGAATGGAAAAAGATTGGTTCTGATCACCCGTATCACTACCTCGGGAGCACCCTTTTCTTTTCCAGAGTGGGTAGAGCATTCGCGGAAACCTTACTCAAGCTAGCTGAGAAAGAATCATAATGAATCGGTCCAATCTATTTATATGTTTCCTGCTATCGGTCCCTGCTTTTTCTGCAGAAAGACCCAATATTTTGTGGATCGTTGGAGAAAACCTCAAGCTTGATCTTGGTTGTTACGGTGCAAAAAATGTAAAAACGCCAAACTTGGATAAGCTGGCCGCTGAGGGAGAAAGATACACCAAGGTTTTTTCTACATCCCCAGTTTGCGCACCCAGTCGAAGCGCCTTCTTTGTGGGTATGTATCAAACGACGACCGACACTCATAATATGAGGTCACACCGAGAAGATGATTACCGTCTTCCTGAAGGCGTGAGGCCGATCACTCACAGATTAAAAGATGTTGGCTATTTTACGGCCAATCTCAAAACCATGAATGGAGAAGAAATTGGTTCAGGAAAACTCGATTTGAATTTTGTTAACGAAGGCAAGCTTTACGACGGCGACAAGTGGGAAGATCTCAAAAATAATCAGCCGTTCTTCGCCCAGATGAATACTTTAGAGTGCGAGTATGATATTTATGACCGCAATACNTGGAGACAGACTAGGGTCGAATGGAAAGGGGAAAAAAATCATGAGAAGATTGCANCTCCGGAAAATGTAAGTCCACCGCCATACTATCCAAATCACCCTATCGTTCGGCAGGAATGGGCCCGGTATCTGAATTCTGTTTCAGGTATGGACAAGACCATCGGAAGAGTTCTTCGCCAGCTTAAACAGGACGGATTGGCGGAAAATACTATTGTGATGTTTTTTGGAGACAATGGAAGGATTGAACCGCGTGGAATTCATTGGTGTTACGACACGGGTTTGCATGTTCCCATGATCATTCGGTGGCCTCAATCTTTTCCTGCACCTACAAATTATGTTCCCGGTTCAGAGAAAAGAGAGGTTGTTAGCCTGATTGATCTTACCCCAACAACTTTGAGTTTTGCTGGTATCCCAAAGCCCTTAGGGATGCATGGACGAATCTTTCTGGGCAACCAGGTGGGTCCGGAACGAATGTACGCCTTTTCGGCCCGTGACCGGGTAGATGAAACAGTAAACCGTATACGGAGTGTGAGAGGGAAAAAATATCATTATATCCGCAACTACTACCCTGATCGCCATTTTACCTCTTTAAACCGCTACAAGGAGAAATGTTTTCCTATTAAGCCCCTCATGCGCAAGTTAATGACAAAAGGTAAACTTTCCGGTCCACCTGCCAATCTGATGTCGCCCAATGTGGCACCTGAGCAACTCTTCGATACGGAAGAAGATCCCCATGAGATTAATAACCTTGCCAGTTCTCAGAGGGTAGAGCATCAACAAGCCCTTCTAAGGATGCGTACCGCTCTGAAAACTTGGATCGTGGAAACGCAGGACCAAGGGGAGTTTCTAGAGTCTGCAGAAATTGTTGATCCCTTCGAAGAGGAGATGCACGACTGGTTTGGCACACCCGAATGGTATGAAAGAAAGTAAGGTTTCTTTAGTCAATCCTGCTTGAACCTAAGCTTGGTTCTTACCTTGAAGTCTGTTTATTCAGCTGCCACATAGGCCCAGGCTTTGCTGCCGGATTTAAACTCTCCCCGTACTCTTTTATAAGCATCGACTTCATAATCATCCGCCTGATTAAGTTCTTTCTTGGAAATCTCAAAAATGATTCCTTCTACCTGATCAGAAAAATTTCCGGTATAACGGAGAATTGGGTGAAGCGATGTTCCACTTTTTATAACAACGGACTTATCGGTAATCCTTACCTCTGAGAGAACATATCGAAGTAGGGTATCTTTTTTGCCTGAAAGTCTTCGACCAAAAGTTTCCATCTGAACTTTTTCCATCTGTAAGGTTCCATAAGAGAACAGGTTTTCCATAGGTATAATTCTGTAAATTGGTGCTAGGATGTTTCTGGCATAAATGTCGGCATTGTAACCCCCCTGGGTGATTGGCTTTGGCCACGACACTGGGAGAAATGGATTTCGCAATTCCGGGCACCCCAAGAATAGGCGGTTTGCACTACATTTTTTGCAGTAACAGGAAGAAGGAATACAGGACATTTTCCGCGAAATCGGTCAAGCAGGGCGGCGAGTATATTTTCTGTTATTTTCTCATTTTCCGCCACACCAGGGCCAATCATTCGACTGGCGGGATGATCAACAGAGGAGAGAAACCCAAGTATTTTTCCATGCTCATCACGACAAACAAATGTGTTCCAAATTTTCCTTTCGTTTTTAATGAAATACTCGAAATCTTTCCTGCGTTCTATCCCGCAAAGCCTATTTTCCAGAGCCACCATATCTTCAATATCTTCCACCTTGGCCACCCCCACCTGATATTCGTTTGAAATCTTAAAATCCAGACCTTCCTCGGGAACTTCAAGATACATGTCTTGAAAAGCCTGAATTGGAGAAAATCCCTGCCTTGTATAAAGCGAGAAGGAGTCGAGGTTCTGAGCGCTCGAAATTAGGCGAATAGGAAGAGCTTTATCCTCGGCTATTTGAATAATTCTTGTGAGCAAATTTCGGGCAATTCCTCTGCTGAAGAAATCGGGGGAAACATTCATTATTCCCAGTGAAATATGGCTATTTCGTATGTGGTAAAAGCAAGAGCCCGCTATTCTGCCTGTATTATTACAACATGCGATAAGGCAACATCCAGGGTCGAGATCCTCATAAACTTGGCAAAATAAAAGGGCATCCGAGGGAGGACCTTTAAAAATTGTTTCTTTTCCATTCGTCTCGTACCACGAATTCGTAGAGTGATGGATCAGTTCCGCAACCTCATTCCACTCGTCAATTTCCATTGATCGAATAGTGAAATTTTGATTGCCGGTCACTTTACTTTTTTAAGGAAGGCACTGCAAGAGAAGCCAACAAACATTGCCATATCCTGATCACCGGGTAGCACGATCACGGGGGAAAGATCTGGCGGTCGCACTGCATATGCACGAACTAGGCAGGCTTCCATTGCAGGTACCGCTTTCTTTGCCATATCACCAAGTAGCTCTATGGTTCTTGCCGCATGGCTTACCACGATCAGGTTTTTATGCTTGAGCTCTTGGATCAAAACCTCAAGTGCCGGTTCAAGGTGCCGATTTCGAATCAGCGTGTTGGCCGCCTCAATACGGACGGACGGTGATGAATCCTTGAGGGCGTTTTGCAGTGCGGTTACTGAGGCCTCAGAGAGTTGACCATCANATGCTCCCAATCCGATGGCTCCCCAGTATCGAATACTGGGATCCTTGGACTTTAAATTTTGGATCAGTTCGCTTGGTTTCGCCCTTCCCACTTTTTCAGCCGCTTCGATAATCTTTTCCCACTGGATCCTATCTAATTTACCAACTTTCCATCCGCTCGAACCCTCACTTATTTCCCACGCTTCATATTCCGGGATAAACCCCCAGTCTCTAATTTTTAAGGCATATCGTAAGTGCTCCTTCCGCATTTTCTTNAGAATTTTTAGGTGTTTCGGGGAGTTGGCCAAATTTGTCAGATTGAGGGGGTCTTTCCGAGAATCATAGAGTTCCTCGACCGGTCGTCTTGGTCCCGCAAAATGTTTTTGTTCCGCCGTCATCTTTCCGGATTTCGCCCGTTTATAAAACTCATGTCTAATTTCTCCAATATCCGGCCATGCAGTCGTTTGATTATATCCGAGATGGGGCATGTAGTTTCGTATATACAAATATCTTTGATCTCTCAACGAACGTGCAAAGTCACGCACCTCATCGACACGGTCACGGTGCCCGTAAACATATGTTCTTGGCTCTGCAGGATGAACACCAAGGAATGGTTTTCCCTGCATATGATTCGGAATGGTTGTGCTGGTTAGATTAAGAACAGTGGGGCCAAAATCGACAAAACTAACCAACTGGTCGATCGTTTCGCCGGGCTTGGCCGGGGCAAGGTGTTGCCACTTTGCGGGAAAACGGACAAGAAGGGGCACATGCATTCCACTGTCGAGTAAGGCCCGTTTATGGCGAGGCATTCCTGAACCATGATCGGAAAAGAAAAATACAATGGTATTATTTCTCAAGCTATCGTTATTTAATTGTTCAAGAAGTTTTCCAACTTCCTGATCCATAGCAGTCACGCAATCATGGAAACGGGCCACGGTTTTGCGGACAACTGGTGTGTCTGGATAGTAGGGCGGGAGACTTATTTTTTGAGGATTATGGATTTGATCTTTTTTTAGTCTGGACTGGATCTCGTTTTGGAATTTTTCATATGGCCATACCATTGATCNGCTCTGGTGAGAGGTCATGAGGTTGAAGACGGAAAAGAACGGCATCTCTTTTCCCCCCCTGTTTTTCCAATGGGCATCTGCTGAGCTTTCATTCCATGATTGATTGATGATTTGGAGGTAATTCCCTGAGTTATAATCAGTCTTCACATTATTTGTGGTGTAGTAACCACTTTTCTTGAGCAGGGCAGGAAATCCATTAAAGGAGGAGGGCAGGGGAAATCCGGAACGCATATGCTGGGTTCCCATGCTTGGTGGCAGGCACCCTTGAATAAGGCAGGAACGGGATGGAGAGCAAACTGGTGCCGAAGCAAAAGCGAGGGAATAACGAACGCTATCCTTGGCGAATTTATCGATATTTGGAGTCACCGCATCATTGTCACCNTAGCATCCCAGTACTGGACTCATATCCTCTGCAGTAATCCATAGGATATTGGGCCCGGTAGAATTACCATGCAAAATTGGAGTTAGTAGAGTGGCCAAAAAATAAATCAAATAGGTTTTGTTTGGCTGGAAGAAAATCATACTTCTACCATGAACAGGAAGGTTTTTCCTTGGCAAACTCAGAAAGTTAATTGAACCGATTTTGTGCAGACCTTTTGATAATGAGATCAGCTTAGTATTCATAATCTAGTTTTGGTCTATGCCATCTTTATGGTTCGATACCTCAAGATTTGCCGCAAAAGTAGAGGGTAATTCCTTTTTGGTCCGGATACCCATGGCTTTGAGTTTTTCTACCTGTCCAACAAGATTGCCAGATCCGGAGGATAGTTGACTTACCGCTTTTTCATGGGCTTCACTTGCTTTACCGAGTGCTTTACCAATATCCTCGATACTTGTTATGAAACCCACAAACTTATCATAAAGTAAGCCTGCCCGCCGAGCAATATCGTGTGCGTGTTTATTCTGTTTTTCCAGTTTCCAAAGATTTGCAACAGTCTTGATTGTGGCCATTAGGGTCGAGGAGGTAACCAATACGATCTTCCGCTCAAATGCATATTGATAAAGGTCTGGATCCATGGTGATAGCCGCTCCGAAAGCGGGCTCTATGGGAATGAAGAGTAGGACAAAGTCTGGGGCATTGATTTGTTCGATTGCAGAGTAGTCCTTTTCAGAAAGTTCATCCACATGTTTCTTGATAGATTGTAAGTGCTCCTTGAGTGCTCGCTTTTTTAGATCCTGCTCGTCAGTTGCAATGGATCGTTCATAGGCGGTAAGTGATACCTTTGCATCGACCACAATTGCTCTTTCTTCAGGCAGTCGAATGATGGCATCTGGCCGTTGCCGGTCAAAACTCTCCTGCATCGAAAATTCCAACCCTTTCACCAAACCGGACGCTTCAAGAGTACGTTGCAGAATAAATTCCCCCCAATCGCCCTGTTTCTTGGAGTCTCCTTTCAGAGCGTTGGTGAGGTTACGTGCATCCTCGCTAAGTTGTCCTTGAGCCTTTTGGAGATTGCCCAAGAATTCTTTTAGTGAAGCATGTTGGCTGACATCTTTTTCATGAATGTCTTCCACTTTCTTGCGGAAGTTGCGGATATCTTTATCAAGAGGTTCGAGAAGAGACTTGATGTTTTCCTTGTTTGCCTCTGTGAATTTTGCACTTTTTTGATCAAGAATTTTGTTGGCCAGATTCTCAAATCTTTCCTGCATATGTTTGGCACTTTTTTCCTGTTCAGTAATCTGAAATTCAAGTTTTTTATTGAGTTCATCATTGAGGGTGGATTTTTCCACCCGGTCATTTTCAGCTTGGCGAAGTTCGTCCCTAAGTGTGATCTCCACATTCTGTGATCGCTGGATTTCCTCTTTCAATAAACGGTTTTCCGCCTCTAAAGAGTCACGAGCATGGGAGGCTCCACGATTTTTTAAGATGTAAGCAACGAGAGCACCCAGTCCCACTACTAATCCAGCCAAACTATATGCAATAACATCCACCGGTTATGTTTTTGATCTGGTATGAAAGGATGTCAAGCTTTGCCCTATGCCACTAGGAATTTTTGACAAATTAAGGATTGTTTAAGCGATCGGAATTATAGGTTGGATGTGGCGATCGTACAGTTATTCCTTAAATATACTTGAGAAAATTATAAGGATTTGATCATCCTTACCCTACAGTGGCTCCGTTTACGGTTTCAAAGCCTTCGAATTCAGGGTGGCCAAGGTAGAGATGTCCACGATCACCTGCACCTGCGTGTGCTTTACGGAACGCTTCTGACTTCGTCCATGCAATAAAGTGATCCTCAGATTCCCATAGGGTATGCGACGCGTAAAGTAAATGATCCTCGAGTTCGGGACCTTTAAGCAGATTGAATTTTACGAAACCGGGTTCGTTTTCTAGGAAGGAATTTCGGGTTCTCCAAATCTGTTCAAATTCAGATTCCTGACCTTTAACGATACGAAAGCGGTTCATGGCAATATAAGACATGGGTATTAAAATGTGCTAAGTAAATGAGAAGGCAAGAAAGGATGGAAGAGAATGCGATAGTCCATGACTCAGAATTGTCTTTGCATCATTAGCTGGAAACAGCCTGGACAGTTAGCTTCTGAAATGAGGTGTCATCCAGGGTATTTGGTTGCTTTTTTGAATGATGATTTATGGTTGAAGAATGCACTCACTCCAAACAAACGGGAATGCAAATTATATCAGGCAGTTCCAACATTGGTTTTTTGAACGGCCTTTTTCCAAGACAAGCGAATTCCGTTTTATGTGAGCAGGGCATACCACCGAGCCGGATGTTTCCAATTTCGTTCAGATTCTGGAGGAATTTAAGGGGTTCGATGGGTAAGGTAATTATTATGGTGTGGTCAATCCATGTTTTTTTGGATTAGGGTAGTTTTGAAATTATTTGGAAGATAATTTCCGTTGCCAAGGTTGGTTTTCTGAGGCAAGAAAGGCGGAATGTATAAATGGAAGATTGGGCTAACTTTGTATTGTGGGTTGGTGCTGTATCTTTCAAGCATGAGTCCAGGAGAGTTACCTAAAACGGGAGTGGCGGTTTCTGACAAAGCGATTCATCTGGTTGAGTATGCAATTATGGGAATACTCGCTTGGGGTGCTTTGGGTAAAAGGGGCAGCGGATTCCCATGGGGGTTAATGACTTTCTGCACCTGCTTTGGGATCGCAGATGAGTGTTGGCAGGACTGGTTGAAAAGCGGTCGTTCTCCTGAAGTCTGGGATGCCGCAGTGGATGCCGCAGGGGCTTTTATTGGTTTACTGTTTTCAATGGTTTTCTGGAAACGGTAAAAGGTTTTTAAGGAAGTGGATTAGGAGGGGTAACCGGTCTCGGTTGAGCTTCTATAAAAATGGTATCCGTCCAGGAAGATGCTATAAAAGTGGCATCATTTTCTGGTCCAATCATGCGGATTCGTACATAATGATTCTCTTCCTCTAAGCGCCCGGTCATTACAGTACTCAATTCAACTCCCTCGATTGTTCGTCGGTCCAAACCAATTGAAAATTCCTGATCGCTTGCGACTTCAATTTCATAGCGGTGCCCGAGAGGAGCATCAGGTGATTTGGCAAAGGAAATTTTCAGGTCTGAGGGATCGCTATCAGGACGGGAGATGGGCATGACTGCTGGGGTAGTGCAATAGACTAATGGAAAATCAAAAATAAAAACTGAGGAAATACTTTCAAGGTCGATATAATTTTCCGCGTCTGGAAAAGATTTTATTTGAAAAGAAAATCTTCCGTAAGGCTTTGCATTGGGAATCCTCAGTAAGGCTTCCTTCTGTACATAATCTCCAAAAGGTTGGTCGGTATTTTCGCCAGACTTTACATTGATCATGTAAGAAAACTCTCCGAGATTCTTGGTTACTGGGGACCATTGGATTTCAAGAGTTCCGTTACGGTCGATACCCGTAATATTTTCCAACTTTGGAAGTGGATTGCCGGGCATGTCAAACTGAACAGTGATTTCATCAGTGGTTGAAAAGGCATTGTTGTCTTCAGCGGGAGATGCCCGAAATTGGGCCCAATAGGTTCGCCCGCCCTGCAGGATGACATCGCGAATTTCGTTCTCGCGGGTGATGAATTCACGGAAAGGTTTTTGCTGTTCGGGACTATCTAGTAGGTGAATTACATAATCAATGGGGCCGGGTTGTACAAGTTGGATCCAGGAAAAATGAACTTTCCCAAATTCTGGATTGACCGCAAAGCTTCCGACTTGTTCTTTGGGATAAGACCCGGTCATTACTGTGATTGTGGTGGGTTCGCCCTTGAGGTAGCGGATATCACCAGAAGAGGGTAGGGCTCTAACCCGAAAGTGGTGAGGCAAGTCGGGTTGAAGATTAGAGAAAGTGGTCTGATAAGAATCTGATATTCGACGGGAGGTGACTAAATTATCGAATTTAGGATTTGTGGAAGCTTCGACCAAAAACTCGGGTTGGTTAGGATATTCAGGAATACTTTGCCAGTTGGAGGGGTTGAACCAGTTGAGAGAAATTTCGGTCTGTGAAACTTCCATGACTTCAACCTGTGGATTAGACAAAGGAACACCATTTGGTTGATAGTCCAATGCCTTGGTCTGATCATTATTATCTTTCAATTCACTAGGACTAGGGTTTGTATCTTGCGAACAGGATAGGAAAAAAAAGCTGAGGACTAAGAGTATCGTAATTTTCATGATTTTATCCTTACATTTGAGAACGGACTAAGGTTGTGTCAATCGCAGGATTTTCGAACTCCAGACGAATTGAACTTGCCATAGGTAAGGCACTGTGAAGAAAAAGGGAATGCAAGAACATAAAAGCTCAACACCGCATCCATCAGAAAAAATGAATCGAAGAAGTCTTTTTAGGGGACTTACTGCAGGAGCCGTGGCTTCAGCTATACCAGTTTCATCTGTAAATGCAGCAGGCCAAGCTCCTCTTAAAAGAGGTGTCACTAAGGGTAGGGTAAAACAATCGGTGGTTTCATGGTGTTTTGCCGAGCATTGGTCAGTAGAGGAAACCTGCAGGCAAGCCAAGCGCTTAGGATGTGGAAGTATCGAGTTGATTGATTCGAAGAACTGGCCAACAATGAAGAAACATGGGTTGACCTGTGCAATATCCGGCATTCCGGTGGAAGGAAAACCTTTCATCAAAGGATACAATAACCCTGAATATCATCCCATGCTTATCAAGGCGACAAAGCAGGCAATTGATGAATCTGCAGATTTCGGTTGTCCCAATGTGATCGCATTTACTGGATATGCGGAAAGTTTTTCTCTGGAAGATGGTGCCAAAAATTGTGTTGATGGATTCAAGAAGGTGGCAGCCCATGCTGAAAGTAAAGGTGTAAACATTTGCCTGGAAATGCTAAACACAAGAGATGATTCGGATCCTAATAAGGGACATCCCGGCTATCAGGGAGATCATATTGATTACTGCTTGGATATAGTGAAGCAGGTTGGTTCTCCTCGGGTAAAGCTACTTTTCGATATTTATCATGTACAAATCATGGATGGAGATGTAATCAGAAGGGTTGGGGAATGTGGAGATTATATTGGACATGTCCATACGGCAGGTAATCCAGGCAGAGGTGAGTTGGATGATACACAGGAAATTAATTACCCTCCCATCATGCAGGCTCTTCTTGACATTGGGTACAAGGGGTTTGTAGGGCAGGAATTTATTCCAACCCGAGATCCTGTTGAAGGCTTGGCTGAAGCAGTCGAACTTTGCGATATTTAGGCCTTTGATGTCTTTCATATTGAACACCTGGGTTTTATGAAATAGCTTAGGCGGAGTGGTCGGTTTATGGATAAATTAAATTTCATCGATTTATTCTGTGGAATCGGTGGTTTTAGGTATGCCTTGGATTCATTGGATCACAATTGCGTCTTTTCTTCAGACTCGGATAAGGACGCGAGAAGAAGCTATAAAAACAATTTTGGAGAAATTCCTTTCGGAGACATCACCGAAATTAAAAATGAGGATATTCCTGCACATCAGGTTTTGTGTGCAGGGTTCCCATGTCAGCCTTTCAGTATTTCTGGCAAGCAGAATGGCTTTTCGGATACCCGAGGTATTTTATTGCACGAAATATTAAGGATTGCTAAGGCTCATTTACCAGAAGTCCTTTTTTTGGAAAATGTAAGAAATTATACGAGTCATGCTGGAGGGAAGACAATGGCTTTGACCCTAGATTTATTGATGGGTGCAGGTTATAATGTATTTCATAAAGTACTGAATTCTTCCCGCTTTGGCTTGGCTCAAAAGCGCGAGCGGCTTTACTTTGTTTGCTTTCGGGAAGATTTGGGTGTTTCTAAATTCATGTTTCCGNTGCCTTGCGATTCAAATGTATCTATCGAGGACATTTTGCTTCCCAAAGGTGATCCTGCTTTGGAGTCACTTAAAATCAACCGGGATGATGTGGAGATGACAATAATTCCTCCGGAGGAAAGGGAGAATAGGCCTTTACGCATTGGAAAGGTTGGAAAAGGAGGCCAAGGCGAAAGGATCTACAGTCCCAAAGGACATTCAGTCACTTTATCTGCTTTTGGCGGTGGTATAGGAGCGAAAACAGGTATATATTACATTGATGGAAAAATCAGACGCCTGCACCCAAGGGAATGTGCTCGCTTGATGGGATTTCCTGAAAAATACATTTTGCATGAACGCCGAAATGTTTGTTTTAAGCAATTCGGGAACTCAGTTGCAGTTCCGGTAATAAAAAGAATTTTTGAGAAGGTTCAATCAGCATTAAATGATTCCTCCTTGCAAGCCGCATAAGTAAAATGAAATGTCTGGTAAATTAGCCAAAAAATCGGCCCAAAATACATTGGGTTGTTTGATTGGTTGTGCAATTGGAGATTTAGGTGCAATCTTTTGTTTTCAATCATTCTATGCACCTGCGAGCATTCCCGAAAACTTATGGAATATAGTCTGGGGCATTGCTATGATTTCCGGAATTATCAGCAGCATTATTTTNGAAACAATTATTTTATGGAAGCAACTGGGTCCAANGGAAGCTTTGCGCACTGCAATTGGAATGAGTCTAATTTCAATGATTTTAATGGAGTTGGCGATGAATTTGGCNGATTATGGTATGATGGGTGAACCGGCAATAACTTTAAAAGTCCTTCCCATTACCCTCGGTGCGGGATTTTTCGCTGCTTGGCCCTACAATTTCTGGAGATTAAAAAAGTATGGGGCGTGTTGTCACTAAATGGTCCTTTCTGCACTTGCCCTTGATATGAAATAAAGGCTAATTAGTAAATTATGAAGCTGTTACACCGNGAAGATGTATTGGAGGCAGGGTATGACTTACCTAACACTGGATTGTGTGCGAATATCGCAGAAGCCGAAATGCAGCAGCTTCGTTTCGGTGGTGAATGGATTTTAGCAGAGGATGAGACTCTGGTGGCAGATGGTCATGAACAACGTTTCTTGTACATGGTTGTTTCCGGTGAAGTTGGTATCACTAAGATAAATGATCAGGGTAAAAGTCAGCAAATTGCCACACTCGGTTCAGGAGCTGCTTTCGGAGAGATGGCATTTCTTAGCGGTGGGGTAGCTTCAGCAAATGTTCAATCTATTGGTGAAGCCATACTATGGAGAATGGATCATGAGCAACTCCTTGGATTTATTGCTGAGCATGGAGTGGCGGGTGGACAACTGTGCTTGAATGTTGCAAGTATTCTTTCCGGTCGGCTGGTTGAGGGAAATAAAAAAGTTTTGGATATGGGGAAAGAGCTTCAGGCATCCTTGACCCAGCTAAAATCTGTAGGTAGCGGAGGTAAAAGCAATCAAGCTTTACAACAAATGCAGGGCAAGGTTGCAAACATGCAAAATGCCTTTAAAGGGGGTGCGGTCAAGAAATCGAGCAGTATTTTTGCAATAGCCTCCTCGGTAGTTGCAGTTTTGAGCACTCTCGGAATGGTTGGACTATTTGTAAGTTATGATGATTCTGCGGTGCAGGAAGCTGCCAGTCTCGGGAAAAAAGTAAAAAAGCTTGAAGCCAATGAGGAATTCTATCTTGGACTCAAAAAGAGATTGGAAAATGAAAATAGTGAATTGGTAGAGTCGCAAAAACAAATAAGGAGGGAAAATGAAGATCTAGCCGTAGAAGTTTCGAATTCAATGGCCACTGCAAAAGATTTGGATGCAACAATCGATCGCTTAAAAGATGAACTGGATGAAGCAAAAGACGACTTGGTCAGAGCCCAGAAAGTTGAGCCGGTGGACAATCAGGAAATGATTAATGAAATCAGGGAAAAATCAAATGAAGACCTTCAAAAAACTGCTTTGNATTGGTCGAAAAGCAACCGTTCTCTTGTTTTTCCTTTGGAAATTGAAATTGTAGACGATGCAATCTCTTTACAAAATGATACCGGNCANGTTCGAATACCCGTTAAGGTTGGTCAAAGTGTTAGAGCAACTGATTATCATCCATCTTCCTTTGAGCACTTGATTGTGGCACAGATGGCTAGTGACAAGTTCAGGGCTGTAGTACCTTTGAACAATACAAACTTTTCACCATTATTATTATCGAAGTATGAAAAGAGGCAAAGATTTCTTGGCAATAAAATCCCAACCGTTCGCCCTGTTTCAAGTGGTAAGATAAAGTCTAATGAACCGGAACCTGAANCTGAAATAATATCATCGAAAAATACAAAATCTACAGAAGATGAATTAAAGGCTGTGCGTGGCGTTGCCCAAAATCCCCAAAAATCAGAAAATATTCTTGATAGTATGCCAGCCGTAAAATCGGAAAAAGNATCAAAAGTTGATACAAGTGATCACGGTTCCAACTGTGTTTGTAAAGACTGCCGAATAAAGAAAATTGGTAAAGGCAGTNTATTTCCAGATTTGTAATTAATCTGTTTATGCAAGGGAGGCGGTCGCTTGCATCACTTGTAGAAGAGTGCAAAAAGACCCGCTCCCACCGCTGCGGAAAGAAAGGACACAATGAGGTAGGCGTTACGATGGTTCCAGCGGGTTAGTTTTTCCCACCCTGAGTACCAGTAAACTGAAACCTCGTCTCCGTGCCGAAATTTTTGCAAGTCTTCCAAAAATTGCACTACATTTAGATAACGCTTGGATTTTTTACGTTGAAGGGCTTTCATACAAATAGCTTGTAAATCTCGGGGGATTGCACGGTCTGGTGCCACTTCTCGGGGAAGCCGGTAGGGCTTATCGAGAATCTGTTGTTTNATTTCAATGATATCCTCTCCGTCCACAAAAAAATTCAGGGTTAACATTTCAAAAAGAATAACACCGAGTGCAAAAACATCACTCCTTTCATCGAGATTGGGGTCACCAGTGGCAATCTCNGGAGACATGTACATAGGAGTCCCGTAGTGCCTTCCAGTAGGGGTTAGTTTTAAATCCTTTGGTAAAGGGTCTTCGGATAAAACACTTGAGCTAAGGCTTTGGGTTCCTTTGATTTTGGCAAGTCCCCAGTCAAGGACATAAACCTCTCCAAATTTACCAATAATAATGTTGGCTGGTTTCAGGTCACGGTGGATCACCCCCATCTCATGGGCAAATGCTAGGGTCTGGCAAACCTGAATGAGAATATCCAGGCGTCGGGGCAGAGGAAATTTGTCGACCACTTCGGGGATTTCATGCTTCAAGTCATGAAGGATTTGTCGTAAATCCTGACCATCCACTTTTTTCATGGTAAAAAATAGCTGCCCCTCCCGGTCCCTTCCGAGTTCATAAACTGGTAAGGTTCCAGGGTGTTGAATATTTGCGGTTACCCGAGCTTCACGCAAAAATCTCTTGGTCTCAATATCTGAATCCCGAAGTTCTGCATGGAGAGTTTTGTAGGCAACTTTTCTTCCGAGATTTTTGTCGTAAGTAACAAAAAGTTTGGCTGTTCCACCTTCGGCAAACGGTTTGAGTTCATCGTATTTTAATGATCCGCTTTTCCATGCCGTCGGCAGAATGTCGTCAGTTTCCTGCTGATGCAGTCCCTTTTCTTCTTCTTCCACCCTGATCATCTTTGTAGATAAAGATAATGCTATTTTCTCAACTCTGCAAGGGAGGAAGTGATTTACTTGGCATTTTCAACCCAAGGTGAGGTACGTCTCTTTCTTGGGCAAGTTTGAGTTGCCGGTGTCTTTCTTGCAGGCTGGATTTTTTTTTCTCATTTAAGGATTCAAAACAACGGGGGCAGGAAATACCGTATTCATATTTTTCCGACTTTAGATCATCATCAGAAAGAGGCCATCTGCACCCGAAGCAAAGTTTAGTTTCTCCATCTTTTAATCCGTGGGTTACTGAAACTCTGTTATCGAAAATGAAACATTCTCCATTCCAATCACTTTCTTCGGGAGGTATGTTTTCCAGATAATTCAGAATTCCACCTTTTAAATGATAGACTTCCTCAAATCCATTTTCCAAAAGATGAGAGGACGCTTTTTCACAACGAATTCCGCCCGTGCAGAACATAGCAATCTTTTGTTTTTTATTCGGGCCAAGTTCCTTTTCTACATAATCTGACCATTGCCTGAAATTTTCGGTATGCGGGTTTTCAGCTCCTTTAAAAGTACCTACTTTTACTTCATACTCATTTCTGGTATCTATTACCTTAACTGCTGGATCTCTGATAAGTGCATTCCATTCCTCGGGTTGGACATATTTCCCGACTACTTTCTTGGGGTCAATGGAAGGGTCTCCTAGTGTGACAATTTCCGGGCGGGTAATGATTCGCAGACGATAAAAGGTAGCCCGCACACTTTGGGCAATCCGCGGGTTAATATCTGTAAATCGAGAATCCTCCTGAATATATTTCATGAATTGATCAATTCCTTCCCGAGAACCTGAAACTGTA
>NHDJ01000100.1 GCA_002167265.1 Verrucomicrobia bacterium TMED56 | reverse complement strand
TTGGCTTCGCCATCGGCAACTGCAGGTATTCCAATTACACAATAGACTTCTCTCTTTCTCTCCGGGTCAACCTTTTCCCTTACATAATTCAAGAATGAGCGGGTTGCATCCAAGTCAGAGACAACTCCGTCGCTTAATGGATGAACCAATCTCAAATGTAATGAGTTTGCGAGAGCCTCATCTCCATGGAGCATCCTGGAGTTACCAGGAAGAATACCAGCAAGAATGCCGTCTTCAGGATAGCCAACCACTGTGGGAATCCAAACACCATGATGCTCTCCCGTGCCCGGCTTACTTAGCTTGGTAAGAACGCAAGACTGGAGAGTGCCCAAGTCAAGGCCTACAAACATTTTTCTTTTCTTGCCGTCATTAGAATCTAATGAGTTGTCTTCATCTGATTCGGTTGGCTTATGGGGTTGTTCGGAAACTTCAGTCATTATATTAATTAATCTTCTTCGAAATTTGTAAAAATAAGGCGTAAGTCAAATCTAGAATGGAAAGAATGCGTAAAAGAATTAGTTTTCCATCGATAATACTTCGTCAATCATCTCTTCAATTTCATCAAATTTCAAGCCCAGGCCCAATGGTTCATCAAGTTCCGCCTGATCACCCCCTACATCAACCTCTTCTTCTTCAACAACTTCAATAACTTTTTCGCCCACTTCCTCTCCTTTTGCTTCCTCAATAGGCAAGATTATTCCAATCTCTTCCTCCACTTTCGTCTCATTGTCTTCAAAAATCTCAGAAATCTCGGACTTTACCAGCTCTGGAACTTGAGAGCTTTCTGGAAGTACTATATTTTCTGACTCTTTTGGGAAGTCTGCCATTTTTTTAAGAATTTCTTCAAAAGAACCTGCTACTCGCTCAATTCTAGCACAAGCATTTCTGATTTCACGCGTCACCAAATCAGCAACCCGTCGTTCGAACCTTCCGGCAAACAAGTCAAATGCAGTAGCCAACTCATCAGCCCTAGCAGATTCGTCGTCAAACATCTCTTTCAGTTTGGCTTTCTTTTCGCCCGCTTCCAAGTTAGTCGACTTAGCCCACCCAACCACAAGTTTCGGGATTTCATCCCTCAGCACGGAAATAGCACCATCTTCGTCACCAACCAACCGACGGACGCATGCTCTGCGGAAACCACCTTTTAAAGCTTCAACAGGTGAGGACGCTGTGCTTTTATCGCTCATTACATATTGCTCTACTGCGTCTTTTGATTATCGACAACTTAATTCCTGTCCTGCCCCTTTAATAACCTCCTCAACCTCCTTAGGTTGCCAACCCACGCTTTTCTTCAAATACTCTTTCATGTCTGAAGGTAGTGGAGCGGAAAAGTTTTGCCCATTCTCTTGATGTGCCAATTTATTCCCGTGTAATGCCTGCCTTTTCATACCCAATTCCTTAATCCACTTATCACTCCAACCACCTTGACAAAAGCTAAGGTAATAAGAATCACTCGACCCGTATAATTTATCACCTATGATCTCATGGCCTATGTAATTTGCATGAACCCTTATCTGATGCTTTCTTCCCGTTTTCGTCGTCACACGACAAAAAGTGTGTCCATTTCCAAATTTAAGAGGCTCGAAACAAGTGATAGCTTTTTGAGACTTTCTTGATTCTTGCGTCACTCTTTGTTTGACGAAAACTTTGCTGTCCGGGTCATTACCAATAAAGGTGGAAATTTCAGATTCCTCAGTCATTTCTCCCTTCAAAATCGCAAGGTATTGGCGTCTAACATTTCTCTGTTCGACACCTTTCTGCCAGAAACTGGCAGCCTTTCGATGTTTGGCCAGCATGACTACACCACTAGTTTCTCGATCCAGTCTGCTGACCAAGTGAATCGAATCTACTCCTAAATACTCTTTCGTGACACCAACCAAGCTGGACCAGGGGCCATTTTTGGATGGATGACAGACCAACCACGCAGGCTTATCTAAAACCAACAGGTCATTATCTTCGAAAAGAATCCAGGACAAAAAATCCTCTAGGACAACCAAGGGGGCTTCATTATTATTTAACATTTCTTAAGTTACTGAAAATCAATAACTAATATTATATCAAGAAAAAAACATAAACATTATTGGAAAAGTTTCATGATTAGTGCGAGTGTAGATTCGTTGCATGTCCATTGCATGCTTCACAAACTAAACCAATATTAAATCAATCATATAACGCACATGAAGAATAATCTGATTCTCTCCGGCCTTCATCTTACACTTACTGACTCGCTTAAAAGTATAGTCCATGAAAAGATGGAAAAAATCTATAAGCACGAAGAGAGAATTATCCGTGCCAGGATTGAACTTGAGCACGATTCAAAATCATCTTCCCATGAAGACGAGTATGTTGCCAAAGGGCATTTAGAACTTAAGGGAAAAACCATTACTATTTCCGTTCTCAGTCAAAATATTTATAAAGCAGTGGATGATCTTGTCGAAAAACTTGATCGCGGGCTTCGTCGCCGGTCTCGTCTACGCCGGGTTAAGCGCAAACAGACGAGTTTACAGGATCTACCGCAAGCAGCCTAAACAATTTAAACTTTTAAATAATAGCCCGGGTAAATTTCCCGGGCTTTTTTGTTAGAAAATTACTATGATATTAAATTCGTGAACAAAGAGTAATTTATTCGCATGCTCAAAACTTGAGGCCTAAATTGCATCGACCACATTCTTCACTATGACATCGACAGAAGCCAATTTACCTATTCCTTCATACCCACAGGCAAGTTCGCCGACCACCGGTTCGATAATTTCGACCCCCCTGCCCTTCAATGTTTCCAAATTCTTTTGCACAGCTTCATGCTCGTACATTTTTCCGTTCATCGCTGGAGCCAATATAACTTGTGCTTTGGTGGCCAAATAAATCGCACCCAGTAAATCGGGAGCCAGTCCATTGGCATAATTCCCCAATTGCTGGGCGGTCGCAGGAGCAACCAAAAAAAGATCGATCTTGTCTGCTAGTTCGATATGCCCGGGTTGCCATCCCTCTTCGTCCCAGAAAGATGAAAGCACAGGATGTCGGGAAAGTGTACCGAGGGTAAGGGCAGAAATAAACTTGGTGGCTGATTCCGTCATCACCACATGCACATTAGCCCCGACTCTGCGTAGTTCACTGGTCAGATCTGCTGCCCTGTACGCTGCGATCGACCCGGATACGCCAAGGGCAATAGTCTTGCCGGAAAGCGAACAGGATAAGGATGGGGTGGATTCCGTCATAAAGAGATTTTACATTAAACAAATAGCAACTGAACCGCAACCCAAGGCTTTCCGCTTTTCATAATTCAAGGAAAAGAGTATATTTAACTTTTCCATGCAAAAAAGCCCGATAACCAAATACAAACCTTGGGGAACCATTAATTTAGCCGATCGGCAATGGCCAAGTCGTACAATCGACCGTGTTCCTTACTGGTGCAGTGTGGACTTAAGAGACGGGAATCAGGCTCTCCCCATCCCTATGGGAGTAAAGGATAAGTTGGAACTCTTCAAACTACTCTGTTCAATTGGGTTTAAACAGATTGAAATTGGATTTCCTTCCGCTGCACAGACAGAATTTGATTTTGCCCGAAAATTGATCGATGATAAACTTGTTCCCGATGGTGTAGCCTTACAAGTATTGACTCAGGCACGGGAACATTTGATCAAGCGAAGCTTTGAGAGCCTCCAAGGTTCCCAGAGAGCAATCGTTCACCTGTACAACTCTACATCACCGCTTCAGCGACGCGTGACATTTGGAAAGTCAAAGGAAGAAATTAAAAAAATTGCCGTAGAGGGTGTGAGGTTGGTTAAAAAACTTTTACCTGAACTTCCGGATACCGAAGTTCAACTTGAGTATTCACCCGAAAGCTTTTCCGACACGGAAGTCGATTATGCTCTCGAGGTTTGCGAGGCGGTCATGAATGAGTGGGAACCGAGTGAGCAAAATCCAATTATTTTAAACCTACCCGCCACCGTCGAACTCTTCACCCCTAATGTGCACGCCGACCAGATTGAATGGTTCTGTCGGAACATGCAGGATCGAAATAAAGCCATTATCAGTCTGCATACCCACAATGACCGAGGGACTGGCACTGCAGCCACCGAACTTGGATTGCTTGCCGGAGCCGACCGAGTTGAGGGCACTTTATTTGGTAACGGTGAGCGTACGGGAAACCTTGATATCGTGACTGTGGCTCTGAATATGTATGCACAGGGTCTACATCCAAATTTGAATTTTGAAAACCTTGATTACATCCGTGGAGTTTATGAGCGAACAACCGGCATGACTGTACATGAACGGCATCCTTACGGAGGCGATCTCGTATTTACTGCCTTTTCGGGATCTCATCAGGATGCCATCAAAAAAGGAATGGATTTACGCGAAAAAGAGGGAGACACCTATGGTACTCACTGGCAGGTTCCTTACCTTTCCATCGATCCGCGCGACATTGGACGCAACTATGAGGAAATCATTCGCATCAACAGCCAGAGTGGAAAAGGCGGAGTTGCCTATATTTTGTCTCGGGAATACGGACTCGATTTGCCTAAGGCAATGCACCCTGAAGTGGGTATCCTTGTCAATGAAAAGGCTGATTCGGAGTCCCGAGAATTAACAGCAAATGAAATCTATGTTGCTTTTAAAGAAGAATTTTTGGAAAAAAACGACCCTCTGGAATTGATCTCTTATGATACCAGTAAAAAAACCGGAGAGGCTGAAATCATTTGTTTGTCAAAGATCCTAATCAATGGGGAAGTGAAGGAATTATCGGGCAATGGAAACGGACCTATAAATGCGTTTGTTCAATCCCTCGAACAGGGGGGATTGAAAGATTTTAAACTTACCGATTATCGTCAGCACTCTATCGGAGAAGGTTCAGCCACTGAATCCGCTGCTTATGTTCAACTTCAGACAAAGGTTGGTCGTGTAGCTTATGGATGCGGAATTGACTCAAGCATTGAAAAAAGCGGCCTCATCGCACTCGTAAGTGCTTATAATCGAACTCGCTAATTCTCTAAGCGGAGTTTTGTTAAGGAAGAAACGAAAACTTAAAACCACAACTCTATTTTACATGTTCTTAGAAAGTAGAATGAGGATTGTTTAATCCTAGTGGTTTAAAGTACAAATAATAATATAAAATCACTTGTATTAATACTTTTGCTAACTCAATAAACTTTACAGAATAAGTTCTCTGTTCTTAAATAGGAACAAGAGAACGTATGCCCGGTTCTAAAATATCAAAATTTGCCTTACACATTTCGATTCACGTGTGTGGCATCATTGTGTCTTTTGCAGATCATGACGAGTACCTGCAAAGATTAGATGCGTTTGCCACCAGTCCAGATCCAAAGATTGAAAATGGAATACTTTCGAATGAAGTATTTGCAATAGATGTGAACGGTTCATTTGAATTTTCAACTCACTCTTCCACTTTCTTTAAATATTATTCGATTATCGAATTACTGAGATATCCCAACGGTATTTTTGGTGACGAAATTGATCATCTCCTAATCTCAACACAGGAGGTATTGCTTAGTGACAATTTGCAGCACATTGTAAATGACGATTTGTACAACTTCACCGATGACGACATGAATTTGACAGGTGAATTACTTATCTCAGAATTTACCTCCACCCATGGATATGATGTTTTATTTTGGGAAGCGAAGCAAGTAAGCTCATCATCCACCCTGCGTTCCATTTATAAGTTTCATTTACAAGGTCCAAAAGTATTACAAAGTACTTCATTTGCGATGGACCCATACCAAACTTGGTTACATGTATCTTTTCTTTTCGAGTCTGACAACGGAACTATGACCATCGATGAGGCAAGAAAGATTGTTAACAGTTTACAATTTACTGAATCGACAAATATTCCGTTTGAACCGACGGAAAAAGGGGCAGTTGCTGTAAGTTTTCCAATTAATTCAAAAGTTCCTCAGTGGTATACTTCAAAATGGTTTGGTTCATACTATGACTCAACAGAAGGTTGGATATTTCATGAATTCTTAGGTTGGATCTATACACTTGGATCCACTGGTAACGGAGTTTGGTTCTGGCATGTAAATATCGGCTGGTTTTGGACGGTGGAGGAGACTTATCCTTACATCTACAGTGATTTGAAAAATAATTGGTTATTCTTGGATATCCAGTCAGAAGGAGAGCNGAAGAGNTATTATGACTTTTCTATTCAATCTTGGCANTTGCTGTCTGAACCCAACATTGATGTNCAATTAAATGACCAACAACAATCATCGTTTACATCAAATCCCAGGGATCAGAAAAAACAGGCGGTTAGCATAATTGCAAATTCCAATATTCCCGAAGAGGAAGCAAAGTCTCGAATATCCCAAATTATTCTTTTTGGCCTATAAGATGAAAAATATTCTCTACAGTTTTCTTTTGATCTATTCCAGTATGGGTTCATACGCCCAAGANCTATCCGAGGAAGAAGGTAGACAGGTTGAAGACATGAGTGCAAAACTCGAAAAGTTAAAGAAGAGCCTTATGTCCATGCAAAAAGAATCNGGAACCGAATCAAAGGAAATTCAGAATAAAATCGTACCCCGTACAACTAGGCAAAATCAGCCGACCACCTCCCCTCCCTATCTTCCTCTATCCAGATCACGAAAATCATCGGTTTCACCAAGATATATTCCAACCACTCGCCCCAGCCCGAATATTCAAAAAAAATCGAGGCTTAGTGAGATACTTGGGACATCTTCACCAAAATCTCTTAAAGATTCGTCTCCCGCAAACGAGATTGATCAAAGCATACAGAACCTAGATTTAAAAATGTCCACCCTGCGAGATGACTTATTCGAAATCACCGGAAATAAAAACGCTGATAATAAGATTGTGGATGAGATAAACGAATCCAAAGATATTCCTGATTTTCCTGATAAAGGGTTGATTACAAATAAAAATTCTAAAAACACTAATCCCGAGATCGAATTAAATGAATCCTCATTGACGATTCCTCGAACTGCTGCACAAGACTTGAGGTCAGAAATTGAAAATAATTCCTCAATGAGCATGAAATTCCCTAAAAAAGTTTTGGGGAAAACAATGACAGGTAAAATCGAGTCAAATTTTAAACCTTCAGATTCTAAGAATGCCTATTTCGAATATCAGAACCGGTTCACATCTTCAAACCGATACAAAGCAGACGCGCTATCATCGACAAATAAGGAGGTAGTTGCGAATCCTCAGGAAAGTCTTGGGAACAATAATTCATTCAACTTTTACTATGGATTCACGATACCTAATACCAGCGAGTATGATGGGTTCCCGATCAGCTATCAAAAGGGTCAGCAAATCACCATAGAATTCCTGCATGATTTTGGAATAATGTCTGTCGGCGGCGGTTATTTTTACACTAATTTCGAAAACGATCACTTTTCTCCAAGTAATATAGTTATTCCTATATCAGGTGAAAATTCACACCACGGTTTTTATGTATCTTCTGCGATTGAGCCAAAGGTTACAAAATCTATATTTTTGCGAGGAAAATTTTCAGGCGGATTTGCATTTACAACTAGCGAAATAATTGCTCAGGGCTTTTCAGCAAAGAAAACAGGTTCTTCATTTAAATACTCATTATTAGCAGGTATCGGAGTTCGTTGGAGCGATCATTTCCACTCAATACTTTATTATGAGTTTGACGGAATAACAGCAAGTGGTGAATTCAACGGCTTAACCACCCATCAATATGGAGTAGGTTTGGGGTTTGATTTTTAACTATTCAATCATTCATAAAATAAGTCTTCATTAAATAACTAATGAATGACCTCTCTCCAAATCTATCCCCACAAAGGGGCGGATTACGAACTTCACTGACTCTAAAACTGGTTGTTATTGGAGTTCTGACTGTTGGTCTTTTAATTTTAACGGTTCCGCTTTTCGTAGTCATCGATGATCGTGAAGAGCGCCGAAATCAAGTGACAGAGGAAATTAGCTCAAAGTGGGGGCGTGATCAGACTATTCTGGGACCGGTTCTTTCGGTCCCCTATTACCAGACGATCACCGACCGATCCAGAACTACCCGGAAAATTCAATACCTCCATTTTTTACCTGACAAACTTGAAATGAATGCAATCGTGGAGCCCGAAACAAAATACCGGGGAATTTTCGAAACGGTGGTTTACAAATCGAAAATCAAAATAACGGGCACTTTTGATTTATTGGACTGGGAACTGGCAAGAGTGGATGATCAAGATATTCTTAAGAACCGTGCATCTCTGTGTTTTGGCATACCTGATGTTCGTGGAATTAGGGAAGATACTTCCATTTCTTTTCTCGGGCAAAATCTTGAAGCCAAACCGGAATTGCCAACACAAGAGGTGCTAAATTCCGGGATTAGCAGTTTGGTAAACCTTAGCGAGCAAGACGGACCGATGGTATTTGATCTCGAATTACACTTGGATGGAAGTTCATCCCTGGCTTTTTCTCCGTTGGGGAAAACCACAAATGTAAACATACAATCCCCATGGATATCGCCAAGTTTTGACGGTGCTTTTCTCCCGTTGAATAAAAAGATCGGAACGGATGGATTTTCAGCATCCTGGAAAGTATTGCATTTAAACCGTTCCATTCCCCATGCATGGACGGGGACTTTACCTTCTTCCAACAGTGGGACAAACTGGAAAAACGGTCAACTCTTTGCCGGTCCTGCCAATATCCTCGGTGATTTTGCCTTTGGCGTTAAGTTCTACATGCCCAATGATGTCTATCAAAAGACAACCCGAATGGCCAAGTATGCGATTCTCTTTTTGGTTTTTGGATTCGCTTCTTTCTTCTTCACCGAAATCCTGCAGAAGGCACAGGTCCATCCTATTCAGTATCTATTGGTAGGTTTTTCGACCCTTATCTTCTACCTACTCTTACTATCTCTTTCCGAGCACTTTGGCTTTGATCGGGCAT
>NHDJ01000099.1 GCA_002167265.1 Verrucomicrobia bacterium TMED56 | reverse complement strand
TCTTGGGATTAGGTAGATATTTACAACTGCAAAAGATATTCAATACTGAAACTAATAAAATTGTAGAAACTAAGAATCGGCATTGTTTTTTAAATGAGGACATTACGAATAATCAGAATGTAAGTTATTGTATTAGTCAAATGATTTTTCAGGAGTTTTCGGGGTTGAGCCCTCTCGACAAAAGTCTATAAAAGCCTAACATAAATGACTAAAGAAAATTCACTTTTAGAGGATATTGTAGGGTTGGCCAAACGTAGAGGGTTTGTTTTTCAATCATCTGAAATTTATGGGGGATTGAATGGCTTTTTCGATTACGGTCCTCTTGGCGTTGAACTTCGTAAAAACATCAAAGATGCATGGTGGGAGGATATGGTACGCCGCAGGGATGATATGGTAGGGCTAGATTCAGGAATTATTATGAACCCAAAAGTTTGGCAGGCGTCAGGCCACATCGACGGATTTACTGACCCAATGGTGGATTGTAAAGAATCAAAAATGAGATACAGGGCAGATCAATTGTTTGCTGCTGAGGTTCTTGTTGAAAATGAATCATTAGGATGGGTTTCAGTAATTGAATCTGAAAAAATGCAATCAGAAGCCGAAGAAAAAGCCGACATTATTAAGCGAAAAGCTTCCATGCAAGGCGAACTTGCTCCTGTTGTTTTAAAGGCTTATGACGAATTGGAGATCAATCAACAAGCACTCGTTCCTTCACCAGCAACTGGGCAGCCAGGTTCATTAACTCCTCCAAGAGATTTTAATATGATGTTTGAGACCCATGTAGGAGCACTTCGGGATGGATCTTCTCTTTCTTATTTGCGCCCGGAAACTGCACAAGGGATCTTTGCTAATTTTAAAAATGTAATCGATACTGGTAGGGTAAAAGTCCCGTTTGGCATTGCACAAATAGGAAAAGCGTTTCGTAATGAAATCACCCCACGCAATTTTATTTTCCGCTCTAGAGAGTTTGAGCAGATGGAGATCGAATATTTTATTCCTCCAGATGAAGATCAATGGCCCAAATACCATGCAGAATGGATTAAGACTCGAATGGATTGGTTTTCTAGCATCGGTTTGAGTGAAGACTGTCTCGGAGAAGAAATTCATCCAAAAAATAAACTCGCACATTATGCTAAAGCGTGTACGGACATAACCTTTAAATTTCCATTTGGTGAGCATGAATTAGAGGGAATTGCGGCGAGAGGTAATTTTGACCTAACTCAGCATCAACAATATTCAGGAAAGAATCTTGAGTATTTCGATGAAAGCACAAAACAAAAGTATTTACCACACGTCATTGAACCGAGTCTAGGTGTGGACCGCACTTTTTTAGCTGTTTTATGTTCGGCATACACAATTGATGAAGTCGAGGGAGATAAAAGGACAGTTTTACGTTTTCATCCAAGAGTTGCACCAATTAAAGTCGGAATTTTTCCTCTAGTTAAAAATAAACCTCCTCTTGTTGAGAAAGCTAGGCAAGTGTATCAGATGTTTATGAGGCGCTGGAATGTAATTTATGATCAATCCGGTGCAATTGGTAGAAGGTATCGTAGAATTGATGAAGCCGGAGTGCCTTTTGGTTTAACTGTGGATTTTGAAACCATTGAGGGCGATGGATCAGTTACCTTGAGAAATAGAGATACAACTGAACAGGTTCGCATGAGCGTAGAGGAGGCATTTTCTACAATTGATCAAGAAGTTAATCCTTGATGTAATTTTAGTATCACACAGTGATTCAATTCATTGAACTATTTTATTTCCGTGTTTTAATATGTAATTTCCATTCTACCAAAACCATCTGTAAACTCCTTCTTTGATTCCATGTATTCCATCTTAAACGAAATGCTACATCAATTTCTTGATCAGTGGGTGGTATATTGTCAGCCATGCGCCATGCAATTCCGGAAATGATTTGTCCCATACTTTTAATTCCAAACTGAAAATGTTCACCGGAACCTACCTTTCTTGGCTTTTCTGCAAGTTTGATTTTTTGAATTGCTAAAATGGGCTCGTGATTTCCCTGACCGAAGGGGGAGAGTTGATTGATTTCTTCAAGCAAAGTATTGTTAATATCTTTAAGTTCAACGAAGGCATCAATTTTCAGATATTGTACCAAATCGTTCAGTTCAGCTTGCTTCTTTATAGCTCTTAAAAAACTTTTTTTAAAATTTTTGAGCTGACCTTTTTTCACAGTTAACCCCACTGCGACAGGGTGTCCACCCCAATGTTCCAAGTTTTCCTCGCATTCTGCTAATGCATTGACAAGGTTTATCCCTTTTGCCCCTCTTCCTGAACCTCGATATTCGTCCTCTTCAGTTTTGGCTAAAACTAAACATGGCTTCCTCATGGAATTTGCAAGTTTACCAGCAACAATGCCAACGACTCCAGGGTTCCAGAATTTTCCTTTTCCGCATGCTACTATTGCTGGTTCTTCACAGAACTCATCTTCAGCTAACTTAACGGCTTCGTCTGTGAGCATTGCTTCAATAGCTCTTCTCTCAGAATTATATGTGCTCATTTTACGAGCCAATAGTTTACATTTTTTGGGATCATTCTCCAGAAGCAATGATGTGGCAACCCCTGGGTCATCCAATCTACCGCAAGCATTAATCATAGGTGCAATCTTAAAAGTGACATCTTCACTTTCAAGATTTGTGGTTTTGATTATTTTACTTTCCTCGAAGATTGCTTCAATACCAGGGCTTGGATTGTTTCCCAAGTGCTTAAGCCCAAATTTAGCAAGAATACGATTTTCATTTTTCAGTGGTACAAGGTCAGCAAGTGTTCCAAGTGCAGATAAAGGAAGAAATTGTTTCATGCTAATTTTTAAAGCAATTTCATTGCCTTCATTCCTGAGTGCTTTAACTAATGCGTGAGACAATTTAAATGCTAATCCAGTAGTACAAAGATTTAGCCATGGAACTTCATAATCTTTGCCTAAGTGAGGATTGAGAAAAATTGGAAATGAAGATAAATCTCCCTTGGATTGATGGTGATCAACGACGATTAGGTCTATTTTTTGGTTTTCCAAGAAGTCAGCCTCTTCTTTGGAATTTGTCCCACAATCTAAGGCTATTACTAGACTATATTTCTTGTTTTCTAGCCCCCGCGACAATACTGCCTTACTTAAACCATACCCCTCATCTTTCCTCCTAGGTATAACAAAAGAGACATTGCCTCCTAGTTTAGAAATAATTTGCTGGACAATTGCGACTGATGATATGCCATCTACATCATAATCGCCGACTAGTAGTATTGCCTGTTGTTCATCAATTGATTTAATAATCTTGGAAACCGCTCTTTGCATGTTTTCAATATCAAAAGGGTCTTGTAAATGAGCCAGTTTAGGTCTTAAAAAGCTTTCCGCCTCTGCGTGATTAGAAAATCCCCTTGCCGCTAATAGTTTAGCCAAAAAAAACGAAACCGAAAGATCGTTAGATAGTTGGGAAATAATGCCTTTATCGGCAAGTCTTTCTTGCCAAATCATAGGAGAAAGTAAGGGTATTTTGGAGCTAAAAATTACTTAGAAGTTGAGGTTTGCCAATCGTATTTTGGAATGAATTCACCTTCTTCAACATGTTTCCGGTCACCTTTATGCCACCAGTAGAATATAGGGCTGGCTATGAAAATTGATGAAAAGGTTCCAGTCAATATTCCAATGACAAAAATAAATGCAAAGTCATTAATGATACCAGCACCAAAAATCCACAGTGACAATGCAGCAAGCAAAGTTGTAAAGCTAGTAATAATAGATCTGGAGAGAACTCGATTAATTGCAATTAGAATTATTTTTCTCAGATTCGTAACCGGATTAAGCTCCAGTTCTTCACGGATTCGGTCAAAAACAACGATTGTATCATTAATCGAATACCCAACAATCATTAGGATGGAAGCGATCATTGGTGCAGTAAACTGCCCTGAGCAAATCGTTCCGCCAGATATAAATCCAAGAAGTACAAAGAGACCAACTGTCATGAGTATGTCGTGAACAGTTGCAACGACAGCCCCAATTGCGTAACCCATCTCGAACCGAATCGCCACATAAAATAAAATTCCCAAGAGGGCTACCAACACCGAAGTAATAGCATCATTGGAAATTTGTTTACTAACAGATGCACCAATATTACTTAAGCCTTCTTCATTGAGTTGTGCGTTGGGAAACTTTTCTTGAAGAAAACTTAGGACTTCTCTTCCTTTCCCCACCTCACTTTGCAGAACTAAGCGAGAGGCACCTTCACCTGAACCTACTTCGGAGCGATAGACATGTTGAACTTCACCCAATGCAGTTTCGTTCGAAAGTGCCTCATCAATTTTGTCCGTGTCAATAGATTCAGAAAAAGAAACTATGGTTTCTTCACCTCCCCGAAAGTCAATCCCAAGGATTTGATCCTTATTGNAATAAACTGAGGCAATACCTACCGCTACGATTATCCAAGAAAACAAAAAGGCGAATTTTCGGTATTTATGGAAGTCAATATTTGGCTTTGGCTCACTCTTATTGATTTTTGATAGGCTAATAAGATTTTGAATACCTATGGAGATTAGTATTGATAAAAGCAATCGGCTTATGAAAAGGGCACAAAAGACTGAGGTTGTGATGCCTATGGCAAGGGTAATGCCAAAGCCTTTGACCGGACCAGTGCCTAACCAAATTAGAATGCATGCGGTAATTAATGTGGTTATGTTTGCATCAATAATTGTAGAGAATGCTTTTTCATATCCCCCAGTTAAAGCGTTTTCAGAGCTTTTACCAGATTTCAATTCTTCGCGAATCCGTTCGAAAATTAAAATATTTGCATCAACTGCCATCCCGATAGTCAAAACTAATGCAGCCATACCTGGTAAAGTAAAGGTCGCGTTAAAAACTCCAGCAAGAAATGCAACNACCAGGAGTACATTTATACCGACCGAGAAAACNGCTACGAAACCGCCTGATTTGTAGTATGTTACCATGAAAGCAAACACTAATANTGCACCTATAAGACAGGCTTGTAGACTTGTGCTTAATGCCCCTTCTGCTAGGGTAGGTGATACCTCGTATTTCTCACCTATAGTTAGTGAAACTTTAAGTGGGTTATTAAGGATNTCGGAGAGCATTTTGGCTTCTCGGTAATTGAAATTTCCTTCGATTACGGCACTACCACCGTCAATACGTTGCCTCACAGATGGAGCACTTTCAAGCTGACCGTCTAAAACAATTGCCATTCTTCCGGGTTGGCCCGTTACTGGATCTGACATTTGAGCGACTTCATTGGTNAAATTAGAAAAGATCTCGGCACCTTCTGTCGTGAAGTCTAGTCCAACTTCCCAGCCTCCCATTTGATCTTGTCGGGGACTTGCCTCTTCGATTATTTCACCATCAGCAGACCAGAGCCTTTGCACCCAGATGGGTCTTTCATTGGGATCAGCATCACTTCGAAGCATTGCCACATAGGGGATTCCCTCTTCATCTGGTCTGGTTTCACCTACTTCAGTTGGAGGTGCAAAGTTAGAATTAACATTCACTTTACGAAATTCCAACTTGGCAGGTTTTTGCAGGTCATCAACCATACCAGGGTCTTGTTTTGTGGTTCGGTCGGGAATTTGAATTTCGATTGATCGATCACCCTTTTTTCTAACTAAAGTTTCCGCTACTCCAAATGCATTGAGTCGGTCGCTCATAATTTCAACAACTTTNTCCATGGGAGATGCACCGGAAGGACCTTCAATTTGGGATTCGTTTAAATCAGTTACTTCCATGGTGAATGCCACTCCACCACGNAAATCTAAGCCTTTTTTAATAGCTTGCTGGGAACCTTTAAGTAAAGATCTTAAAACAAATTCATTCCGCTTTTCTCGATCCTTGATATGACCAGCTCTGACGCCGGGTTTTACAGCGTATGGAATTAAGCGTGAAGCAACAGTTCCAAATACTCCTTTGGGAGGTTCGAAGTAGGCAGAATAATCAAGACGGTTTCTAGTACCGAAATCAAGGAGATCTTTATACTCGATCGATTCGCCATCAGGATTCTGAGCTCTAATGTTATCAATTACTTCAGCAAAAGTTTCATAACCAACATGATCAGACGAATTGGCTTCTGAAGTTACTTGGTTTGAAGCATAACTTCCTATTTCTTGGTCTTCAAATGGAGAAATTAATCCAAAACTTACAATTAAAACTAGGAGGATGAAAAAAAGCTTCCAAACTTGATTTTTATTCATGGCTATTAAATTTAGTTCCTACCCAAGGAACAATATTGTAAATTTCTATTATACCTTGGCGGAAACAGCGTCTTTAGCCACTTCGACCTTTACATTTTCAGCTATTCGAATGACAACACGGTCATCCTTGACTCCGGTAACGGTACCGAAAACACCACCAATGGTTTTTACATTATCCCCTTTTTCNAGAGCATTGATCATTTTTTGATGTTGCTTTTGCTTTTTGCGTTGAGGTGCAATGAGAAGGAAATAAAAGGCAACAAAAATAAGAATCATGGGCAGAAAACCCATAAGACCTCCACCAGATTCGCCTGCTGGAGGTGCCATTGCTATTATTTCAGAAAATTTAAAACTGTTAGGCTGTAGCATAATAAAAGCATTCNATTAAAACCTTATTTGGTTTTCTTTGCAAGCTTTGGATAGCTTCATTTATGAGGACGAATCTATTTATTCTCAAAAATCTGCTTGGGACGTTCATTATCAATAATCCTGATGTCACGTTGTGGAAATGGAATATTGATTTTATTATCTTTAAAACGATCCCAAATGCCCAGCAGGACNTCACTGCGAATATTACCTACCCCGTTTGATGGATCATCTATCCAAAACCTTAGTTCTAAATCAATGGAGTTTTCTCCAAAACCTCTAANTAGGCATTTGGGTTCAGGTTCTTGAAGCGTTCGAGAGCATGCTTTTGCTGACTCAAGGCAAAGTTGGATTGCTTGTCTTGGGTTGGCTTCATAAGAAATACCAATGGGTAATCTTACCCTTACATTCCGGTCACTAAATGACCAGTTGATCACTCGATTTGTAATCAAATCTTCATTTGGAATGAGGTGTTCCTTTCCATCTCTTGTAATAACCGAGGCGTATCTTGCACGAAGAGAATTTATCCACCCATAAGTACCATCGATTTCAATTACATCACCTGGTTTTATGGAGCGATCCACTAGGAGGATCAAACCACTAACAAGATTAGAAACTACTTTTTGAAGACCAAACCCNATTCCTACCCCAATCGCTCCACCAAGAATCGCAAACGATGACAAATCCAGACCGATTGTTGAAAGAGCAATTGCAAAGCTGATNGCAATTAAAAGAGTTCTTAGCACTTTGGTAAGCAAAACTTGCAGAGAGGGCGGTAAATGGGGTAGTTGACGAATTTTTTTCTCTGTTGCAGAACCGATCATTGTGCTTCCCCAAAGTAAAAAAAGTAAAACCCCTACACCGTTGATAAGGTTTAGGATAGATATTCTGCGCTCTCCGAGATTGAACGCCACCAAATCCAAAATTTCTAAGCTTGCACTTAGAACGCCAAAACTTTGCAANACTGCGAGTCCTAAAAGTATGGTCGCTGTTGTGCGCAACCAAACCTGGTTTCTTATGAAAATACTTATAAGTCGGTAAACTAGCCAAGCTAACCCAACATTAACCCCAGGTTGAAGAAAGTTAGCAGAATTTAAGTTTAGAGATCTAAATAAGGAAAGTCCAAGCAGGGAGAATAAAAGAAAAGAAATTGGAGGAATCAAACGATATACATGCGAGCTTACTTTATCTCGCCATGGAATACCACTAATCTTATGGAGCTTTTTCCTTAAAGACCAAATAAGTAATTTGGAAAAAAGGATTGAAATTATGCCAACGGCTATTAAGCAAAGCCATTGATTTCTAAGACTGGTTTGGGTCCATAGTTCCAGTGTTTTGTCCCAAGGTATTTCAGTTGTGGAAAACACTTTTATAAAAATTGNAATTATGTGCCCGTTTTGGCAATTGTAATCCGACTCTTTGTCATCTGGCTAAGATAGTTAATCCAACTTGNAANCAACCAATTACAAATCCAATAAATGCACCAATTATTTCGATAAATNTAAATTCTTTTTTCATGAGTTGGTTGAGAAGTGATTCCAACTTTTCTGAAGAAAAACCATTTACTNTTTCTTTTACCATTTCCTTAATATCCAAATTTTCCTCAAGTTTATTTCCAAGACCTGCTGCAGATTCTGCAAGAAAGTCCTGAAGTTCACATTGAAAAAGTTTTGTCACCTTTTCAACCATTTCATCGCTCAAAAACATCGCGAGCATAGGGAAAGTTTTAACCAATTTATTTCTAATGGTCTTTTCAATCCTTTCACCAACCTCATTCATTGCTTCTTCGCTTGTTGCAAATTCTTTAATTTTTGATGCCACATCAGAAACAGAAAATAATTCTTCTGCAACTAAATCTCCCAATTTTTGTGCAAGAGCTTTTTGCCTTTTGGGAAACACTCCTTGGATTTTAACGAATAAAAACCCCTTGGGGTTTTTGGGGTGAAATAGCATTTTTACAGCTATATAATTGGTAAACCATCCAATCAGTGCGGCAACCAATGGTAATAGATACAGNATCCATTCATAGGAGCTTTCGAAGCGTATGNTTGCTATCATAGAATTAATGAAGTACTAATAGAAATGGTTGTTGCTAAAGGTTTGGAATTCATTAAGAAAAACTAATGATCAAATACTTTTTAGTATTGTTGTCTGCAACTTTTTTGTCTTCTTGCACCCAAGTGGTCACTATGCCTGTTCGATCCATACTCGACATGCCAAACAAGGTTGAAAGAGTTAGATCTACCACTACTCACGAAATTTCTACAAATACAGAAAAACAATAGGCTTAATTTGGTTTGTTTAAATGCAGCTTGCTTTTGATAAAGTAGTCGTAAGCTATTTGAAATTTACCTTCTCCTTCTTCCGCCAAAAGAAACTTGTTTTCCAAAGCCTCTGTTTCTCTTCTTTGAAACCTGTGGTGCAGCTGGTGCAAGGCTGGCAGGTTCATCCCGATAAGCAAAATCTTCAATAAATTTTCTAGGTAAAGGATTACCCAAGAGCTTTTCTATTGAATCAACAAGGGATAGTTCTTCTGGTTTACAAAGTGTAAATGCTTCTCCTTCTGTCCTTGCTCTGCCTGTTCTACCGATTCGGTGCACATAGTCCTCTGAGTGCTGTGGCACATCATAATTGATCACATGAGTGACATTTGAAATATCTAGTCCACGGGATGCGACATCAGTTGCACATAAGATTTTGACATTTCCAGCTTTGAAATCCTCCAAAGCTTTCATGCGGTCTCTTTGTTTCAAATCGGAATGAAGTACGCGAACGGTTTGACCATGTTCAGTCAGCCATTGACTTATCTTATCGGTTCCTCTCCTTGTTTGAAAAAATATAATAAGGTTTTCAAATTTAATACTCTCAAGCAGAGAAATTAGCAGGTCGAACTTCTGTATTGCTGGAACGGGGTAAAGAGCATGACTAACTGTATCTGCAGCAGAAATCTTAATATCTATTTTGGCTTCGGCAGGTTTGTGCAGTGCCCATTTAGAAAGTCTCCTCACTGAGTCTGGGATGGTTGCAGAAAAGAAAAGAGTCTGTCTGGATTTGGGTGTTTTTTGAATGATTCGAGTTACATCTTCTACAAATCCCATGTCAAGCATTCGGTCTACTTCATCAAGGATCAAAATCTCGATCTTATTCAAATGTAAATTTCCTTGCCCAAGATGGTCCAAGAGTCTTCCAGGGGTGGCAACGATAATATCCGGTTCATTTCTAAGTTGTTCGAGTTGCTTTCCGTATTTAACTCCTCCATAAAGCAGGGCCATTCTTAAATTCATTTGCTTTCCATACTTGCAGAAATTTTCCTCGATTTGAATAGCTAGTTCTCGTGTCGGTGCTAAGGCTAAGGCTCGGCACGATCCATGCTCTTTTAAACGATGTAAGCTAGGTAGAGCAAATGCGGCGGTTTTTCCTGTTCCCGTCTGAGCAGAACCAACCAAGTCCCTCCCTGCTAAAATTGGAGGGATAGCCATTTTTTGAATAGGCGTAGGCTCTTCATATCCAGATTCTTTGATTGCGTGTAATAATTCTTGGCTGAGACCTAATTCTGTGAAATTCATTCTTTGATTTTTTTGTAGAATATTCTTCTTCTCATATTCTTGCTAACAAGCTAAAGCTTACTTTTGATAAATGGGCGAGGACAAAGAACATAATCAATATTGTGGAAGACTTGCTCCAACACCTTCGGGTTATTTGCATGAAGGTCACATCCGTACATTCCGTAAGGCTTGGCAAAGGGCTAGAGAGCATAATGGGAAATTAATTTTTCGCATGGATGATATTGATACTGCTCGTTGCACTCAAAATTACGCCACTGCATCTGTCGAAGACATCAAGAAAATGGGCTTAGACTGGGATGAAGGACCAGATGTTAAAGGTCCTAATGCTCCCTATGAGCAAAGTAAGCGTTCTCATTTGTATATTGATGCATTGAAGTATCTACTTAAAAAAGGAATGATATATCCCTGCTCTAAAACCCGAAAAGAAATAAGTTTGGTGGGTGTAATGGATTCCCCCAAAAGGGAGTTTTTGTTTCCTAAAGAATTTCGGCCCAAAGAAAATGATTACCAAGTTTCCGAATTCCCTGGATCCGTGAACTGGCGCTTTCGTACGCCGTGGGGAACAACTGTTGAGTTTTTGGACGCAAAAAAAGCCGAACAATCTTTCCATGTTGGAACAGATTTGTCCGACTTTTTAGTTTGGCGAAAAGACGGTTTTGCCGCCTATGAACTTGCAACTGTGGTAGATGATTACTTTATGAACATCACCGAGGTTGTACGGGGCGAAGATCTTTTACTATCCAGCGCCCGACAATGTCTTTTGTTTGATGCCATGGGATGGGAGCGACCATCTTTTTACCATTGTGAACTGTTGCTTGATTTTAATGGTGAGAAATTATCAAAGTCAAATCGATGTCTTCCCCGGCTCTTTTCTGCTAAGTGAAGAAGCCTTAGCTTTAGCAGCAGATAAAAATTCGTATTGTCCGTGAAGTCTTGCGAAGATATAACCTCTCCATCCATCAAGAATACCACCTTGCCACAGATACACATAAAGAAAACGAAGAGTTGGTCGAAAGGGAAGCCTACGAAAAACTTTTCGTAATATTCTCTTACTTTTGACCGCTTCATGTTGAAGAGTGGAACTATCTTCTTGTGCAGAGTTTTCCACCACTGCTTCCCAATTCGAATAACGGTTGTGCTTTTCAACGAAGCTTTCAATTGTTGGAAAGGCATGGTGATCCATAATCGAGTTTAACTTGCCAGTCGATCCCTGCACCAATACATGCTCATGAATTTCATGGTCTCCACTCCCGGTCGTTAAATCAGTGATCTTTTCATAGCGTCCAAACTTGTGTTTAAAAAGCCGGAGGTTCCAATTAGGGAAATAAGCATGCCTGAGAGGCTTTCCTAAAAAGAAGTAACGCCGATTTATCCAATACCCTGAATGCTCAATTTCATCATTTGTAACAATGGCTCGAATTTCTTCTTCCGCTTGAGGGGGAAGGCATTCGTCCGCATCTAAAATTAACACCCATTCATAAGAAAAGGGAAGATTCTCTAATGCCCAATTTTTTTTCTTAGGCCAGCCTCCAGTGTAGTTGAATTGAATAACTTGAGCATCAAATTCTTCAGCGATTTCAATTGTCCGATCGGTACTTTGGGAATCTACTACAAAAGTTTCTCCGACCCAGAGTAGAGATTTTAAGCAACGGGCGAGGTTACTTTCCTCGTTTTTACAGGGA